>JAFGED010000395.1 GCA_016931785.1 Anaerolineae bacterium
CTCCGTTTCAATCTATCCCACCCCGCTGTGTGCTGGCGAGAGCTAGAAACGGGCTTCGCGTAGCCTAAAGTTTGTTCACGGGAAGCGGGACAAGATTGGTTATGGTTGTTCTTTAATGACTATGCGAAGTGCGTTTCATTGCAATGGCTGCACATCTGCCTCGGCGTTCGTGTGCACCCAAATCACCGCCCACTGCTCGACCTCCGAATCGAGGACGAGCCAGTGATCATCCCTCGGGGTGAATTTAGGCGCGCGGTAAAACAGCCACTCCATGGACTCGTTACACGGCGGCCACTCCAAAGCACAGCCAAGTTTGCGCGGGCTCCAGCTGCGGCTCAGCGCAAAATCCCGCCCGGCCAACGAGACCCCCTCCGGTAACTCGGAGGGCCAGTCGCGATGCAAAGTCACAACCACACTCAACTCCCAGGGCTCCAATCCTCGCAAATCATCAACGCGGCGGGCCGCGTCAAAGTCACGCAGGTACCACGTCAAAACCGAGTTGGCAGGCGCCTCGTACGCGAGCCCTAGCGCCATTGGAAGCCCGGTCTCACGCCAGGAAATATCGCGCAACGTCTGAACGAGATCGTGCACCTCGTCTGCGGTAGGATCGTACACGAGCAGCTCCCTGGGATCAGCGGGTCTCACGTGCGCACACCCCCACCCTATCGAGAAGGTCGCCAGCAAAAGCGCGCCCCCCACGCCGACTGCTGTACCCCACAGTACGACCTTGGCTCCTCCGACAATTTCGCTCACTGCCTCCCGGTCGTCCCCGGAGAACACCGCAAAGCCTATCGCGGCAAGCACCAGCAAAAGAAGCGGCAGCACAAACGCAATGATCCCCACAACTAGATCCAGAGGCGCACGGGAACTCTGCCACCCGTAACTCGCAAAACGCAGGTACAGATAGACCCACAGCACAAGGATGATGCAAGCATAGATCCACTCGCCCCGCCAGCGCTTGAACACTCGCCAGTTCTGCGCCACCGCCTCGACCGAAATGCCACCAAGCAATGCCAGCGGCAGAACAACCCAGACCGCCCGCGCTGGCACCTGCGGCGAGGCGATAGACAACAGCAAAAGGGCTACGCCAATCCACAAGCCCAGTAGCAGGCCGAAGCGCCGCTTCTGGAAAAAGCGCCCCTTCCTCCAGACAAACCACACCAGGCCAATCAGGCTGGCAAGCAAGGCCAAGGGCTCGTAGACGGCGAGGGTCACAATGGGCAATAACGATGCCACGCCGAAGCGAGAGAGCCATGCCGACAGCATGTCGCCCGCCGCTCCCACGCCATGCAGGTTCCATCCCAACCCGGTGGCAAGGGCGATGAAAGCCACGAGGAACGCCGCCGAAACATGCCCAAAATGCGGGCGCACGCACGCCCACAGCCATCGGACCCTGGCAACAGGCCAACTCCAACCAAAGCCCAGGCAAGCCAACCCCAAGGAGAGCAGCATCCCGGCGGCAGATGGTCCCGACGTCACGGCTAAAGCCAATCCCACCGCGGCCAAGATCAGCCAGGTTTTGCTCCCCGCCTCCACAAAGCGCAGGCTACCACCAAAAAAGACCGCTCCGCCCAGAGCTACCATCACTGCACCATCCAGCTGGCGCGAGGCAAAGAGTGCCATTGGCGAGATGGCCAAATACAGCCCGGCCGCCAAGGCGCCCACGCGCCCGACGCGCTGGCGGAAAAGAAGGGGTGTCAGCACGAACGCGCTGCCAAATAGGACCGGCCACAGCCGAGCCAAGGCGTCGCTCGCGCCGCAAAGTGCGAACAGGAGCGCGTTAGCCGCAAAGAGAAAAGGGCTGTACCCGCCGTCGGGCATCCCCTGCCCGGTCACAGCCCGCCATGCAAGCATGGCCTCGCGGGCTTCGTGAGCGGCGAGTGGAGCTGCGTCGAGATTGGCCAGGCGCAGCACGAGTGCGAGCACACCGACGAAAATCCACAAAGCGGCCTCGACAGTGATGCGAGACGCGCGTCGTGCAGCATTTGTTCTCAAAGAGGCATCCGCGTTCATCGTTTATAGATCACCACGTCGCCGGATTCATAAGCGACCTCCATCAACCCGGCGAATTTAGCCAGGCCATCGATCTGGTAAAGGTCGCGCTCAAGCGGCCCGACGTAGACGTAACTTATATCATACTTGTCCAGCAGCGTCAAGACTTGCTCTTTATCCACGCTGGTATACAGTGTTTCGATATCCTCCTTACGGCGTGCCTGCTCGTCATACGTCCCGCGCCATTGGTGCTCGTGGCCCGCCCAACCCAGGACCGTGGGCAGGCCTGTGTGAGCAGAGACGCGTCCCTCGTAGCCATAACTTCCCCCTGGAGTCTCTAGTATGACCGGCGCGCCTTTGACGTGCTCATTAAGCCAGGTGATGGCGGCGTAATCCGCCGGGTACTGCCGGGCCAGGTAATCCGCCCCGTCAAGCGTGACCGGGCCGCCGTACTCGTCGGCGCGCCTGGGAATCGCCAGCAAGGGATAAAGCAACCCGGCCAGGATCAAGATGGCGGCCACAGCCGACACGACCTTTCCGCCCATCCCACCCCGACGGATAAAGGTCGCCAAAGCATACGCCCCGCCGATACTCCACAGAATCCACGCCTGGAAATAGAACTTGAACACAGTGTTCATGCGGGTGCCGAAATGATCCTTGATGTAGACGAACTCGACGCTGAGCACCAAGAGCGCCCCGGTGGCAAAAAGCAGAAGCACAAAGTCCCGAATCCCGGCCGCTGGCTGTTTCACACCCGCCTCGCCCCTCAGGACAAGGACAATAGTGACCAGGAAAGCGACAAGGCCAAGGATAACCCACACAGGGGAGATAAGAAAGGCGCGGGCGATGATACCGAGGTCAGAAGTGTCCGCTGCAGGGCCAAGGAGCTTTGGATCGACGATAACCCGCTGGCGCGCGAGCGTCCAGGGGCCAGGCACCTCACCGATATCAGGCAGATGCTCGCCGCGCAGCCAGGCGTCCAAGTAGCGGGCAGCCCCCTGCAGCTCGACGGTCCACCCCGTGCGAATCAGCAGCGCGGCAAGGCCCGCGATAAGCACCAACACCACGAGGATGCCCGCGGACACGCCCAATGTCCACTTGGTCACCTGGCCTGCTCGCACGCCGCTCCGCCGCGCCCGGCCGATGACAAAGGCGCAGGCGATAAAGAGAAGCGGCCCAAACATCAACAGGAACTGCGTCAGCCGCGTGCCGCCAAAAAGGTTGGGAATCACGCCACCCGCCTGGGATTGGAAGCTGCGCCAAAAGGGCTGGTACAGAAAGAACCCTAACAGGAGAAGAGAGATAAAGAGCACAGCAGAACGTAAAGCGTAAAACGTAAGCCGTCCTTCTTCTCGCATACTGCCCAGATGGGCAACGGCATAAGCCACCGTGACGAGAAAGAGATAAATGGGAAAATCCCACGTGTTGAGGAATCCCAGCCCGCCCAGACAGACCGCATAGACGAGCAACTCCCAGCCTGAAAAAGACCAATCCGAGAGCAAAGAACGAAAACCGAAATACAGGGAGCGAAGAACAGAGTGCAAGACCGCCCACTTTACCTCGCCCTGATTTGTATGCAGTGACTCAAAAAACAGTCGCAACCTTGAAGACGCCGAACGAAGGTTAGAATCCCAAGTTTTCCAACTTCTACCTTCGTCTCGCGACTCGCCGGCCAAGACCCGCAAATACAGATCAAGGGCCAAAGAGATGACCAAAAGCACAAATGGCAACGCCAACACGTGAGGGTGCATATCGCCCAGCAGAAAACTGAAAGCCGGGAACTCGTCGATGATCTCCACGTGATCGCCAAGAGGGCTGTAATCACGCACGACGCGCGAGGCCTGCCACCACCAATAAAAGCGCGTGGGTATCCAGCTGCCGTCAGCAAACGCAGGCGGGGCTCGAGTTAGAGAGCGGATGTCCACCCACTCCCAAAAGGCCGCCGAGCCGATACCGCGCGCGTACAGCACCTCCATAAGCCCTTCCAGGTTTCCCACCAGGGCCACCAACAGTGGCCCCAACAAACCGCCCAAAACAGCCGACCACCTTTCCCGTTCCGCGGAAACGATCTCCGAAATGGCCCCCTTGCGCGCTGCGATGAGGTTGTAGGCCAAGCTAAAGGCCCCGGTGCAGGTGAGGGCGAAGAGCGTAGCGATGCCAAGATTGAAAGCCATGGAAGGTAAAATGTCAGTCAGGCGCGTGAGCATGGCCATGATGACGTAGCCAAAGTAATAGTAGGAGATAGCAAAGCCGGAAAGCCAGGGGTCGTGCGGGGGGAACGCGTCGGAGCGCAAAATGCCGCGCAGGAAAGCAATCTCCATCCATTTCTCGCCGCCGGCGGTTTCGATGCGCGGCATGTGCGCGCGCACGATACACCAGGCAGCAAACGCGAGCGCAAAAACCGCCTCGGCAACGACGATAGCGCGCCACGGAAGTTGGGTAGAGGGCTGCTTGGTCAGATAGAGCACGGTGCCGGCAACGGCGAGAATACCCAGGGCGACGAGAACACCGCCCGCCGTGTTGCGCAGCCAACCCAGGCTGGCCAACAGCCAAAAGGCCCAGCCAGCCAAAAGCAAACCCATCGGCTTGGAAACGCCATAACCACGGTCGGGGAGATGGCGGAAGAGCTTCAGGCAGAGTGGCAGTGCGGCCAATCCAAAGGCCTGGGTAGCGAGATACCAACGGAATGCCAGGATAATTTGAGATGTAGCGTCGGTCATAGCTCGATGTCAGAAGGCGCTGACGGCGTAGGAATGGGCACAAGCAGCGACGCAGATGGCGCCTCCACGCCCACGTGAGGCACGATCGGTGTAGATGTGGCCCAGGACGCTGCCGGGCCCTCAGAGGCGACGGCCGTGACTGCTGCAATAGGGGTCACTACCGCCTCGGGCGAGGCCAGCTGCGCCGCGACGGTCGCTCCCACGACAGACGAGACCAACAGGAGTATGCAGCTGACCAGGGCGACACCGACGATGGCGGAAACGCGCCAGCCGGCGATCCTTCGCTGGCGACCGGCGACTATCCGCTGCTTTATGGCGCGCCACCCTGGGCGCACCACCGGAACATTCTCCGATACTGACGCTAACGCGTCCGCGAGCCGTTCGTCCAACCAGCGGTACTCGGCGGCGAGGCTGCGGCACCGCGCGCACCAACGCAGGTGGTCGGCAGCGTCTGCCTCGAACTCGTCCTTCGAACAAGCCATCTCTATTTCCCGCAGATGAACCTCGTCCATCATCCTACCTCCACCGGCCGTACGAAACCTGTGTCTCTCACCACGTCTCCAGCAGCCTCGGCGAGCAACTGCCTCAGTTGCACCTTGCCGTGAGCCACACGCGCGCGCGCCGCATCGGACGAACAGCCCAATAACGCCGATATCTCTGCGTACGGCAACCCCTCGTAGTATCGCAGGATCAAAGCCTCCCGAGCGCCGGGGCTGATTTGCTGCAGCGCCTCCCAAATCGCCTGCCGAGTCCCCTGCAATTCCAACGCGTCGGCAGGATCACGACCGGGTTTCGAATCAGGCGGAGGCTGCCCGGCCGCAGCCAGCGTCTCCAACGAGACGGTGGATAACTGCCTGCGGCGACGCTTGTTGCGACAGCGGCTCACCAGCACCACGCGCAGCCAGCCCATGAAGGAAGCCCGCTCCGCATCGTACCGCTGCAGATTGCGCAAGACGTATACGAAGGCATCCTGCACGACCTCCTCGGCGTCGCAGGTATCCTGCAACAAAAGATAGGCCAAGCGAAACGCAGCGGCATAGTGCGCCTCGTAGAGCGCTCGCTGCGCGGCTTCATCCCCGCGTATTGCACGTTCGATGGTCTCAGTGTCGGCCCGCATAATCTATCTTATTTGTAACTACTCAGGCTATTCGCCGGAGCAGTCTCCCTCGCTCGAAAAAGGGAGAGATGGGGGTTTGGAGAGCGGCGCCTGTCCTGAGGCGCCCCCCGAGCGAGTCGAGGGGCGAGGCCGAAGGATTGCCGCCCTCCAAACCCCCGCCCCCTCCCTTTTTCACACGCGAAAGGCAACTGCGAAGCAAGGCTGAGTAGTTACCCTTATTTACACGAAAGCCAGGGCGTTTGTGAGATGGCGTCATCACTCGATCTCCTGTCGCCAGCGCCGCTTTTGCAGCCAATATCCGTGGGCCTCTAGAAACTCATCGACAGCCCCGACATACTTGCGCATTCTATCCTCGTCCAGTGTCGCCTGGGCAGCGAAAAAGGCGAATCCCGCCAGGATATCAGGCAGCTCCTGTGACGGTGCGTCGCAATCGTCCCTGTGCTCCTTGGCGTAGCTCAGATAATAAGCCGCGTGACGCGCTCGAAAGTCGTGCTCCTCCTCGCCAAGCGCCCCCTCTGCCAGGCGCGCTCGCCCAAATTCCCGCGCCGCCTCGAACATGTGATGGTGCCCATCCACGCCCTCCACCACCGACCACAGCAAAAGCGCGTCCAGCGACAGATCGGCCTTGAAGTGCGCATAGACGGCACGCACGTCGGCCCGGCCCGGCGCCCCGGCAAAGACGCCCGCCATCACCGCCCACAATCGCTGCCCGTGCTCGTCCAGGTGATCGTAGACGTAGCGGAAGGCAAGCTCGCGGCTGCGATGGTGAGGCGGGGCGTCTGCCGCCACAGGATAGCGCCGCTCCCCGTCACGCAACCCATCCAGGATGGCAGCGGGGGATTCATCGGAGCGCATGCGGGTGGACACCATGCGAATGTGCAACGGCACGCGATCCAGCAGCTCACAGATCTCGGCCGCGATGGTGCGTTCGGCGTAGAGCAGCATCTTGCCCCCGTCTAGCGCCCGATCGCGAAATAACTCCACCGCCGCCTTTGCCGCAAGCGGCTTTACCTCATACGGCATCTCGCCGGCAAACCCCAGAGGACCACTGCGCCTGGCAATCAGAATGTGCAGCTTCGGGCAGCACTCGCGCAGCTCTGCCACCAACGCCAGGTCAGAATCGCGATTCGCCCCTTCACACACTGCCTCGAAATTATCGATCGCCAGAAGGCACGCATCCCCCTCCAGCGCGTCGCAGAGCGCAGCGACCCTGGCGCGATACCGCTCCCCCCCATCCGCGCCAGGATCGGGTACAGACAAACCCAGCGCACGCAAGATGTGATCGACCAGAATCTCCGATTCTGCGCTCGTCCCGGGCAAACGGATAAAGTACACGCCGCCGGGAAAGATGGTCCGCTCCCAACACCAGTAGGCGACGGCCGTGATCAAAGCCGTCTTGCCCACCCCTCCAAATCCGTGCAGCGTCACCAGCGGAGACGCGCCCACCGCCGGATGACCGGAGAGCAACTTGCTCTGCACGACCACCTGGTCGGTGGCGCGCCCGCGCAGGCGAATGGGCGGCACCGGAGGCCGAGGACCTGCCGGCGGTTCCTGCAACCGAGTGTAGGCTCCTTCCACATCAGGTTTCACCAGAAAGCCACGTTCGATC
>JAFGED010000396.1 GCA_016931785.1 Anaerolineae bacterium
GAAACGGAGGAATCAGTGGAACGATCATTACTGGACAAACCCATGATCAAGTTCGCCGAGGTTGACTGGGAAAAAGTCCTCTATATCACCTTTATCGTCCTGGCACTCGCCACGCGTCTGTGGGCGCTGGGCGATCGCGTGCAAAGCCACGACGAAAGTATCCATACCAAATATTCTTGGCATCTTTACACCGGCCAGGGTTTTGCCCATCACCCACTGATGCATGGACCTTTCCTTTTTCATATCACTGCGCTCTCTTATTTCCTCTTTGGCGATAACGACTTTTCAGCTCGAGTGCCAGTTGCGCTGATGGGGACGGTGATCGTGGCTTTTCCGTATCTTTTGCGGCGTTGGCTGGGGCGTAAAGGGGCACTTACCACTTCGTTCTTTCTGTTGATCTCCCCCTCGATTGCCTATTATTCTCGCTACATTCGTCACGATATCCCGGTCATGCTCTGGGCTCTTGTCGCTATTTTTTCTTTCCTCTCCTACCTGCACGACGGGCACAAGCGCTGGCTCTGCTTCATGGCGGCCGGCGTCTCGCTCATGTTTGCCAGTAAGGAAGTTTCCTTTATCTACAGTGCAATCATCGGCTTCTTTCTCGTCATCCTGGCCGCGGCTCAAGTTTTCAGGCAGAGGTGGCACAATGAGAATCTAAAAGCCTGGTTCCTAGCATTCCTGACGGTCGTGGTCGTCGGCCTGTTTGCCATCGGGCTGGCCCAAATACAACGCCCGCAGGAGGAACTGTCCACGCAATTACCACTCCAAGAACAGAGTGTAGCACTTGTATGGAAGATCGTCAGAACCGGGGGAGGTATACTCGCCGGAGTAGGTCTCCTAGCTGCCGTTGCCTTTATTCTCGCCGGCAAACTGCGACGGGTGGATATAGAGTTTTCCACGCCCTGGGTTTTTGCCTTGCTGGCGATTGTTGCAGTTTGCCTGTTCGCTTTAGGTATCGATACCCGGGTTGGCATCTTACTCGGCGACTATTCCTCGGAACTCTACCTTTCGCAAGCATGGGCGGACTGGTTAGCCATCTGGGGGAGGGCGGTGCTCTGGATCGCCGTGCTTACCGCAGGAATCATCTCTCTTTTTCGTTACTTGATTTACAAAGGAGTGAACTCGATCCAATTCCTCCTGGCTTTGCTAGTCGTCGCCGTCGTAGTCGCGGGAATGCTTCTCAGACTAATCTCGCCGATAGTGTCATCCTACGGCTCTTGCATCCAGGAACAGGAAGCAGATCCAACGACCTGTATGCAGCAGGCAGTCAAATATCCTGCATGGCCCGCAGGGGGCACAAAAGTCCTCGGAGTCCAGATAGATGCGCATGTTATGCTCACCATCTTGCCTTTCGCCGGCGGCATCTTTGTAGGTCTGGCCTGGTTTGCCATAACGGCGCTGCGTGGCAATCGAGCGTTCGACTTGGCCGTCTTGTTAGGCTCCCTATGCCTGCCGTTTCTCTCTCCTGTTCTGATGAACTTGGCGGGCCTAAGGCCCATGGACTACAATCCGCCGACGCTCTACTTTACCGGCGCTATTACAATCGAGGTCCTGCTGATCTCTGTCGCCGTAGGCATCATGTGGGATGTGCGGCGGCAGATGTCGGGCAAACCTAAATACAGCTGGCTTATTGCTGCTGCGGTTCACTATGCCATCTTTATCCTTCTCTTCACCACCTTCCTTACCAACGCCTACGGCATCCCCAGCGGGCTTGTGGGTTCGCTGGGCTACTGGCTGGAGCAGCAAGAGGTCGAGCGGGGTAGCCAGCCTGAGTACTATTACGTGATCATGGTAGGTCTCTACGAATACCTGCCGCTGCTGCTTTCCCTGCTCGCTACTCCAGTCCTGGGTTTGTCTTTCCTGAAACTGATTCTGCCGCATCGCTTGCATTGGATCAAGCGTCTATCTGCAACGAAGGGGGTCTTTCTCTTGTTCATCACGTGGTGGGCCGCGCTCTCGTGGATTGGATACTCCGTCGCAGGCGAACGCATGCCCTGGCTCACCGTACACGTGGCGCTGCCGATGATCGTTATCTCGGGATGGCTGGTTGGGCAGATGATCGAGAAAACCGACTGGCAGCGCGTGCGCCAAAGCAAGGCTTGGTTGCTGGCTTTGATCGCGCCTCCGCTCGTCATCGCCATTGCCGTGTTAATCGGAGCAATCCGCGACAACCCCCTCCATGGACACAGTCTAGCCCAGTTGCAGGCCAGCGGTCGTTTCTTGAACGCGCTCATCGGTATCCTCGTTTGCGGCACGGGCCTGGGATACATGATCCAGCGCAGCGGTTGGCCGACGGCAGCACGTGTGCTACTGCTCACCGCGTCGCTCGTGCCGACGTTCATCACCATCCGCACCGCATGGCGTTTCTGCTACATCAACTACGACTATCCGACCGAATTCCTTGTATACGCCCACGCCGCGCCGGGCGTCCACGAGGCTGTGGAAGAGATAGAGGAGATCTCGCAATACTACGGCGGCGGGCCCTACGCCATTGAGGTCCCTTACAGCTCCGATGCCTCCACCATGTTCCACTGGCAATTACGTTACTATCCCCCTGATTATTCTTTCGGGGAAAGCCCCTCGCAGGATCAACTGGGATTGGGTGGGCAGGACCGATTGGGTGCCCCCGTCATCGTCGTCGGCAGCGCTCAGTGGGGTGTCGTAGACCGCTACGTGGGTGACAGGTACATCCACAAGACGTACGCCTACATCTGGTGGCCGATGCAAGACTATTGGAACCTCAACTGGGAGCGCATAAGATACGCCGTCGTAAACCCAGGGATGCGGGCTGCGTTGTGGGATATCTGGTATAACCGCGATTTCACGCGCTACGACCAAGAAACCAACAAGACGCATTCGCTCGCCGATTGGCCGTTGCGGGGCGATTTTCGGCTCTACATCCGTCGTGATGTAGCTGCACAGGTATGGGGCCTATCCTCGGAACCTGCGCCAGAGATCGAAACACTCGATCCTTATGCCGAGGGTTGGCTGGACCTAACCGCGCGCCAGGTGATCGTAGGATCTGCCCCCAACCAGCTCCAAAAGCCCCGCGGGATCAAAATCGGCCCTGATGGTTTCTTGTACGTGGCGGATACCGCCAACAACAAGGTCCAGAAATTAACCCCTGCCGGCGAGCCTGTCGCCTTCTGGTCGCAAAACTTTTTCGAACCCTGGGATGTCGCCGTCGCCCCTGACGGTTCGATCTACGTGGCCGACACGTGGAACCATCGCATTCAGCATTTGGACGCAGAAGGTTCGCCGTTGAATGTATGGGGAACGCACGGGCAGTACCTCAGTGGTGGTGACGTGGGACAGAGCGCATTCTACGGTCCACGCGGTATTGCCATCGGTGCCAACAACTGGGTCTATGTCGCCGACACTGGCAACAAGCGCATCCAGGTTTTTGAGCCCGATGGAGATTTTGCTTTCCAATGGGGTGGGGGAGGCGCCCTGGCAGGCTATCTGGATGAACCCGTTGGCGTCGCTATTGGCCCGCGAGACGAGGTCTATGTCGCCGATACGTGGAACCGGCGCATACAGGTCTTTACCTCGGCAGGCGTGTTCCTGCGACAGTGGCCTATCGAGGGATGGGACGCCAGGCTCGTAGCGGAAAAGGGCGACCTGATGCACGAGGAGAAGCCTTATCTGGCCGTGGATGCCGATGGCTACGTCTATGTCACCGACCCCAGCAACTACCGCGTACTGGTGTTCGACGAACAGGGCAACTATATCCTCTCCTTTGGCAAGTACGGCTTTGATGGAAGCTCTTTCGCGCTGCCTAATGGTATAGCCGTGGCGGAAGATGGCACGATTTACGTCAGCGATGCCCACAGTAACCGGATTCTGGTGTTCGACCCGCTGAACGTGAGTGGCAAAGAGACATCGTCAGAACGCGAGCCTCCAACGCTGGAATACCCGGCTGCCGGCGCAGAGATGCCCAGCGGCCCAGTTCCCCTCTTGGGCACCGGGTCTCCTGGCGCCCAGGTTCAGGTGCTGGTCGATGGGCAGTTGGTCGAAACTGTAGAGATCGATGACGCTGGCTTCTGGTTCACGATCATCGAGCTAGCCAAACCTGGCACGCTCACAATCACCCTGCGCAGCACTACTCAGCAAGGAGACGTGGTGCTCTCGGAGCCGGTAAAACTGATCATTGTCGAGGAATAGGCGGAGAACTCGACATAACACGTTAGAAATTTTGTTCTATCAAAAAAGGAGGATCACGGCAGTCGTTGCTGCTCCTGGAAAAGACCCGGGCCGTGGCCATGTCGACACATTGCGCGAACCGCGTGTTCTGCAAAAGGACCCCGACAACATCCCGTTTGCACACTGGCATCGTGTGGACACAAGCCCTACGCCAGAACGCCAGATTTATGCCCAGAGCGCTCTGCGAGGCACTTTTTCCTACTTTTTCCTCCGGATTTGACTTCCGACTAGATAAGTTATGTTGAGTTGGGGCATTTTAACTTGACATAACATATGAAATCGGTCAGTAAAACCGCAAGGAGAAGATAAGAGAGAATATTCAAATTCTCGCAACGTCAACGTCTTCTGAAAAGCACGAAAAAGTGGGCGGGCTGTTGTATCCATACATAATCCGATCACTCTACAGACAACCTGGGCGCGCCAATTTATGTCAAATTGGAGTATCTACTCAGGCTATTCGCCCGAGCAGTCTCCCTCGCTCGAAAAAGGGAGAGTCAGCACCGCCCCATCCGTTCCGGCCACGGCCATCAGCAGGAGGCTTGCCCGCTACCTGCTTTGTGTTAGAATAGCGCCACTATGTCAGATTCCCGACGCGGTCTCCAACTAGTAGGTTGCCTGGTACTGGGTCTGTGCCTCGCCGTAATCTACGCGGCTGGCTTTGGTGCTTATCACCTGTGGGAGCGCCAGTATAATCCCCAGCGAGCAGTCAATGACTCCCAGAAACAGATGGGGGCATTCTGGGAAGCCTGGCGAGTCTTGGAGCAAGGCTACTATGGGGAGCTTCCTACGGAGCAGGAACGGACCTACGGGGCCATCAGAGAGGCCCTGGTATTGCTCGGCGATCCTTACACCATCTTTGTCGAGCCGCAGCCTCGCGAGCTGGAACGCGACCACATGCGCGGATCTTTTGGCGGTATCGGCGTCGACATCTGGTACGATGCCAAGGGACAGATGGTGCTTTCCCCCTACCCCGACTCTCCCGCCGCGAAGGCAGGTATTCTAGCGGGCGACGTTCTATTGGCGCTTGACGGTGAACAACTCGCGACCGAAACCATAGACGACGTACGCGCCTATCTTCACGGCGAGCAAGGTACCACAGTGGCGCTCACGCTGATGCGCCCAGGGCCTGATGGCTCCCCCACCCCATCGTTCGACCTCACCATCACCCGGGGCGAGATCCGGGTGCCCTCTGTCACCTGGCGCGTGATCGCCCACGCTCCCACGGTTGGCTATATCCACATCCAAGGTTTTACCGATAGGACGGACGAGGAAGTTGTGGGCGCGCTCAACGACCTGAAGGGACAGGGGATCACCAGCCTGATACTGGACTTGCGGGACAACTTTGGCGGGCTGATCAGCCCTGCCGTGGGTGTTGCCAGCCAGTTCTTGAGCGATGGCGTCGTGATGATCGAACAGAAGCGGACTGCCGAAGAAAGCGTCTACCCGGTACAGGCCGGGGGGATCGCCACCGATATCCCGATGGTCGTTCTGGTCAACGGAAACACGGCCAGCGCGGCAGAAATCGTCGCCGGCGCGTTGCAGGACCACGGCCGCGCGCCCTTGATCGGCGAACGCACCTATGGCAAGGGATCGGTGCAGCTCATCTACGATCTTTCCGACGGATCGTCGTTGCACGTCACCTCAGCGATCTGGCTGACGCCCAACCGAACTCGTATTGAAGGCCGAGGCTTGATGCCGGATGTACTCGCACCACAGGCCGATGGCCCGCGGGATGCCCAGCTTGATTATGCCGTGGAATACTTGCTAAAGTAGCCAGTGTTTCGCGGCTCGCACAGGAGCGGATATGAATACTGCCACACAGAAATTGACCAAGGCCCTGCTCGCAATCACCGTCTTTGTAATACTCGCAGGGATCGTTTTTACAGCCGGTTTCGGCTCGGCGTATGTATTGACCGGGAGCGGCATACTGCCGGCGCTGCCTGGCGCTGCCCCGACGGCTACTCAACCGCCTACCTTCACGCCGGCGCCCACTGTCCAGGACGTCCTCCCAACCGGGATGCCGACCATCACCCCGGCCCCGACCTTCACGCCGGCGCCGATCCCCACGCCTGCAAGCGAAGACGAAGAGGCATTTCAGCTATTCTGGGAAGCATGGGGAATCGTACAGCGTGACTACTACGGCGAGCTCCCCGACGAGCAGGAGGTAACATATGCTGCCATCCGGGGAATGCTAAACGCACTGAATGATCCATATACCTCCTTTATCGAACCGGAGGAGGTCGCCGTGCGCGCCGAAGATGATTCGGGCGAATACGAGGGCATCGGCGCTTACGTGGACATGGATGAAGACGGCAAGCTCTTGATTGTGGAGCCCTTTGAGGGCAGCCCTGCTGAGGCGGCCGGCCTGCAAGCCGGCGATCGTGTCATCGCGGTGGATGGCGTCTCTATCATCGGCATGTCGCTCTATGAGGCCATCAGCCTGGTCCGCGGCCCGGCGGGGTCCGAGGTCACCTTGCTGGTCGAACGCGAGGGAGTGGCGGAGCCGTTCGAGGTTATCGTTACCCGCGAACGGTTTGAGTTGGAAATCGTCGACGTGGAAATGCTCGATACCGGAATCGGTTACATTCGGTTGAGGGAGTTTGGTGCCAGAGCCACCGAAAAGATGGAAGAGGGGCTGGAGGAGCTCTTGGCCCAGAACCCGCGCGGCATCGTCTTTGATCTGCGCTTTAATCCCGGCGGCTGGTTGGACCAGGCCTTGGGAGTTGCTGACCTGTTCCTCTCCGATGGGGTCATTCTCACGCAGCGGTGGAAGGACGGCCGCGAAGAAATTTTCCGCGCTCGCGCGGGCGACATTGGAGAGGATATTCCACTGGTGGTGTTGGTCGATAGAGGTTCTGCCAGCGCATCGGAGATTGTCGCCGGCGCCCTCCAGGACCACGGGCGGGCCATATTGATCGGAGAAGTGACGTTTGGCAAGGGTGCAGTTCAGACTGTTCACACGCTCAGCGACGGCTCCCAACTGATCGTCACCTCCGCGATGTGGTTCACGCCCAAGAACCAACCCATCCACGGGCATGGACTCACGCCCGATATCGAGGTGCCTTATCCTGAGGAGTTGGAGCCCGGTGAGGATCCGCAACTAGAGCGCGCCATCGAGTATTTTCTCAAGGGTGAGTGATGGCGGGCATCAAGGTCATCGCCACCAACCGTAAGGCCGGGAGGGATTATCACCTCGAGGATAAGCAGGAAGCCGGCCTGGTCCTGAAAGGAACGGAGATCAAATCTATCCGTGCCGGTAGAGTGAACCTCAGCGACGGGTACGTGCAGCCTCGGGACGGGGAGTTGTGGCTCGTCAACGTGCACATCGCTCCCTATGATCCTGCAGGGCAGTATTATGGTCACGACCCGCTCCGCCCGCGCAAGCTGCTGCTGCACCGTCGAGAGATCGATCGTCTGCTTTCCCGTATTGTGGAGCGGGGATATACCGTCGTGCCCACTCGGATGTATCTCAAAGGCGGACGGGCCAAGATCGAAATCGCGCTGGCCAGGGGAAAGCACAAGTACGACAAACGCCAGGCTATTGCCGAGCGTACCGCAAGACGGGACGTCGAGCGTGCGTTGAAGGAGCGGGACAGGCAGAGATAACGCCCACCCCACTGGCTTGCATTCGTCTCTCTGGGCCAGGGAGACGCGTCAAAATGGCCTTCGATTCGCATAGCCTGATTTCGCATTCGCTGGTAAAACGAAGAAGGGCCGGGTTTCTTCTTTTAATGACTATGCGAAGTAAGGGCCTTTGAAAACTTTCAACTTGACACCCACCTGGCTTGGTTTATAATGCCGGGCAAGCACAACAACTAAAGGAGTAGTTCGCGTGGAATCAGAAGACGTACAAACTCAACCCAAACCGCAATCCATCAATGCCCTGGAACCAAAGATGTGTCTTCAGGGCGTCGTCACAGACACGCAACTCTATGGCGCCCTGGTCGATATCGGCCTCGAATATACCGGCCTGGTCCACATATCCCAGCTCGCCCCCACCCGCGTCAATCGAGTGACAGACGTCGTGCAACCAGGCGACAGCGTAACCGTATGGGTCACAAACGTGGATGTCGAGAACAAGCGCATCGCGCTGACGATGGTCGAGCCTGCCGAAAAGGATTGGAAGGAACTGGCAGCTGGACAAACCCACACCGGCATTGTGACGCGGGTTGAAAATTATGGCGCTTTTGTCGACATCGGCGCTGAGCGCCCTGGCCTACTCCACGTCCGCGAAATGGCGGCTGGCTACGTCCAGCATCCGTCTGAGGTTGTCAAGGTCGGTGACGAAATCGACGTCCGCATCCTCGAAATTGACCGAAGGAAACGCCGCATTGACCTGACGCTCATGGGCGCCGACGAGGTAGAGGAAGGGGATGAAGAAGCGCCAATGCTGACGGCGATGGAAATCGCCCTGCAACGCGCTCAGACAGAATCTCCAGAGCAACCGCACCGCGACCGCGACGCACGACAAGACCGCCCCGATCTCTCTGAACGGGAAGACATCCTGGCGCGCACGCTCAGGCTGCATTCCCAATCTCAGCAACAATCAAAGTAAAACTCCCCAGCGATTTGCGCCAGGGAGCTTCCGGGAAGTTTCCCCTTCGGGGAGCTTCCTTTTGCCCAGACACTGCCTAGCCCCACTCGACCGCAGCTCGCGCCGCGTGTATGTTCGACGTAGGCGCGACGATAGGCGTGACACATCCTGTACCCAGGATAAAGCGCTCCCCTCCCGTTTGCACGATTGCATCGGCCGCTTGCTCGCGCACGCGCTCGGGAGTGCCCCGCACCACCACGTCCCACCGTTGCAAGCCGCCACAGACCGCGCCGCCGAAGCGCTCCTTGGCATCGACAAGCGTCGGCCACGTCTCGCGATCGTGCCAATTGACCACCTGCACCGGATAGCCGGCCAGCAGGTCGAACATAACGTCCGTCCCGTGCAAATGCAACACGTTGAGCCACAACCCCTGCGCCGCCTCCAGCACGCGCAAGTCATACGGGCGGCCAAAGAGATTGTATTCCTCCTCGCTGAAAATCTCGTACTGCGCGTGCTGCACGGCGAAAAACACACCGGCGATCCCGGCCTCGCGTGCGGCGGCGATGAAACGGCACGTGGTCTCGGTGATTATCTCGAGGCCCGCGCGCAGCGCGTCGGGATAATAGCGCAAGTGCACCGGCAGTCGCTCTGCTCCCACCAGATTCTTCGCCTGCGACAGCGGGTTAAAGATCGTCTGGATGAAAGGAACCTCCCCCGCCAACTCATCGGCGATGAGATGCAGGCACTGCAACTGCGCTCCCAATGCCCCGCCGGCAGGATCAAGCAAGCGCAACCCGCGCCAATCGTCGGAGGACTGGATGGGATGTACGGTGTAATCACGCGTGCCCTCCATGTTGCCCGTCCAGCAATCCTGAGAGCCCCAATCGCGCAGGCAGAAACTGCTGGCCGGCGAGACCTTGACAAAATCAAAGTCGTAGCGGCGTTGGAACGCCACCGTCGCCCGCGCCAGATCTTCCGGGCGCTGGTCGTCGCCGGGAAAGTGCCGCCACAACGCCACCGGAGGCCTATCCACCGCCTCGCCACGAATCGCAGCCATCAAACGATCGCTCTTGGACATCTCGCCCATTTTCATCCCTCCTAATTATACGTAACTGTAAATACTCAGCCCTGCTGCGCAGTTGCCTTTCGCGAAAAAAAGAGGAGGAAGGCGGGGGGGGGGCAACCCCCATCTCTCCCTTTTTTGAGCGAGGGCCACTGCTCGGGCGAATAGCCTGAGCAGATACACGCAACTATCTACAGCTTACTCCGTCGCCACGAACTCGACGGTGCCGAGCGACACGAAAGCCTCCGTGGCCCCATCGGGGGCCAGGGGAGATTCCGCGCCCACCGCCACGCCGAACCGATACACGCCGGCCTCGATATCGCCCGGCTCGGTAAAGACCAAACGCAGCGGGTCGCGCACGACCTCGCCGGACCGCCACACCTCGAAGGGATATGTCCCCTCCGCAGGAGCCCCTGAGAACCGCTTCACCTCCTGGCCCTCAGCATCGAGCAGCACCAGCTCCCGGATACGTGCGGAAGGCATGTCGCGGTCGGCGCGCCAAAAGAGCGTGACGCGCCACTCGCCCGGCAGCGTCACCTGCTCACACGCCTGAGCATACCCCAGAAGCGTCACGCCGCCGGGAAAAGCCGCCATCATCTCTTCCGTCATACCCAACTCTGCAGGCGTGGGCTGGCGGCGTGGAGGCAGCACCTCGACCGTGGAGACCACAATGCTGTCGCCGACGACCTGCCCACCCTCGTCGTACCGCGGCAGCCGGTAACCTCCACCCCACGAGGGAATCCCCACGTTGACCACGTACTCGCCGGGAGGCGTCCCGGGTAGAATACGGACCTCGTACGCATCCCACACGTACTTGTCGAGCGGCCAGCGCGTCGTCGGGAAATCACCGGGGTTCGGACGATCCACCTGGCCCCACAGGATATACAGCGGGCGGGCGACGTGTACAAATGTCTGGTAATTCTCACCCATCGGCGCCAGCGCGTGCCAATAGAGCACGAGCGACAGCGTCTCGCCGGAGCGGACGCGAGACTTGGGGAGGTCGTATCCAAGGAGCTCGATCTGCCCGCCGAAATTGGCGCGCAACTCGTGTTGGGCAGCCCGCGCCTGTCCCGGCGGCGAGGTATAGCGCAGCCAACCATCGCGAGGATCGATCACGGCGCCTTTAACAAGCACGAACAGCGCCAGCGCCCCACCCAACCAAAATAGGAGCCGGAGATTGAAAGTCGCAGGGCGATCATCCAAGATAGGGCACGGTATCCGTATCACCGCAATCACCAGGCCCGCAAGGCCAACCGCCGAGATGATCCACCCGGCGGTGCGCGGCGGCGTGTCCTCGAAACGCACCAATACGTCGTGCGCCCCCTCGGGCATCACAACCGTGATGAACCCCTCCGGCCCGGCGACGTCGATCTCGGCCTCTTGCCCATCTATGTACACCCGCCATCCCGGGAAGTAGAAAATGTAAAGGCGGAAGACAAACTCCTTGGGCGTATAGACCGAGAAACGATCGTAGAATGCCCGCTGGTCGACGATCTCGACCGTGGCCCGATCTGGCAAGACCGCCCGGTTGACCCTATCCACCGGGCCAGGATGGGCGTAGGACTCGACCAGGGAAGGCATCGGGCGAACCGGCGCGAGTGCGGCCTCCACGGGCAAAAAGTCCCCGGTGGACGTGGTACCCAGGGCGTGGTATTTCTCCTCCCAGGCGATGATGTCCTGCGGGGAAACGCCGCCAAAATCGGGCGACCACATCGGCGGGTAGAGCGCGGGCAGGGAGAACAGCAGGACGGCGAGCAGGATGGCCGCCGCCCCTCGTTGCCGCCAGCGACCAACCTGCAACAGGAAGACGCCACCCGCCGCACACACCGCCAGCATCAGATTGGCCGGAGCGATGAACCGCCACGGGAACTGGAAGTAACGCATGCCGGGGACGCGCTCCCAGATGATCGTGGAGACAGGCAGCATCAAGAACACGAACACAAGGGCCACCGACAAAAAGAAACAAAGGGAGCGAAAAAGGAAACAGTCTCCCTGTCTCAAAATGCCCTTTCCCCCTGGCCCCCTCCCGCGCAAGACACGTCTCATAGCGAGAGCTATCGCCGCAATCGCAGGGAGCGCCAATAACCACTGCGCCAATCCCAGGTTGTAGGGGAAACGAGGGGCCGTCGCCCCCAAATCGAGGACGGGCGAGGGAGCAAGCAGCTCCCCCAGCGTCAAAAAGTGGTTGTGAAAGTCAAAATGCCCCCCTTCGCTGTCGACGACGTCAAGCTTGATCGCGCCGCGCTCCAGCAAGAACGGAAGCCAGAAAAAAGCGATCAGCATAGCGGCCAGGGTAAATGCCAAGAGCCCCCACCCTGCCCGAGCGCGCCCTCCGCCGAGCAACACGAGCCACAGCCAATAGCCAAGCAGCAACATGCCCGCCACCAGGCCAAGAAGATTGTGGCTGAAGACGATAGCCGCCAGGCTCAGCACGCCTCCAAGAAACGCCCACCTCCCGCCTGCTCCACTCAGCAGACGGTGGAATGCGTAGAAACTCAAGGGCATCAGGCAGATGGCAAAATGCTCGGCCAAGTCGCCGCGCGCGTGTGGATCGATGAACACAATGTAAGGAGCGAACGTGAACGAGGCGGCGGCTATCACGCCGGGAGCAGGCCCAAAGAGCTCCCGCCCCAGCAGATAAGCACCTGCCGAAGCAGCCAGGAAACCCAGGACGAACACCGCCTTGACGCCGCCCACGATATCCACACCCGGCAGCAGATCAAACACATTGGCCAGGTAGTAAGTCAGTGGGGCGTAGTAGTTAAAGATCGGGTAGCCGTAGCCGTAGTAGAGATCGGGAGCCCAACGGGCATAAAGAACCCCCGAACGCAGCGCGTGGCCCAATTCAGCCGCGCGGTAGACGTGCAGTTCGGCATCCGTCTGGCGCGGCAGGCCCGGCCGGGTGAAAAATGGCGCCGCTGCGACGAGGGCCAAGGCCATGGCAAGGCAAAGGCCCCAATCAGGCCGATACCGCCATCTCTGCAAAAAACGCAAAACACGGTACATGCTCTCCCCTATAGCAAACGAACTCAAGGCGCGCAAAATTATACCATAGGGCTCGTAAAACCGAAAAACCGGCTTCGCAGCGTGAAATAACGAGGCCCGGCACAAGATTCGTTTTGACTTTACGGACAATTAGAGTAGAATAGCCTGCAAGACAAAAACCACTGGAGCACGTGCATGAGGTTGATCGGTCAGACCCTGGGCAAGTATCGCATTACAGAGCACCTGGGTAGCGGCGGGATGTCCGAAGTTTACAAGGCCTACCAACCGGGCCTTGATAGGTATGTCGCCATAAAGGTGCTTCACTCGTTCCTGGCACAGGAAGAGGACTTTTTGACCCGCTTTCAACGCGAGGCCAAGTTCGCCGCGATGCTGCGCCACCCCAACATCATTCAGGTCTATGACTTTGACTATGACGAGGCATCCAACTCGTACTACATGGTCATGGAGTACATCAGCGGTGAGAGCCTGAAAGCACGTTTACAGAGGATGGCCAAAAAAGGCGAGATGGTCGCGCTGGAGGAATCGGTCCGCATCGTCATCGCCATCGCCAACGCCCTGGACTATGCCCATCAACACGGCACCGTGCACCGAGATGTCAAACCGGCCAACATCATGTTCAACCAGGATGAACAGCCCATCCTCACCGACTTTGGCATCGCCAAGATGGTAGACGTCGCCGGGCTGACGGCCAGCGGCGCGATGGTCGGCACGCCGGCATACATGGCCCCCGAGCAGGGGATGGGGCAGGCTGGAGACGAACGCGCCGACATCTACTCCCTTGGGGTCATCCTGTACCAACTGACCACCGGGCATCGGCCATTCGACGCCGATACCCCCCTGGGGGTTGCCCTCAAACACATCAACGCCCCCCTGCCACCTCCTATCGTCGTCAATCCTAACCTGCCACGCAGTATAGAAGCCGTCACGCTAAAGGCCCTAGCCAAAGATCCAGACAATCGCTACCAGACGGCAAAAGAATTCGCCACCGAGCTGAAAAAGGCGGCCGCCGGCGAAGCTATCGAGTCGCCATTGGGGGAACCCGCCACGGCGGCGCCCCGCCTAACACCTGGCGTGATTCCACAAGACGAGTCGCATTGGGAGATGGCAACCTTGCCCAGCGCGCCCGCCGTCGCTATGCCAGTCACACCACCATCCACCAAGCCGCCTGCTGCCGCCCAGCCAAAGCGCCGCCCTGGCACTATGACCATAGTAGCTATTGCCGCTGTGCTGATCGTGATCGCCGGCATCATAGCCCTGTTCGCCACTGGGACGGGGCAACGCATGCTCGCCGCCATTAACCCGCCACCGACTAGCACCCCAACATCCACACCGACGCCTGCCCCTGCCGCCGACGGCAGCCCGACACCAAACCTGGTCTCCACCGAGATCGCCATTCAACTGGCAACCCGCGACGCCGTGCAGACTCTCGAGGCAACGTTGAACGCCACGCTGACTCCCGCCCCGAGCCTCACTCCGATCCCGACGGCAGACTTGGATGCTACCGCCACAGCGTCCTGCGTATTCGACATGCAGGTCGTCAGCGACCCACCAGTTTGGCCTTCCTCGCTCGCGCCGGGACAGCAGTTTGTCAAACGCTGGACGGTCAAGAATACCGGTACGTGCGTCTGGCCGCCACTGACCCAGATCGTGTTCGTATCCGGAGACGAGTTGGAGATCGTAGCCAAGTCGGAGGTCAAACAGCTCGCGCCTGGAGAAACCATCGAGATTCGGGTCACTCTGCAAGCACCCGTCGGCTACGACACTTACACCAGCAGGTGGCAGCTACAGTACGGCGATGGCCAGCCTATCGGAGGGTTCTTGGAGGCCTCCTACACCGTGGCGCCATCGCCAACGCCCACCGACACGCCCATGCCGCGGTTCACGGCGACTCCCAGCGAACCACTGTGGATGTCAGACCCGCCGACCCTGAGTGTGTGCAACGAGACAAAATCCGGCGGGCGAATTACGTGGGGATACGGTGGAGGACCGAGTCCAGAGTACCGCTTCTTCTACGGCAAAGTGGACCCCTCAACGGAATTGGAAAATTCCTCCAGAGAATTCACCGGCCTCCCCCACACAGAAAAGTACTTTACCTCGTCGGGGACCCTCGTCTTCCCGGTGCCAGAAGATTGCGGCCGCGGTACCAGCGGGCGGTGCGGCAGCCCGGCAGAGGGATTTGAAATCGTGTGGCGAGAGGTGCAGTACACAGCCGCAAGCTGTCCGCCATAAGGCACCCGAGCGCACGATAATTTGGAAACAAAAACCGTCGGGAAAAACCCCCGACGGTTTTCATTTGTCCTACAGCGTAATATTCCAGCGGATCATCACTCCGGCGGAGGCTCAAAGCCGGGGATTGCAGGCCACCCCACACCGCCCTTGCCCAGTCCCTGCTCAATCAAATCCGGCAAACGCTCCGGAATCTCCCGCGATCCTACCAAGACCACAGAGCCGACCACCATCGTCGGCACGCCACGACGCTCAGACGGAACATCAAAGTAGTCGGCAGCTGCAAAGTACAGATCCGCCCCCTCCGACGTAGATACATCTATCATGGCAATCTGCAATCGATCGCCGTACGTTTCCTGCAAAGGTGGCAAGTCTTCCGTCATCACCTTGCGGCAGTGAGGGCAAGAGGGGGAGTAAAACAAAATCGCGTGCACCGCGCCAGTCTTCTCCGCCAAAGTAGGGGTAGGAGTAAAAGTGGAGGTAGGAGAAAGAACAGTAGACGTAAGAGTTGAGGTCGCTGTAAAAGTAGCCGTGGGCTCAGGGGTATTTGTAGGAGTAAAAGTGGAAGGAAGAAAAAAAATAGTAGGCGTTGGAGTCAAAGTCGCTGCAGAAGTAGCCGTGGGTTCAGGGGTATGTGTAGGAGTTGGCGTGAGCGTCCAAGTGGGGATGGGCGTCAAAATAGGCCTATCTGTAGGCGCAGGCGTCGGCTCAGCAGTAGGTGTAGGTGTCGAGATAGGCACGCAGGCCAACATCACAAGGCCGATGACAGCAAACGCCAAAATGACTTCTCTACGCATATTTTCCTCCCATACAACGGGGTGAAATGAGCAAACTCAATCGGCAGGAGGGATAAAACCCGGGATCGCGGGCCAATCCACGCCGCCCTCCTGTTTCAACCCTCGCTCGATCAAACTGGGCAGATACTGGGGAATCTCCCCGCTGCCAACCAAGACAATGCTATCTAAAACCAAAGTCGGCACGCCGCGGCGCTCTTGCGGAATGCTAAAGTAGGCGACAGCCGATTGATAAACTTGCTGACCTTCGGGCGTAGCAGTATCCAGCTCCAAAACCTGCAATTGGTCCCCATACTTTTTCTCCAGAGGCGGCAAAACCTCCGTCATCACCTGGTGGCAATGCGGACAACTGGGCGAATAGAACAGGATGGCATGCACTACCGGCCCCTCAGATCCACCGTCGCAATCGCAAGAAGTCACCAACCCTAGCAAGATCATCACGCAAAGAAAAACCCACGGTTTTTTCACCATCATTCCTCCAATAGATAGAATCTAACCCAGCAGCCACGGCACCGCGGAATAGGCCAGCCACACCGCCATGGCGATAAAGAGCGCCGCCGTCGCCAGTTTGACCAGCGCCGCGCGTCGCTTGAGAAAAAACCCCAACTGCAAAGAGGTCGTACCAAAATAAACCAACACGAACACCACAACCAGGGGCAAGATAAACATCAGAGAAAATAGAACCAGCAAGCCTACCGCCTGAATCCGTGAATCCGGGACATTGCCCACGAGATAAGTAATCACCGCCAGCAGCGGCGTGCCAGTGCAGGCCAGCTCGATGAATGAGATGACAGCGCCGGTGGCAAAGGCTATCAACACAAAGGCCCGCGCATTACTGGTGCGCCTGATCACAGAGTGGGCAACCCGTCGCAGGCCCTGGGGCATCACCAACGCCATATCTTTGAGCTTGCCCTGGCGCGCCTGGAGAGAATCTCTGAAACTGAGCACCGCCAAAACCAAGCAAAGCAGCGCTATCAACAACGAGACAGTATGGCCTAACGCCGTGTGGATACCGCTTATGCTTTTCACAACCTCGTAAAGCCCAAGTCCAATTGCCAAATAGGTCGCAAATACCCCAAAAGCAAACGCAGCGCCGGTGGCCAAAATTTCCTGACCCCGCCGCTCGGTCACGGTAAGATAGGATACAAAGAAAATCAACGTGGCAAACGCGCAGGGGTTGAGACCATCCACCAGACCACCCGAGAGCACCACTATCCACGGAGGCAAGGCTACGACGTCCCCGCCGCAATCTTTCCAAAATCTGCCCGTGCCTAAAGATGCATGCCTTTGCACAGCAGGTTCGAGAGCCTGCGGTGTTATCTCTGCCGAACCAACAAACACATCTTTATCGATAAAGATCGCGGGGGCAGGCACGCCTATCTCGAAATCCCTGCCCGCGCGCGTCGCCAAACACTGGGCTAAATCCTGATGCTCAAAGATGTCAAGCTTTTCTACCATCAACTGCGGATAATGGGCCCTGAGGTACTGGATATCCGACCATGCGCGATCGCACTCGTCGCAGCCCGCTTGGGAAAAGTAAACCAACCAGACTTCACTCGGTCCCACAGCACACACAGGTGCGTCGGCATCGCACACGCCCGGATCCCCAGGCGTGGGCACGAACGTTGGATTTCCGCCATTCCCAATGCCGACAGGGATATCCTCAAGTCCGGGAATATCAGGCCAGGATGTACCCGCACCCGCCAGGCAGTTCGCCAACACGCATCTCAGTTGCCCGCGGATCTCGTCCTCGCCGATGAGCACCTCACCGCCCACGACCAACGTCGGAATCCCGCGCTCCTCTGGAGAGACGCCAAACACCTCTTCGGCACGGATAAACATCTCATATCTGGCAGAGTCGACCTCGCCTGGCTGCTGAGGATCGTGGTACTGCACCATCTTGATCTCCAGCCGATCGCCGTATTCTGCCTGCAACGGCCTTAACACCTCATCGATCACGGTCATACAGTGCGGGCAGTCGTCTCGGTAGAAAAAGACCATTCGCACGACCGGCCCTTCATGTGCCCGGACCAGGCTTGCTTCAAAGTATAGAAACAGTCCCAAGATCGCCAGCACAACAGCCAATCTCGCCGCCCACCCTATCGCCGACGATTTGTCTGCCCGCCGCATAGTCAACCTAACATTCCCCTGATGATGATGTCCACGGCCTCGTCTTCGCTCAATCCCCGCGCCATCAGAGTCTCCAACTCCTTGCGATTGACGCTGCCAATGGCAGCCTCGTGTGTCACCCGGGCGCGATCATCCCGTACGACGACGACGGGTACGTTCCGTGCCATCGCCGCCCCGCGCACAATCTCGGTGCAGTCCATGTGACCCACCGCACCAGGCGCATTCCCCTCGGCAGTGGTAAGTATCTCGCTGGTGGCTCGATCTCGCACGGCGACCCGCGTCTTGGTCAAGCCGCGCGCGCCCTCGCCGTTGAGACGCACAACCTCGTTCACGCCTATCCTGTCCTCTCCAAACCCGTTCGCCTTGGCGACCAGTTCGACCACGCCGCCGGCCGCCACGTCCACCTCGAAATCAATCGCCAGCCGTCCCACCCGGCCGTGCACCAAATTGAACTCGGTCTCCATTCGACCGTCCTCGTCCACCTGCGCGCGAGTGGTAGGCAACACCTCGATGCCTCCCAAATCGCCGTGGTAATGGCCCTCGCTGTAACGCATCGTCGCGCCCTTGCCGACGTGGATTTTGGCATCCATCACGTGCCGGACGTCCACCGCGTTGGGAAAGGTGCAGTGTGCGAGGAAGCCCACCTCGGCCCTCTCACCGATCTCGAACTCGGAGATGATCTCCTGCAAACCCTCTTTGGGGATCACGCCAAAGCACAGGTGCACCGGATATTCCACCTTCGTGCCCGGCGCAACGGTGATCAGGGCCCGCACGCCGTTCTCCAATTCCTCGGCCTCGATGCGCACGCCATCGATCGAGTTAGCCGCCAGCACCTGATTGCCGCTTATGACGGCACTGGCGATCCGTGGCACCTGCAGCACATCCGACCGCCCTCCGGCTTCCTCGTAGGCCTTCAGAATTGCCTCGAACTCGCGCGCCCAGGCAGGATCGCGCTCCCGTAGGAGCGATTTCGCCGCCCCCCTACTCATCGCACACCCCCTCGGAGACCACACGCCGATAAGTCCCACCGGCCTCGCTGCCCCAGGGCTGGCTGCCCAACTGCCCCTCGTGAGGGCGGCAACGCTGCGCAAAATATTCCCGCACCTCGGCCGGCGTGCCGGTGCTGATGATCGCACCGGCGCACATCAGAGAAGCGGCATCGGCCACCCCGACCATCTCGTCGCGGTGCGTGATCATCAGCACCGCCATACCCTCGTCCGCCATGCGGCGCACCAGCGTCATGATATCGGCAAGGCACAGCACGTCGATCCCCGAATCGGGCTCGTCGAGGATGGTCAGGCGGGGCTGCATGGCATAGACCGCCGCCAGCTCGATCCGTTTACGCTCCCCGCCCGAGAGAGTCGCATCGACCGCGCGTCCCATGTAAGCCAGTGGGGCCAGCGCCACCGCCTCCAGGGCCGCCTCAATCCGGCCGCGCTCCGGCTCTCTCATACCCAAGGCGAGATAGTCAGCCACTGGCAGCCCTTCGAAGCGGGCCGGTTCCTGCCAGGCCAACGTCAGGCCCAGTCGCGCCCGCTCGGTCACACCGAGATCGGTGATATCCCGCCCGTCGAAGAGAATCCGACCCTGATAGGGCCGATAGCCCTCGGCCCCCATCAAGGTCAACGCCAGGCTGGTCTTGCCCGAGCCGTTGAGGCCAAGCAGGGCGTGTACCTCGCCTCGCCCGACGGCGAGATTGACCCCGCGCAGCACCTCTGCGCCAGGCCGCTCGACCCAAACGTGATCTACTTGCAGCAAAACATTCTTTTCCACAGACTCCTCCCCCCCGCTTCAATGGTCCCAAGTATACCACAGACTGCGCCGATGGGTAAGCGCCACCCTGCCGGCGCTCCACCAACCTATCGCACAGATGGTCAGACCGTACGATAGGGAACAAATGCACCCTTCGACACTTGCCAAATTGCCTGCCGCACCCTTTTGTGCTAAACTGGGCGTCGGTTGTCTGAAAGGGGGCAAAAAACACACGGGCACCCGGGCTTGACGCCGCGCAGTGAAAAAGGATGAGGAGGGTTTATGCAACATCTGCGGCTGATACAAATCAGAGCAATCGAGATCCTACAGAGAACACAGCAAGGAGGCTAAAATGCGTGGAACAAGAACGGCCACTCTAAAGCCGAGTGTCCTCGCGACAGTCGTTGTCCTGGTGGTTCTATCCTTTGCCTGCGGCATCATCCCCACTCCGGAGCCCACAGTCACTCCCACGCCAACCAAAACGCCAACCCCCACGCCAACCAACACCCCTACGCCAACCAAAACCCCCACGCCAACCAGCACTCCCACACCCACCAATACCCCCACCCCCACACCGGCGTCGACACCGACCGTAGGAGACACAGTCACCGGCGACTACTGGGAAGTCACGGTGCAAGAAGTAGAAACAGGCATGGAACTTGAAGATTACTACATCACCGAGGACTCGGGATTCCAATTCGTGATCCTGACGCTCGAGTGCACCAACTTGCGCTCGGAAGATGTCGAATGGTCCCCGGAGAGCGTCGTGATGGTATACGTGGGAAGCGGGGAGTATGCAGGCTGGGCGGTCACGCCATCCCTTTACGCCCGAACGGTCGGCGGCAGGTTGACAAACCTTGCAGAGCAAGCCGTCATTCTCAGTTGGGAGGCAGGAGAGACCCGCGAATTCCAGCTCGTATATGCACTTCCACAGATTTTCAACGACTACGTCCTGTACTTTCCCGAAACACCCGGCATCGGCATCGAAGTCGACTAGGCACAGCGGCTCGCTTTCGGCTAACACACTCGCAACAGGAAAAGCCCTGCCCCTGCAAAGCAGGGCTTTTTGTCTGGCACTGCAGCCCTAAAAACCGATTTGGCAGCGCCTGCCAATTTTCGGCCACCCGCAACGCGCTCCCCCGACCACCCCACACCACCCCGCC
>JAFGED010000397.1 GCA_016931785.1 Anaerolineae bacterium
CGATGGAATACGCCATACTGACGATTTGCGGAGCGGCCGTCGGAGCGTTCATCGGCGCGACGGCATCCACGTTCTTTGCGCCATTCTTTACGGTGACCGGGGAAGAAGGGTTCCCCCTCCCTCCCCTGATCCCCGTCGTCGATCAACAACACATCGCCTATCTCACCGTGGCCTTTGCGGTTGTCATGGTGCTGCTGGGAGTAATCGTCATCGCCAGGACCTTTTCCCGGCGCAATTTCGACATGTTGAGAGCCCATTGGGGCTAAGGCCGCGGCGTTTAGCCCATCGCATTTATTCGGTTAAGAAGAAGAAAACCATCTACCAAGGAGGAGCTTTATGTCCGTTTACTACGCACCCTATCACCTGCAAAAAGGCTACGTCGACAACTGGATCGTGGCCGGCCCCCAGGCCATCCCGGTTGAGGACCTAGACCGCTTCGCGGGTGAGGACTATCGGCTGCAGATCGCCCGCCACTACCACACAGAGGACTCGGGAATTACCGAGCCTCCTGTGGACACGATCAAGTTCGCCGTGGACGATACCGAACTGCAGTGGACCTACACCTGCTGCCGGGAAGATCACTTTGTGGACAAGACGGCGTTCTACCACACCTGCCACTACCTGCGCACCTGGGCGTGCACCCGCGTGGTCAGCCCTTCTGCCCAGGAGGTCACGCTGGTTCTCACGACCAACGGCCCCGCCGACGTGTGGCTGAACGGCGAGCACGTCCATCGCCAGGAACACTTCTATCACCAGATACCCCACAGCGTCTCCTTCCAGGCTACCTTTGAGGAAGGACACAACGAGATCCTCGTGCGCTTTGAGGAAGTGGCAGCTCGCGACTGCCCCTACGCCATGGCGCTCCAAGTTATTGGACTCCCGGAAGACCCCAAACAAGCAGACGTGTTCATACCCACCGCCATCAAGGCCATCGCCCGTCGCAGCAATCTCGAGGATGCGTTCGAGAAGGCGTACGTGAAGCAAGAGGTTTACGTGTTTGATGAGTACGTCGAAGTGCACTGGCCCGAGGAAATGCCTGCGAAGGCCAGCCTGATGACCCGCTTTCAGACGCCGTCTGGCCGGATTTATGGGCAGGGAGATAGGATGGGGATAGGCGGCAACCGCGCAGCTGTTGGCATTCCCTTTCAACTCTATGAAGATTACTACCTTGCGCGCCTGATGCCACGAGCCCAGGAATACTACGACGGCAACATGCGCATCATGCGCGACATCGGTGTATGGACGGTCAAGAACAAGTATTCCCAGCAGAGCTACGATACCTACACAAACCGCCGCGTCGAGGCCCTGTCCGACGCCTTCCGCCGGGAGACGGGCATTTACACCGATCTCGGCATCTACGCCGAGATCGCCAAGATGGCGGTCGACCGCTGGCACGATATCAATGTAAATACCCTCTTGAAAGCTATCGACGGGATCAACCAGCGTAAGGATTGCAGCGACTTTTACCTGATCGGCCTGCTGGGGATGATGATGCGTTATTGGGATAATCCATCTTTCCCCGAGGAACTCAAGCAGCCGCTGGAGGAATGCGTCCTCAACTTCAAGTACTGGGCCGACGAGGCGGGAGAGGACGCCATGTGGTTCTGGTCGGAGAACCACCAGATCCTGTTCCACGCCTGCGAGATCCTGGCCGGCCAGCTCTACCCCGGCCGGACGTTCACCAACAGCGGGCAGACCGGCCAGTGGCACAGGGAGAAGGGCGAAAAGCTGGCCATCGCCTGGCTGCACAAGCGAGGGACCGGCGGCTTCCAGGAGTGGGACTCGAACTGCTACTTCGAGGAGGACCTGTTGGCCCTTTCGCACCTGATCGACCTAGCCGAGACGCAGCAGGTATACGAGATGGCCGCGGTCGTCATGGACAAGATGTTCTTCAGCATGGCCCTCAACTCATACAAGGGCACCTTCGGCTCCACCCACGGGCGTTCTTATGCCACGATGATCACCGGCGGGCGTCTGGAGCCTACGGCCGGCATCAGCCGGTTGATGTGGGGCATGGGCGCCTTTAACCCGCACATAAAGGGACCGGTCAGCCTGGCCATCCAGGAGAACTACCAGCTTCCCCCCATCATCGAGGCCATCGCCGCCGCCCTGCCAGAGGAGATGTGGAACCGTGAGCATCACGCCGGCGAGTTCGACGAGGCGCTCGATCGCAGGACCGGCTCGTGGGAGGTGAACAAGGTCACCTACAAGACGCCGGACTATATGCTCTGCTCGGCGCAGGACTATCGCCCCGGCGAGAAGGGCTCGCAGGAGCACATCTGGCAGGCGACCATGGGGCCCGACGCGGTCGTGTTCGTCAACCATCCACCTTGCATAAGCAAGGAAGGCTCCCATCGCCCCAACTTTTGGAGCGGGAACGTCACCCTGCCGCGCGCCGCACAGTGGAAAGACGTGCTGATCGCGGTGCACAACATACCAGATGACGATTGGCTGGGGTTCACCCACGCCTACTTCCCCGCCCACGCCTTCGACGAGTACGTGCTGCGCGAGGACGCCAGTGGCCACACCTGGGCCTTTGCCAAGAAGGACGATGGCTACCTGGCGATCACCGCCGCCCAGGGGGTGGAGTTCGTCACCGCAGGCGAAGCCGCCTACCGCGAGCTGCGCTCCTACGGCCAACACAACGTCTGGCTGTGTCACATGGGACGGGCCGCGCTCGACGGCGAGTTCGCCGAGTTCCAGGACAAGGTGCTGGCGCTGGACGTGACCTTTGACGCTCTCTCGGTGAGCTGCGCCACGCTGCGCGGCGAGACGCTGGCCTTTGGCTGGGAAGGACCGCTGACGCGCAACGGCGAAGAGGAGCCCATCGCCGGCTTCAAACACTATGAGAACCCGTACTGCGTCGCCGAGCTGCCCTCCGAGGAGATGATCATCCGCTATGGCGAGCAGGCGATGCGCTTGAACTTTGCCGTATAAAAACGCGTAGGTCACGCCAAAAGCGTGCCCTACCTCGAGCACTCGAGCAAAAGCCACGGAGGCACGGAGCGCATAGATCCTCTGTGCCTCCGTGGTGCATTTCTCGCTTGTAGAGGTTTCAATGACCGGGCCACTGCCACTCCCAGAGGACTTTGACCCCCAAGCCTGCATGCCCGCCAACGTCACCGAGAACGGCGTCTTTCACGAATCTCGGAAAGGGGCGGCTCTTGCCGCGCGGCTGGTGGCCAACGGCACGCAGCAGGACCTGGCGCTGGCCGAGCGGGTGCTCGAGGTCGTGCTGGGCTGCCAGGAGCGGCGCGCAGGCGACCCGCATCACGGCAATTTCTTTTGGATGGTGGAGGACGACGTGGTGCAGGACCTGAACGCCGTCGAGTTCAACCTGGAGCACCTGATCCCCATGATGGGCCAACACGGCGACCGCCTCCCGCCGGACCTGCAAGCGCGCGTGCTGGAGGCGATCCGCCTGGGGCTGGACGAGATCCGCCGCCTTGACGTGCTGGTCGCCTACTCCAACATCACCGTGCTCGATATCCTCAACTCCTGCCTGGGCGGCGAGCTGCTGCAAGATGCCGAGATCGCCGGGCGCGGCTACCGCAAGCTGGTCACGTGGATGGCCCTCACCGACGTGCACGGCATCCCCTACGAGTACAACAGCCCCACCTACACCGCCGTCACGGTGCGCGCGCTCAAGAGGCTGGTCGACCTGGTGCAGGACGAGGACACCCGCATCCGCGCTCGCACGGCGCTGGCGCGCCTGGGCTTGAGCGCCGGGCTGCACATCCACGCGGGCACGGGGCGCTGGGCCGGGCCGCACAGCCGCGCCTACCAGCCCTCCGTCGCCTGCGAGACGGCCCCCGAGGTCGAGATGCTGCAGCGGTGGATCGCCGAGGGCGCGCTGCCCGCCTGGATCGCCGACGTGCTGGCGCAGCGGGCGGCGGCCTTTGAGGTGGTCGAGACCGCCTTCGCCGAGCGCGACTTGGCCATCACCACCTATCACAGCCCGTCCTTTGCACTGGGCGTCTCCACAAAAGAGTTCTCCGGCCAATCAAACGTGCTGATGATCCACTACGCCCGTCCCGGTGTGGAGCGGCCCGGCGTCGTCTACACCCGCTACCTGACCGACGACAAGTGGCTGGGCGATTTCTACCACGCTACCGACCGCACCAAGTCGCGCAACCTGGTCGACGAGGGATCGTTCTACGGTGCGCAGCAGGGGCCGCGCGCCATCGGGCTGTACACGCCGGGCAACCTGGGCAGCGTCTTTAGCGCCAAGGCGGCCCTGATCTGGACGCGGCGCGACCTGGTGGACGAGATTTGGGTCGGCGACAGGCGGGTTGAAACGCTCCCGGCAAACGTTCCACCGGGCGAGACCGTCGTCGCCGGCAGCGGCGACGCGCTGGTGGCCGTGCGGCCGCTGGCGCGCACCGACCTGGGCCGCCACGCCCCCATCCGCCTGGCCGAGATCCAGGGCGACCTGGCGCTGGAGCTCTACAACTACCTCGGCCCGCAGAAATCCTTCTGGGAGCTGAACTGGCCCGGCGCATTCTACAAGGGCAGGCCCCAATGCGGCGTCTATGTCGAGGCGGCCGAGCGTTCCGCATATCCCGACGGGAGGGCGTTTGCCCGCGCCGTCGCCAGTGGCGCGCTCAAGGACATTACCGCTCCACCCTTTACCTACCAGGGAGAGGGCGAACGGCTGTGGACCGTCGAGTACGCACGCGACGGACAGACGCTGGGCATCGCGGTCGACCTGATGGCCTGGGCGCTCAAGCGGCGCTGGACGCGCGCGGGCGACCTGGGCTGGCCGATGCTCCAGTCACCCGTGGCCCAAGAGACCCGCAGCGGCCACATCGCCCTCGGCGGCGCGACGCTCACCTGCGGGCCGGAGGCGGCCTGGCTGTTTGCCAGTCCCGCCACCGGGCGCTGGGTGGCCGCCTATCACGGCCTGCAGCCCGCGCCGCTCACCCTCACGGTGCCCGATGGCAGCGTCGAGATCGCGGCGATGGGCACCGGCACGCTGGTGTGGGATAACGGCCGGGTGAGCGTCGAGGCGGTCGGATTGCAGGGCGAGCCGGTTATCAATAAATGACGGTTATGGAGCAGTTGCCATGCTCTGCGGAGATATCCACAACAACGAAAATGCCTCCCCCAACCCCTCCCACCAGGGGAGGGGGGCAACCAGTTCCTCCCCCCTGGTGGGGGAGGTTAGGTGGGGGGAAATCCAGGCCGTCATTTTCGATGTAGTATGAGTGCATACAAGCCTGATCTATCATCCCTGCTGAGCACCCCGCAGGACGCCGAGGAACGCGCGCTGGCGGCGCGCTACGCGCCCATCCTGCGCTTTGACGCCCGCGAGCCGTTCCTGCCGCTGGCGGCGGGCTACACCCTCTTCCGCCAGAGCGGGCCGTCGCCCTCGTTCAGCCGGGGCCGCCAGGTCGAGCTGACTCCTGCGGACCAACCCCCGGCCAGTCTGGCCATCGAGTACGCCGTCTGGTGGGATTGGGACATCGGCCACCTGTACGAGCTGGAGCACGCGTGGGTTTTCGTGGACGCGGAGGGTCGGGCGGTGCGCGGGGAGGCAAGCTGGCACGGCGGCTATCACGACATGCGCCACGATGGAACGCTCGCGTTGGAGGGCGACCATTTGACGATCTACAGCGAGCCGGGCAAGCACGCCTTCGCCCCCATCCCGGCCTGGTTCGAGGAGCGGCGGCGCTCCAAGCGCTCGGAAACGAGCGCGCTGGCGGGGGCCAGCGGCGTGCTGCTGGCCCCCTACATCGCCGACGCCGTGCAGGTGACGCCGCTCAAGAACCGGCTGGTTCATACCTATCTATCGCGACACGCTTTCGAGCCGAGTTGGGATTTCTCGCAGGTCTTTCGCTTCGCGCCCGAGATGCTGGTCCCCTGGCCCGCCCTGCGCGATTGGATGGGCGCGCGCGTCAACGGCTGCCTCGACCGATTGGCGCGCGAGATTTCCCCCGCCGGCTACCGCTTCCTGCGCATCGGCCATCGCGGCGCGGCGGCCCACGCCCCGGATAACACCCTGCTGGGCATCCGCCGGGCGGCGGAGCTGGGCGCGGACGCGGTCGAGTACGACGTGCGCTGGACCGCCGACGAGCAGGCGGTGCTGAGCCACGACCCGTACCTCGTCGACGCGGACGAACGCGCCTGGCCGATCCGCCGCAGTACGCTGGACGAGCTGCGCGCCATCGACCTGGGCGAAGGGCAGCGCGTGCCCACCTTTGCCGAGGCCATCGAGCTGTGCAAGGACGAACTCGTCGGCGCCTACGTCGAGATCAAGGACGGCGCGGCGATCCCCACCGTGATCGAGATGCTGCGCCAGCAAAAGGCCACCGGCCACTGCATCGTCGCCTCGTTCCGCCCCGACTGGCTGATGGCGCTGAGGCAGGCCGCCCCGCGGATCGCCACGTCGGTCATGTTCAACGCGCCCGACCTCGATCCGGTCCTGCTGGCCCGGTCCGTGCAAGCCAACTTCGTGCATCCCTGCTGGGAGCGGCTGCCCCACCCCAGCGCCCTGCTCACGCCGGAGTGGGTGGCGCGCGTGCGCGAGGCCGGCCTGGGCATCATCTGCTGGCACGAAGAGCGGCCCGAGGAGATCGCCGCGCTGCGCCGCGCCGGAGTGGACGGCATCTGCAGCGATGCGCCGGAGCTGCTCACCTGATACGTCACGCTGCAAGCATGACCTACCGAGAGGAACTACCAAAGGCACATATGAACACACTGTACTTTGAGAAAATCTCCCGCTTCGACCGGCAGGCCGAACCGGTCACGGTCAGTATCCCCTTCGCGCCAGGCGTGCTGACCGACCCGCGCGCCCTCGTGATCCGCGATGGCGACACGGCGCTCCCCGCGCAGCGCCGCGTCCTGGCGACGTGGCCCGACGGCGCCCACCCTGCGGGTGGGGGCGTCAAGTGGCTGCTCGTCCACCTCCAGCCCGACCTGCCCGGCAACGCCGACAAGACGCTGCAATTCGAGATCGCCGAGAACGCAGCCGATGTCGAGCCGCAGGCGACGGTCAAAGTGACCGAGACGCCGGATGGCATCGCGGTGGATACCGGCCCGCTGTCCTTCCTCATCCCCAACGCGGGCTTTCTGCCGCTCCGCGACGCGCATCTAGACGGCGTTCCGCTGTGGGGAGAGACGCCCTTCCAGGGCTTTACCCTGCGCCACGACGAGCAGGCGGTCAGCAGCGCGTCGGGGCCGGTGGCGCTAGAGATCGAGGAGGCCGGCCCGCTGCGCGCCGTCATCCTGGTGAAGGGCAAGCACCGGCGGCCCGATGGCACAGCGTACCTCGACCTGCGCGGGCGCGTCACCGCCTACGCGGGCAAACCCTATGTCGAGGTCGAGCACCAGTTCATCCACGCCGAGGAGGCGGCGGAACTCTCACTGGAGGCAATCGAGCTCACTTTCACGCCACAGGGCGGCGAGAACCCGCACCTGGCGCTGGGACAGGGCTACTACCGCACGGCGGTCGAGGAATCGGATGGTGATCCACTGGAGATGGCCCTCGACGCGGAGACGCTGCTCTACCAATCCAACGAGCACTTTGTCGATAGCTTCTACGGCGACTTTTGGGTCGACTGGCGCGCGGGCGACGCCGGCCTGACCCTCTCCATCTACCAGGCGCACCAGAACTTTCCCAAGAAGCTGCGCGTCGCGCGAGAGGGCATCACCTGCTCGCTCTATCCCGCCGAAGCGCAGCCTGCGCCGCTGCTGCAAGGCATGGCCAAGACCCACCGCATCCAGCTTCACTTCCACCCCGCCGGAACGCCTTTGCAGGAATGCAGCGTGCGCAGCCTCCAGTTTCAGCTCCCCGATCGCCCGGCCCTGCCGCGGGCCTGGTTCCGAGAGAACAACCCCTGGCTGGAGGATTTTTTCCCAGAGCGACTCCCCAACCGGTTGATCACGTACACCAACCAACTTCACGACGGCCGCCCGGCAGCGGTGGGCATGTTCCACTTTGGCGACGCGCCCGACGCGCGCTACACGAACCAGGGACGCGGGCGCGGGCGCACCGTGTGGGTCAACAACGAGTACGACCGGCCCCACGCCTGCGCGCTGTACTACGCCCTCACCGGGCAGCGCCGCGCGCTCGATTCCTCCCTGGTCACCGCGCGCCACTGGCTGGACGTGGACCTGTGTCACTACAGCCCCGATCCGCTGATCGACGGCGGGTTGAAAGCCCACACGCGCTATCACGTGATCGGCAAGGCGACCCCCTCCCACGAGTGGGTCGAGGGGTTCCTGGACTATTACGTCATGACGGGCCGCGCCGAGGCGCTGGAGGCCGCGCGCTCGGTGGCGGAGAACATCCTGCGCCACATGGCCCGGGCGGAGCTATCGACGCCCGGCGCGGCCTCGGTGCGCGAGGGCGGCTGGGCGCTGCGGGCGATGGTGGGGATGTGGATCGGCACCGGCGAGGAGCGGTGGAAGGCCGAGGCCCGGCGACTGGCCGGGATGTACCTGGGCTGGCACGAAACCTATGGCGCGCTGCTGGCGCCCTACACCAGCCACACCATGCCGCGCGTGACCTTTATGATCTCGCTCACGGTCAACTCCTTCGCCCGCTACCTGCTGATCGAGGATGACCCCGATCTGATCGCGCGGGTCAAAAAGCTCATCGTCGAGACCGTGGACGACTTGCTCACTCACTGTCTGGGGCCGGACGGCATCGCCTATTACAAAGAGCTGCCCTCACTGCGGCGCTCCGCCTCGACCTATCACGTGCTGGAAGCGTTGACCCACGCCTACCGTATCACCGGCGACGAGGAATATCTCAAGATGGCCACGCGCCACTTTGCCGCGATGGATTTCTCTCTCGACGTCCAGCGCCGGCCCAAATACCTCGACGACAGCGGCGCGGTGATCGCCGACGAAGGTCGCGCGCGCTTTTTCGCCGATCGATACACGTCGCTCGTGCTTTACGCAGGTGCTGCAACGCCACTGGGGTTACTGGACTGGTACGAGTATCCATATTGACAGAAGATAACTGCTCGTAACTACTCAGGCTATTCGCCCGAGCAGTCTCCCTCTCTTTTCACACGCGAAAGGCAACTGCGAAGCAAGGCTGAGTAGGTACAACTGCTCAAGCTATTCGCCTGAGCAGCGACCCTC
>JAFGED010000398.1 GCA_016931785.1 Anaerolineae bacterium
GGATCGTCGCCTGTGGGAAGAAACTCGTCGAGACCGTCCACCAGCACGACGCATAGATCTAACCCGACACCTTGCAATAGACCGGAGAAGCCCTGCAGGATTTCAACTGAGTCGAGGACGTCGAGTGGGCCTTTTGACTCGGAAGTAGATAGAGCGTCTGCCAGATGGGGGGCAAAACGAGCCGCGTACGCTGCCAGGCCTGGCGCGATATCCGGGCTCTCTAATGCCTTTTTCACCTTCCGATCTTGTTTGGACTCTCTCGAAAGTGCCTTCAGCGCGAGGTTCAGGAGTGCATCGGCGTGATGCAAGGGGCGCACTTGCTGTACATCGTCGCCAGCGCTTCTTAGTGCCCGCTCAAACCCACCATACGTGTAGGGCACGGCCAACCACGAGCTATTCTTTGCCAGGGGACGGCAGTGAGCGGCCAGCATTTGGCGTTGAGCCGTCTTGCCGCACCCGCGTTGAGCAAAGACAACACAAGGCACTGTCGAGCGCAAAAGCTCCAGACGAAGACGCTCGTCGAACCCTGCCAGATCCACAAAATACTCTGACAGTTCTTTTTCGTACTCGGCGTTCCACCTGTCGAAAGGATTTCCACGGAGCCCTCTGCCAGCTAGCCAGCGGCTAAGTGTTTCGGGTAAGGCGGTTTCCGACATTGGGGGTTTCTCCAACTCTACCACTGTTCAGCTACCGTTCCGGCTAGATTCAAACATCATTGTTACCCGCTCCTTGGAAAAGACGAGCGTGGATGGGGTTTGTGGCTCCGGCTGGGACAGTTGGCGGTTGTCCGGTTACTCGTAATGGAAAAAACATCGGGATCATTTATTTCTTGTTGTGATGGAGGTGCCTGGTCATCTGTCTTGGCGCCTACTAAAAAAGTGATGCAAGCGTACTTGTCATCCTTGTGGAGTTGCTGCGTTTCAAAATATGCTTCCGCCTCGTTAAGCCCTTTCTGGTATTCCTCCTTCGAGATCAAGGACAAGACTGACGCATACTTGCTGCGAAGCTTTGCAAGATAGTCGTCGGCAGATTCGAACAACTGCTGGCAAACAACGTGCTCTGTCACCAGGCGGAAGCCACATGTGTGCATCAAGTCCTTTAGCACTCCTATGTCAGGCAGCCGCTCTAGGTCTATTTGCAGCGCTGATGGAAAGAACCGATAGTCAAGGATCGTTTCCAGTTGTGCATGGGATGAGTGGCGAATACCAAGCCTCCCCTCCCACGCCAACACGCGGTACATCTCTGCAAAGGCCCGTCTTTGATCCTGGAAATGATGAATCACCTGGGAAGCAAGACAGGCGTCAAAAACGCCATCCGCGAATGGCATCGCCTCTGCACGCCCGATTGTCCACTCGACCCCATTATAGCACTTCGCCTTGGCCTTTGCCAGCATCGATGCAGAGGGATCAATGCCCACGACAGCGCACTTGAACTGTTGTGCGATCAGTGTAGAAAAACGCCCGGTTCCACAACCGACATCCAGAAGGCGTGAAGCTGCATTCAAGCCAAGATGTTTCTCAAAGAGCCTTCTCCAGAGTATCTGCTTGGCTTCTGCAAGAGAGCGGGTTTTGTCGAACGTTTCGGCGAATCCAGCATAATCGACTTGCGGAATGGGCATCAATCCCGACCTCGAGAATCTTCCGGCGGATGGGAGCGAACAGCCGCCAGCAACCGCTGTAACTGAAACTCCTTGTCTGATTCGGCGCAGTCCAGATATGTCAATGCGCGAATGCGCAAGGGTAACTCGCACTGCTCCAGAAGCAGTGGGATGACGCGACGCTGACGCGCGGCTGGGTCGATGGTCGCGGCCAGGATATTCTCAAATTCGGCCCACTCGCTGTCAAGATAGTTTGGCGTCAAAACCAGGAGCGTTTTGCGGCTTTGCTGCACGGCCTGTTCAATCTCGGTGGTGATGGGCGCGCCAAGTGCAAAGTCGCGGAAATCAACACAGATCCTTAACCCGTTCTCTTCCAATCGAGGCAGCAGCCAATCACGCACCCACTCTTTGTCATGGCGGCTATGGCTGATGAAAGCGTCGTATTTGGATTTATCCTGTGTTGGTGTCCCTGCCGGCGGCTGCGCCTCATCCTCGAGGGCTTTTAGAGGGTAGGGTATTTTCTGAACACACCGGGTTTTTGACTCACCCGAGTTCACAAACGCACTCCATAATTCCACACTTATCTGTTCAGTAGTAACCCCGTTTCCGTAGACGTACCATGCCAACCCATCAAGGGTTCTTGCCACACAGCGGGGGGAAACAGTCTCCCCTTGTTTTCGCAGCCAATCGAGGAACTCTTTGAAGGCGTCCGGCGTCAGCAGCCGACTCAATTGCGCCACGCTGGCTCCCTCTTCGCCCTCCCAGAAGCTATCCAGGCGACTTTCTACCGCACTTCGGCAGTGCTCCACACTCCACGATAGGGTACATTCCTCTATCCGTGTGCGTCTCGACTCTCCCAGGCCATCCTGGATAGGCTCTCGCAGTTGCTCGGGGATGAACAACCGCAGGGCCAGCGGTTCTCCTCCACCTCGGTCAGCGGCGACCCTACAGAAGTCCAATATAGCCTGTAAAGACTGAATATTCTGCTCTGCCCTTGAGGGGTGCGCATCGAACAATTGATTGAAATCATCGATAAAGACATATAATTGCGCTTGGTCCTGTGGCCTTGGCGCAAGACGCTTTATTATGTCGTCACATTGCTTAAATATGCGCGCCACATGTGGGCCAAGTGGAGGGGAAAGTTGTGCCAATAATCTGCTGACTTTGCCACGAACACGTAGAGCCAAGTTGCGTATGCGCGCTACGTGTGAGTTAGGTGGAAGGGGTGGTTTTGCCAAAAGCCCGTTGATTTGGTCATAGACACATAGAGCCAAATCGCGGGTAGTCACGTGCTCGGGATTTGGTATGTGAGCCGCAATATTCGAGATCTCTAGGGTGCATTCTGAATGTCTCGACTCCTTGATCTGATGCGCCGCTAACCGGCGATAGAAGGTTTTGCCGCCACCTGTCGGCGCATAGATCAACACGAGCCCAATCTCCTCAGACGAAACCACATCCAATGTGGGGGTTGGGCCAAACCCCGCCAGGTCTGCATCTGCGCTTGGATCAATATACCACTCTTGGAAAAGTTCGGGAAAGCGATCTTCTTCCACGGCCGCAGCATTTGAACACGCAAATGGATTCGACCTGTACCCACGCGCGATCCACCACTCGTCCAATCCAGACCGTGGCCGTTGCCTGATGGGCGACGATTCAACGGTTGTGCCGCTCATCGTTCCTCTCCGTTTGATTCTGCAACCCGCTGAATCAACCGGCAGGTAGCCTCTGCCACTTCTTCGACTTCTTCCACCGTGCTCTCACGCCCTCCCTCGACCATCACCCGATACACCCCCGGCTCAGTAGAAGACTCCCAATGTAGAATACGGCCATTCTCTCCAAGCTCCTTTTCCTTGGCGCGAATCTGATTCTTTAGCATCTCCTTCTGGTCGAGATTTAACGAGCCGGATAGCTTGAAAGAGCGAGTTTTTTGAGGACGCTTTTTTAGACCCTGGTCGTCTATTAGCTTGCCCAGGCCATCGTCGTGCTCCACAAGCATCTCTCCCAGGACGAGCGCGGCGTAAACGGCGTCGGCGGCGGTATGGTGACTGTCGTTGATGATGATGTTCCCTCCCACTTCTCCACCCAGCATATAGTCACTTCCCCACATCGCAGCCTCGAGGTTCTTGTCGCCCTTGCTGGTATGCACCGTCCGGATGCCCAATCCGCTCAAGGCTTCCTCCAGCCCGCGGTTGGCAATCCGGGTCGTGACCACTGCATTGCCCCTGAGAAGGCCCTGGGAGTGATAGTGCATGGCGAGGGCAAACAGCAGATCGTTGCCGTCGAACAGCTGCCCGTGTTCGTCCACGACCACGAGGCGGTCCCCATCTCCGTCGAAGGCGAAGCCATATTGTGCCTCGTGCTGCTGCACGATTTGGGCAAATTCCCGGGGATGTTCCCGTGTGTGCTCCGAGCCGCAGTGGTAGTTGATGCTTGTTCCCTCCAAAGCGCAGTTGAGAATGGTGACATCGACTCCAAGCAGTTTGAACGCTTCGGGAGCGACCCACGAAGCAGCGCCGTTGGCACAATCCAGGACGATGTTGAGGCCCTTAAGAGACTTGGCGCGGCAGTATTCGACGTGATCCCAAACGTAAAGCTCAATCAAGTTCTGCCCGTCGATCTCTTGGCCCAAGTCAACGGCATGCCCAGAGTTATTGGTAATAGACTCTTCTATGAGCAGTTCGACCTCGATCTCTTCTTCGCGTTGCAGCCTCAGCCCATTCCCGGTCACCAACTTGATGCCGTTATACTCCAACGAGCTGTGCGAAGCCGATACGATAATGCCGAGGTCGGCCTCTATGCGTCTGGTGAGGAAAGCTACCCCCGGGGTCGTCATTACGCCGAGGTCGATCACGTCGACACCGTGCCCAACCAGGCCAGCGACCAGGTTGTGTAGCAGTCGTTCCCCAGAAGGTCTCGTGTCGCGGCCAATGACGGCGCACGGATGGTCGGAGCGATTGCAAACGAAGCGCCCTAGTGCCTGCCCGATTTGCACTGCGACGGGCGCGACCAAGGGCCACTCGCCTGCGATTCCGCGAATTCCGTCTGCGCCAAACTCTATTCTACCCATCCTCCGCCCACTATTCCCCAAAACACGTTACATAGGTATCACCTCAATAATCCGGGGAGCGGGGGGTGTGAGGGCGGCTGCGCCGCCCTCACACCCCCATCTTTCCCTATTTATTGAGAAGATACTTACATAGTATAGTGCAGCTTTTTGCCGAGGTCAACTGGTTTTGTCGAGGGGCCTTTGCAGTGGTTGGAAAGGGCAGGAGAACTTGGATTTGCGCGGAATCGAGATTAGCTTATACTGGGTGTGCTAACTTTGATCAATCGTAACTACTCAGCCCTGCTTCGCAGTTGCCTTTCGGGACAAAAAGAGGAGGAAGGCGGGGGGGGGGGCGAGGGCGGAGAATCCGCCCTCGCCCCCCCCATCTCTCCCTTTTTTTGAGCGAGGGCCACTGCTTGGGCGAACAGCCTGAGTAGATACGATCAATCAAGCACGTGGGGGAACCTACCTTGAGCCAGGAGTCGACGAGAGATGATGAAACCGGATGAGAGTACTGAGCAAGCATACGATGACAGTACCGGCAGGAGTCTGGAACGTTGGGTGGCGGACGCGTATCGCCAGGTTGGGGCGCGGCGGGTCGAACATGACGTCGAGTTGGGTGGCAACCAGATCGACGTATACGTTGAACTGGAGACCCCCGGCCGCCTTTTACACCGCATTGCAGTCGAGGCCAAAAACTGGAAATCCACGGTTGGCATCGACATCGTCAATGGGTTTGCAGCCATCGTCAAGCTGCTTCGAGGCAGCGACCTGATCGACGAGGGAGTCATCGTCTCTGCGAGCGGTTTCAGCAAGCAGGCCCGCAGCGCTGCCCGGAATTATGGCATCCGGTTGCTGGAGCCGGCTGACCTGAAGGCAATGGTCGTCGAGGTTGCGCCCACGGGACGGGATACGAACATCGCTCCGGCTGCGCCTGTTGAAACGCCTACGCTACAGCAAGCAGGGAGGGATGCAGGGGGTAAACCTCAGACTTTTGTAGAGGCTCCATCTGATCAGCCAAAATACGACGCCTTCATCAGCTACAGCCATCGTGACAAAGAGTGGGTGCGTGATTGGCTGCTGCCTCGATTGGAAAAAGAGGGATTAAGCGTTTGCGCCGATTTCCGCGACTTTGAACCCGGCGCGCCCAGCGTCACCGAGATGGAACGGGCTGTGCAGCAGAGCCGCAAGACGCTCCTGGTCTTGACGCCAAACTATCTCGCCAGCGAGTGGGCCGAATTCGAAAGCATTCTGGCCGCCACCCTCGATCCCGCCGCGCGTGAGCGCCGCGTCATCCCACTGCTTCTGGAGCAGTGCGAGTTACCCTTGCGCATCCGCTCGCTGACGTATCTGGATTTCGCCGGCTCGGATCGGGAATTTCCACTGCAGCGGTTGCTGGCGGCTGTTCGCTCTCACCCGCCGGACGACTCTTGAGGTTGGGGTTATCGCCCGCTATCAGGGCGCCTCGCCCTTATCCCGGGCAAAGTAGTACTCCAGAATTTCGTGCGCTACCGGGACGGCCATCTGCGAGCCTTCGCCGCCATCGTAGAGGAAGATGATGATCGAGATTTCCGGGTTCTCCATCGGCGCATAGGCGGTGAACCAGGCGTGTTCCGGCTGGGCAAACCCAGTGCCGCACTTGATGTCGTCGCAGAACTGGGCCGTGCCGGTCTTGCCGGCCACGCGGACCCCCTCGACCTGCGCGCCGATCGCCGTGCCGTAGGCCACCGCGCCTTCCATTCCCTGCTGCACCAGCGACCAGTTCGTCGGGGTGATCGACAGCGTACGGATCACCTCCGGCGCGAACGGCTCGATCACGTTCCCCTCATAGTCGGTGACGTGGTGGACGATCTGCGGGCGGTAGAGGGTGCCCCCGTTGGCGACGACGTTGACGGCGTTGAGCATCTGCAAGGGGGTCACAGATAGGTACCCCTGTCCGATGGATTCGTTGTACGTATCGCCGGTCGACCAGTTCTCGCCGTGCGTGCGCCGCTTCCAGGTTGGCGTGGGTACCGTGCCGCCGACCTCGGCGGTCAGCTCCACCCCCGTTGGCGTGCCAAGGCCGAACAGCTCGGCGTACTGGGCGATCCGCTGCGGCCCCAGCCCCTCGAAATCGTCTTCCTCAAAACCGCCGCCAACCTTGTAAAAGAAAATGTCGCACGAGTTGGACAGCCCACCGACCACGTCCAGCGAGCCGTGGCTGCCCTGCCGCCAGATCCAGCAGTAGAACGTCTGGTCGCGCGCGGCGGGGTCCCGTTCGGCGTACCTGTTGGGCAGGACGATCGTCCCGGGGCAGGTGAGACGCGTTTTAGCATCGAGCACGCCCTCCTGGAGCGCTGCCGTCGCCATCACGACCTTGAACACCGAGCCGGGCGGCACCTGATCCGAGATGGCGTGGTTGAGCAGCGGGCGGTGGACGTCCGCGTTCAGCCGCTGCCAGTCCTCCACCGAGATGCCCTTGGCGAACAGGTTGTTATCGTACGTCGGCAGGCTGACCATCGCCAGGACCTCGCCCGTCTGCGGTCGCATCACCAGCGCCACCCCGCGCGGCGAGTTGGCCCGCGCCATCCCGCGCAGCAGCGCCTCTTGGGCGAACTGCTGCAGGTCGAGGTCGAGCGTCAGATACACGTTGCCGCCCGGCACGGGGTCGGCCTCTTTCTCGACCACGCGGATCACGCGGCCCTGCACGTCCGCCTCGACGAGCTGCTCCCCTTTCTGCCCGCGCAGCGCCTCCTCGTACACCGCCTCGACGCCGGAGACGCCGATCCGGTCCGTATCCGGATCGTAACCGCGTGCTATGTAATCCTCCGCGCTGTCGCCGGGGATGGGAGATGTGTACCCCAGCACCTGCGAGACCAATGGCCCGTAGAGGTACTCGCGCCTCGAGTCCAACGCGATATCCACACCCGGCATCGTCAGGCGCTCCGACGCGATCAGCAGCGCCGTATCTCGCTCGACTCGCTTCTTTACCACCACCGGCCGATACACATACCCCCTCTGGATGCCCTGCGTGACTATTTCACGCACGCCGGGCTCTCCGTCCTCGTCGTTCGTGGTGTAGGGCATATCGAGCAGCACGGCCAGGCGCAGGAGAACCGCCTCGGCCTCGGGGCTGAACGTGACCGTGATATCTTCCGGAGTGTAGGGTGTGAAGGAGGGAAGCTTCACACTGTAATCGGGCAAATAGGCGGGAAAGACCACGACGTTGAAACTGGGGATGTTATGCACCAAAGGGGTGCCATCGCTGGCGTAGATGATGCCTCTGGCGGCGGGGATGACCTCGGGCTGCAGCCTTTGCTCGTCTGCCTTGACCTGATACTGTTTGCCCTCTACGATCTGCAGATTCCACAGCCGATAGCCAAAGGCTGTAAAGACGACGATGATCAGCAGGGCGAGCACGACCACGCGGGGCGCTTTCCTGATCGCCTCCAGGCGCGCTTGCCACTCGCTCTGGGATGCCTGTCGGGGTGCCCTGTGCTTGATGATCATCCCAGCGTCAACCCTTCCCGCCGGAGCCTGCGCCCCAGCCAGGCCATCGGCTGCCAGACGAATGGCGTCAATGCCGTGTTCAGCACCACCGACGGCAACGCCACGCGCAGCAGTGAAAAGCCCCAATTCATCGTGTGCCCGGTCCAAGCCAATGCGAGCAGCAAAATCAGGTGATACATCAGGCCGCCGACGAGCGCCAGTATCAACAGCCGCAACACAGGCGAACCGAGCCCCCGCCCCCACGGCTGCCCGGCGAGGAACGTCACGGCGACCAGCGCCAACGCCGTCGCCCCCAGCGGCCCTCCGGAGCGCAGGTCGATGAGCAGGCCGCCGATGAATCCCCATACCAACCCATCGTCTGCGCTGCGCACGACGGCCCACGTCAGCGCGACCAGGAACATCAGATCGGGGCGCGCGCCTACTATATCGACCTGCGATAGCAGGACGCTCTGAATCAAAGCTATAACCGTTAAAAGCGGAAGACCTATGTAGAGATTTATCTCACATCTCCAAAAACAGGCTCACGGCCCCGCGGGGGTCGCCTCGGGTGTCGGCGTCTCTGCCGGCATCTCTTCATCGAGGGGGACCGGCTCAAACGAGGTGATCACCAACACCAGCTCCAGCCGTCTGAAATCTATCGCCGGCTCTACGACGGCCTCCTTGTGCAGCTCATAGTCCATTCCCTCGACCTTCGCCACCTGCCCGACGACCAGACCCTTGGGCATCACGCCCCCTAACCCGGAGGTCAGCACGATATCGCCGACCTCGCTCTCTTCGTCTTGGGGGATGTACTTCATGCGCAGCGTGCCATCCGGCTGCCCCACCACCAGGCCGGTCACGCGCGAGTTTTGGAGCAGAACGGCGGCGCTGCTATCGTTATCGGTGAGCAACTGCACCTTCGACGTACGCGGTCCCACCTCCGCGACCCGCCCCACCAGGCCGGCTCCGGCGCCGACGACGGGATCCCCTGCATCTACCCCGTGTTGCGACCCGACGTTGACGGTGATGTAACGCAGATAGGGATTGGGATCGACGCCTATCACCTCCCCGCAGGGGAACGTATCGCAGGCATCCCGGCCGACCACGTCGGCGCCCACGTAGGCCGAAACCGGGTACTCGCTGACAAAGCTCAGCATGGCCCGGAGTTGCTCCACCTCCGCCTTGTACTCCTTGAGACGGATATTCTCGACCATGAGCGTGTCGGCCTCCGCCTGCAACGCGTCTACCTCGGCGCGCAGCTCGCGTGCCTCGCGCACCGATTGGAACATGTTGCCCACGTCCGTGGTCACGCTTGCAAATAGACGCTGCAGCGGATCGAGCACGTAGCCGAACACGCTCTCAACCGGGGATAGGTAGCCGACCTCACGCAGCACCAGGAGAAACAGCCCGATGATGACCAACATCAAGGGAAGCCACGGACGGCGAGGAGACTGCTTCATAATTTCGACTCACATATTGGAGCTATTCGAGCAGCTTACGTATCATCTCAATAATCCGGGGGGTGGGGGGTGTGAGGGCGGCGCAGCCGCACTCACACCCCCCGTCTTCCCCTACTTATTGATAA
>JAFGED010000399.1 GCA_016931785.1 Anaerolineae bacterium
CCCATCACATGCCCTTGGTAGGCCAAAAGTGCTACCAGGTATATCAGGAACGTCATTCACCATGCCCCTGGTGCCCCAGCCTGTGCACCATTGAGACAGGGAAAACGCACACCGAAACTGTTCCATATCCATCGGAAGACAATCCGAGTGGGTGGATTGAATTGTCCGCTTTTCCGATCAAGAATGAACAAGGACAGGTGACGAACGTGATTGAATACGTCAAGGACGTCACCGAGCGCGAACACCTGCTGATCCAGGTCCAGGAGCAGGCCCAGCGCGTGCAGCAGATCATAGAAACGGTGCCCGAAGGCGTGATCCTGCTGGACGCCATGAACCACGTCATTCTGGCAAACCCGCTGGGCCACAAGGATTTGGCCGTCCTGGCCGATACGTTGGTAGGCAGCACCCTCATCCGCCTGGGAGAGCGCCCGCTGGTCGAATTCTTGACCTCGCCGCCCCAGGGGCTGTGGCACGAGGTGAGCGCAGAAGGACGAACCTTTCAAGTTCTTGCTCGCCCCATCGAGAGCGGCCCCACCCCAGGTGGATGGGTGCTCGTCGTCCGCGATATAACCCAGCAACGCGAGATCGAGCGGCGCGTCCAGCAGCAGGAACGGCTGGCCGCCGTGGGCCAACTGGCGGCCGGCATCGCCCACGACTTTAACAACATCATGGCCGTCATCAGCCTGTATGCCGGCATGTCGCTGCGCACCGTCGAGCTGCCTGCAAAGATATACGAGCGCCTGGGCATCATCGACCAGCAAGCCCATCGCGCCAGCGATCTGATCCAGCAGATCCTGGATTTCAGCCGGCGTGCAGTGCTCGAACGACTGCCAATGGAACTGGGAATGTTCTTGAAGGAGCAGGTCACGCTGCTGAGGCGCACCCTGCCGGAGAACATCAAGATCGATCTGGTTATGGGCAGGGACGAGTACACGGTGAACGCCGACCTGACACGCGTGCAACAGATGATCATGAACCTGGCTACCAACGCCCGCGATTCGATGCCCGAGGGCGGGCAGTTGCAAATCGGTCTGGAAAAAGTGGGAATCGCCAGCTCTCAGGAGGCACCGATGCCCGATATGAAACCCGGCGAGTGGGTATGCATAACAGTGGCGGATACCGGATACGGCATCCCTGCAGACGTCCTGCCACACATCTACGATCCCTTCTTCACCACCAAGCCGGTGGGCCTGGGCACCGGACTGGGTCTATCCCAGGTCTATGGCATCGCGAAACAGCACGAGGGCTGCATCGACGTAAAATCACGGGAAGGAGAGGGGACGACCTTTACGATCTACCTGCCGTCCCTCGCGCAACTTCAACCAGAACCTGTCCCTTACGAAACAGAGACGCTCGTACAGGGCCAAGGTCAGCTCATCCTGGTGGTCGAGGACGACGCCGCCACACGGGCAGCACTCGTAGATAGCCTGGAACTGCTCAACTACCGGGTGATAGAAGCCACCAACGGACGGGAAGCGCTATCGATTTTCGAGCGACACGCCGAGCAGATCGCGCTGGTGCTGAGCGACATGGTGATGCCAGAGATGGGGGGAAAGGCGTTGCTCTACGCACTGAGAGAAAGAGCCGAAACTGCAAAAGTCATCATGCTGACCGGGCACCCGCTCGACGAGGAAACGTTCGAGAATCTGAAAGCACACGGCCTCCAGGGCTGGCTGCTCAAGCCGCTGAGCATCGAACGGCTATCCCAGGTGGTAGCGCAGGCGCTGGAAGAGGAATGAGTGATACAAAGGAGACAACAATGCCGGCTACACTCCGCCTGCTCATCCTGGAAGACGAGCCTCTAGACGCAGAACTCGCAGTCGCCGCGTTGGAGGAAGCCGGCTACACGTGTCAATTGGAACGTGTGGATACTCGAGGCGAGTTCCTGGCTTGCCTCGACACACCGGACTATGATGCCATCTTGGCCGACTACAACCTGCCGGGCTTTGACGGGCTGACAGCCTTGCAGTTGTTCCTCAATTACGACCTGGACATTCCATTCATATTCGTTTCCGGCGCCTTGGGCGAGGAAGCCGCCATCGAAAGCCTCAAGGCCGGGGCGACCGACTATGTCTTGAAAGAGCGGCTCTCGCGGCTGGCGCCTGTAATGAAACGCGCCCTCCAGGAAAGGGAAAAACGCCAGCAGCACAAGAAATTAGAAGAAACACTCCGAGAAAGAGAGGAACGCTTCCGCGCGCTGGTGGAAAGCAGCTCCGACTGGATATGGGAAGTGAACGAAAACGCCGTTTATACCTACGCCAGCCCCAAGGTCCGAGACCTGCTGGGGTACGAACCAGCGGAGGTGTTGGGTCGAACACCCTTTGACTTTATGCTGCCGGAAGAAGTCCAGCGTATGCGAGCGCAGCTGGTCGAAAGCAGGCAGACCCACCGTGCGTTTACGGGGTTGGAAAACGCCAATCGACACAAGAATGGCGACGTGGTCGTGCTAGAGAGTAGCGGCATACCCATCTTTGACGCCGATGGCGCTTTTCGCGGCTACCGGGGGGTCGACCGCGATATCACCAAGCGCAAGCAGGCCGAAGCGAAAATCGAGCGCGCCCTGCGCGAAACCTACGTGCGCCTCGAGGTCAGCCAGGCATTGGCCGCCGCCCAAACCGAGGAGCAGGTGTTGGATGTGTTGTCCGAGCAGTCTGGCCTGTATCCACAGGTGGGCACGGACATATTGACCTTCGATCCGATTGAAAAGGACAGTCCAACACTGGTCAGTCGCCGCTCTTCGAGTTTCGACAGTGACCTCCCAGAAACCCCTGCCGGCACCCGATTTCCGGCCTCCGAGTTCCCGCTCATGAACCTCATCACACCCGACACCCTGTTCACATCGGCTGACGTGCTCCACGATGAGCGCGTTGACGAAAACACCCGGGCGCTTGCCGCTCAAGAGGGCTGGGGAAGCATGGCGATCGTTCCCATCACAGCAGGCGACAATTGGTTGGGAATTATCTTCGCGGCATCCAGGCAGAAGGAGTATTTTGATCCGAGCAAACTGGCCCTCTACCAGACTCTGGCCGAGCAAGGCGGCCCAGCACTGCAAATCGCCCGCCTGAACGAGGCCACGCGCGAATCGGTGGAAAGGGTCCAGACGATGTTTGAAACAATCGGCGACGGTATCATGCTGACAGACCTGGAGGGCCGGATCATAGACTGTAACGAGGCTGCAATCAGAATGTACGGTTTTGAAACGAAAGAAGAGCTGCTAGGGCACACGACGCTCGACCTGCTTGTTGAATGGGAACGGGCCAGAAGTATCCAGGATGCCCAGACGGTCTTTACAGAAGGCCAGACGAGAAATCTAGAATACCGGCAGCTTCGGCGTGATGGAAGTTCCTTCGACGGCGAATTCAGTGCAGCCCTGCTGCGCGGTGCGGATGAAGACCCGGCCGGGTTTGTCGCCGTGTCCCGCGACATCACCAAGCGCAAACAGGTGGAACAGGAGCGAGAATACCTGCTGGCCCAGGTCCAGGAGCAGGCCCGGCGCGTGCAGCAGATCATAGAAACGGTGCCCGAGGGCATGGTCCTGCTGGACACCAAGAACCGCGTCATCATGGCAAACCCGCTGGGTCACCAAGATTTGACCATTTTAGCCGATACACTGGTGGGAAGCATCCTCACTCGCTTAGGGGATCGCCCGCTGGACGAAATCCTGACCTCGCCCCCACAAGGGCTGTGGCACGAGGTGAGCGCAGGGGGGCAGACCTTTCAAGTCATCGCCCGTCCCATCGAGACCGGCCCCACTCCAGGCGGTTGGGTGCTCGTCATCCGCGATATCACCCGGCAGCGCGAGATCGAACGACATGCCCAACAACAGGAACGGCTGGCCGCCGTGGGCCAACTGGCAGCCGGCATCGCCCACGACTTTAACAACATCATGGCCGTGATCAGCCTGTACGCCGGCATGTCGCTGCGCACCCCCGACCTGCCACAAAAGGTGCACGCGCGCCTGGAGACCATCGACCAGCAAGCCCGGCGGGCCAGCGACCTGATCCAGCAGATCCTGGACTTTAGCCGGCGCGCGGTGATCGAGCGGATGCCGATGGAACTGGGAGCATTCTTGAAGGAGCTAACCAAATTGCTAGGCCGCACGCTGCCGGAGAACATCCAAATCGACCTGAGTGCAGCAGAGGATGAATACATGGTGAACGCCGATCCGACGCGCGTGCAACAGATGATCATGAACCTGGCAACCAACGCCCGCGACGCGATGCCCGAAGGCGGGCAGTTGCACATCGGCCTGGAGAAAGTATGGGTTGCCAAGCGCAAAAGCGCACCGCTGCCAGGGATGGACCCTGGCGAGTGGGTGCGCGTGACGGTGGTGGATACCGGCAGCGGCATCCCTGCAGATATCCTGCCGCACATCTACGACCCCTTCTTCACCACCAAAGAGCCCGGTAGAGGCACCGGCCTGGGATTACCTCAGGTGTACGGTATCGTCAAGCAGCACGAGGGTTACATCGACGCGGCAACGCAGGAAGGCGCAGGGACGACTTTCACGATCTACCTGCCGTCCCTCGCAAAGCACCAAGCAGAATCTATCCCCTACGAAACGGAGACGTTCGTACAAGGACAGGGCCAGCTCGTCCTGGTGGTCGAGGACGACGCCCCCACGCGGATGGCGTTGGTCGATGGACTGGAACTGCTCAACTACCGGGTGATAGAAGCGACCAACGGTCGAGAAGCGCTGATGACCTTTGAGCAACACGCCGGTCTCACCGACCCTGCCGAGCAGATCGCCCTGGTGCTGAGCGACATGGTGATGCCAGAGATGAGCGGGCAAGCGCTGCTCCACGCGCTGAGAGAAAGGTTCCCAACCGCAAAAGCCATCTTGCTGACCGGCCACCCGCTAGACGAAGGCACATTCGAGAACCTGCAATCACAGGGGCTCCGCGGTTGGTTGCTCAAACCATTGAGCATCGAACGGCTATCTCGTGCAGTGGCGCAGGCACTGAAAGAGGAGTAAGAAGTTATATGGACAAGAGCCCTAGCACCATCCTCATCGCAGACGACGAGCAAGCAATGCGCGAAGCCTTGGGAGAGCTCCTCATCGAGGAAGGTTACGACGTGGAGTTTGCCAAAAACGGCGCAGAGGCAGTGGCAAAAGCAGCAGAGATCATCCCGAACCTGATTCTGCTCGACGTGATGATGCCGGATATGGACGGCTTTGCAGTCTGCCGCAATCTGCGCGCCGACAGGCTCCTGGCCCAGGTGCCCATTATCATGATCACCTCGCTGGGAGATCGAACTTCGCGCCTAAAGGGATTCGAGGCCGGCGCCGACGATTACGTGAGCAAGCCCATCGACGGGCCAGAGCTGCTGGCACGGGTAAAGACGACCACCCACCTCAACCGCTACCGCAGGCTACTCGAGGAACAGGTCAACCGCGAGATGGCCGAGAAGGAACTGCAACACTCGCTGGAGGAAGTCGCCCGCAGCCAACAACTGCTGCTGGCCCTCAGCCAGGCCGCCCAGGCCGTGCAGCGCGCCCGCACACCCGACGAGATATACAAGACCATCGGCGACGAGATCGTCAATTTGGGTTACCACGTGCTAGTCCTTATCGTCACAGAAGACAAGGAACACCTGATCACCACACACATAACGCTCGAACCTGATCTGTTACTAACAGCGGAGAAACTACTTGGCTTCACGGCACGAGAGTATCGCATCCCGCTGAAATCAGGGAGCTTTTACCAGCAGATCCTTGCCAAAGGAGAGACCACCTTCACCGTCCTGAACGCCAAATCCATTGTCGATGCACTACCCAAGGCCATACGCCCACTGGCAGGCAAGCTGGTAGATTTGCTTAAACTCAGCAAGAGCATATTTGCCCCACTACAAGTCGGCGGTGAAACATACGGCCTGATGATGGTCTGGGGCAATGACCTGCAAGAAACCGATGTGCCGGCCATCACCGCGTTTGCCGGCCAGGCGGCCATAGCCATCCAAAACGCTCAATTGTACCAAACAGCTCAACAGGAACGCGACAAGGTGCAACGATACCTGGACATCGCCGGCGTCATGCTCGTCGCCATCAACGCCGCAGGGGAAATCACCCTCATCAACCGGAAGGGATGTGAAATCCTGGAATACAAAGAGCGCAAAATCCTCGGCAAAAACTGGTTCGATATCTGCATACCGGGCGAGATTCGGCAAGACGTCAGGGCCGTCTTTGAGCGGTTGATAGCCGGGGAAATCCAGCCGGTCGAATACTACGAGAACCCAATAGTGACCAAGTCTGGGAAAAAGCGGCTGATCGCCTGGCACAACATCGTGCTGAGAGACGAGGCGGGCGCCATCACCGGCACGCTGAGCTCCGGTGAAGATATCACCAAGCGCAAGCAGGCTGAAGAGGCACTGCGGGAGAACGAGAAGTGGCTAGAAAGCATTTTGACTGCTTCTGCCGTAGGTATTGCCCATGCCAAAGATAGAAAAATCCTTTGGGCGAATGACGCCATGGCCAAGCTGTTCGGATTCACCAAAAAAGGGCACTACTTGGGAAAGGCCACCTCGATGCTTTACGCCAGCGAGGAAGAGTACAGCCGCATTGGGAAGATTGCCTACGAGCAGCAGCAGGCGGGCAGATCGATTGAATTCGATGCGGGATTCAAGCGTCACGATGGTTCGCTATTCGACGGTCACGCCAAGGTAAACCCGCTAGATCCCCTGGATCCTCTGAAAGGAATCATCGTCAGCATCATCGACATCACCGAGCGCGTCCGCTCCGAACAGGAGCGGGTACGTGCAGAAGAAGCGTTGCACCAGAGCGAGGAAACGGCCCGCGCCCTCCTGAACGCCACCGACGACCTGGCGATTTTGATTACCCCCGATGGTTCCGTCCTGGCCGGGAACGAGAGAGCCGCCCAGGAAATCGGTGCCGACGAGATGATCGGGGCAACCATCGAGGACTTTGTCTCTGCCGATCTGCTCGAAATCGGGACGGCGCAAGCCGACCAGGTCCGGCGCTCTCGCGAGGCGGTCCGCTTCCAGGCCGAAAGGCAAGGGGCCACGCTCGATATCAGCATCTATCCCGTGTTCGGCCCCAAGGGCGATTTAGCACACTTTGCCGTCTTTGCCCGCGACGTCACCGAGCAGATCAAGGCCCGGCAGGCCGTCGAGCAGCGCAACCGCGAGCTGGCAGCCCTGAACGATATCGGCCAGGCCATCGTCTCCACCCTCGATCTGCAAGAGATGCTGACCCTCATCGCCGAGCACACCAACCAGTTGATGGGTATGGCGGCGACCTCGATCGTCCTGCGTGAAGAAGCGGACGATGGCCTGTACTTTGCGGCAGCCTCAGGCGAAGGAGCAGACGAGATCGTGGGCCAGCGCCTGGCCATAGACCAGGGCATCGCCGGCTGGGTCATCCAACACGAAAAGCCGGTGCTGATACCCGACGCCTCCCAAGACACACGCTGGTACAGCGCGCTTGACGACAAGATCGGGTTCAGCACGCGCTCGATCCTGTGCGTTCCACTCAAAAGCAAAGCGTACACCATCGGCGCGCTCGAAGCGATCAACAAGCCGGACGGCTTTACCGAAGACGACCTGCACTTGTTGAGCGCTATGGCTGCCCCAATAGCCACCGCCATCGAAAACGCGCGTCTATTCAAAGAGGTGCGCACCGGGCGCGAACAACTACAATCCCTCTCCCGCCGCCTGGTCGAGATGCAGGAGGCCGAGCGCGCCCACGTCGCCCGCGAGCTGCACGACGAGACCGGCCAGGCGCTATCGGGCATGCTGTTGAGCCTGAGCCTGCTGGAGCAGGAGGCAGACCAGCCCGAAGCGGTAAGGGATCGAGCCAACGAGCTGCTCGTTCTAGTGGACGATATGCTGGAGAACCTGCACCGGCTGGCGATGAACCTGCGCCCGGCCACGCTCGATCACCTGGGACTGCTGCCAGCACTGGAGCAATACGTCGAGACCTTTGAAGAACAATACGGCATCGAGACGCAGTTCGAGGTAGTGAACCTGGGCAGCGACCGGCTGCCGCCCGAGATGGAGACGGCCCTGTACCGCATCGTCCAGGAGAGCTTGACCAACGTCGTGCGCCACGCCCAGGCCACCCGCGTCGACGTGCTGGTGGCGCGGCGCGATGACCAGGTGGTGACCATCGTCGAGGATAACGGCGGCGGCTTTGATCCAGAAATGGCGATGCGGACCAGCCGTCTGGGCCTGCTGGGCATACGCGAGCGAGCCGAGATGCTGAACGGCAGGCTGGTGATCGAGAGCGTTCCCGGATCGGG
>JAFGED010000400.1 GCA_016931785.1 Anaerolineae bacterium
CGTGCGCCAGTAGGCGCGGTCGTGCGCCAGTAGGCGCGGTCGTGCGCCAGTAGGCGCGGCCGTGCGCCAGTAGAGTTTGGGGAGGTTGTATTGCCGAGAAAGATCAAACACAAGAGCAGTGGCTCGCATAAGAGTGGGGGCGGAATGCTCCAACAACTGCAGAGCCTGCAGGAAGAGATGCTCAAGGCGCAGAATGAGGTGGCGGATATGGTCGTCACTTCGACGGCTGGCGGCGGCGCGGTGACTGCAGCCGTCACCGGTGAGCGGCGCGTGCAATCGATCACCATCGAGCCTGAGGTGGTCGATCCTGAGGACGTGGAGATGCTGCAGGATTTGATCGTCGCCGCGATCAACGGCGGGCTGGATCAGATCGACCAGGCAACGGAAAAAAAGATGGAGTCCCTCACCGGCGGGCTCGGCATCCCCGGGTTGGGCTAGCAGCGAGGTAGCGATGCCGACGACGCCAGCTTCGGTCACACACCTGATTGAGGAGCTTTCGGAACTGCCGGGCATTGGTCGCAAGACCGCTGCCCGCCTCACGTTTTTCTTGCTGCGCAACCGGACGGATTTGGTAGAGCGGCTGGCCAGCGCGCTGCGCGATCTCAAGGAGCAGACGCGCTTTTGCTCCACCTGCTACAATGTCACGGAGAGCGACCCCTGTCCCATTTGTGCCGACGCGGGGCGAGATCGCTCCGTCATCTGCGTCGTCGAGGAACCGCTCGACGTGCTGGCGGTCGAGCAGGCGGGGGTGTACAAGGGCGTGTACCACGTCCTGCACGGGGTGCTGGCTCCCTCGGAAGGGATGTTCGTCGAGAACCTGCGCATTAAAGAGCTGTTGAACCGCATCGGCGGCAGCGGGGTGAGCGAGGTGATCCTGGCGACCAATCCCACCAGCGAGGGGGATTGGACCGCCTCCTATCTTTTATCACGGCTGCGGCCGCTGGGCGTGCGCGTCACTCGCCTGGGGCGCGGGCTGCCGGTGGGCGGCGACCTGGAGTACGCCGATGCGGTGACGCTCACCCGTGCCTTGGAAGGGCGCGAGGATTTGTAGTACAAGACCTGGCAGGTTTATACAAAACCTGCCAGGTCTCCTTTTTACTTGACAACCAGAACATTTGTTCGTATAATAGTGGCAAGATGGACGCGCTAGAAAAGCTCAAGCTGCTGGGGCCAGCCACTTGCTTCGAGCCCGCTGAGGAGGTGGGCAACATCGGGCGTGCATCGTCCCATTCGGATGATGACGATAACGCCTTCATCCACAATGCGGTGATGCCCGGTGGAAAGCGCATCGCGCTGCTCAAGACGCTGCTCACGAGCGCTTGCGAACGCGACTGCACGTACTGCCCCTTCCGCCAGGGACGGGACTTTCGCCGCGCTGCCTTTTCCCCCGACGAGTTGGCCGCGCTCTTTATGCGGCTGCACAAGAAGGGCACCGCAGAGGGCATCTTTCTCAGTTCAGCCATCGCCGGCGGCGGGCCGCGCGTTGAGGATCGCCTGATCGCCACGGCAGAGATCCTGCGCCGCCGGTACGAGTTCCAGGGCTACATCCATCTCAAGATCATGCCTGGTGCGGAGCGGGAGCAGGTCGTGGCGGCGATGCGCTTGGCTAACCGGGTCTCGGTCAACTTGGAAGCGCCCAATGCCAAACGGCTGGCCCGTCTGGCGCCGCACAAGGATTTCGACGAGGAGCTGTTGAGGCGGCTGCGCTGGATCGAGGAGATACGCCAGGAGATGCCGGGCCGGCGCCCCAGCTCTACCACTCAGTTTGTCGTTGGAGGAGCGGACGAGAGCGATGTCGAGATCTTGACCACGACCGAGTATCTGAATCGGCAGGCGGGGATTGCACGGGCTTACTTTAGCCGTTTCTCGCCGATACCCGATACGCCGCTGGAGGAGCACCCTCCCACGCCGCCGATGCGCGAGCACCGGCTGTATCAGGCCTCTTTTCTCCTGCGCGACTATGAATTTATCACCGAGGAGCTTCCCTTTGATGCCAGCGGAAACCTGCCGCTGGAGAGCGATCCCAAGCTGGCTTGGGCGCGTGCGCACTTGAGCGATACCCCGATCGAGGTAAACACCGCCGACCGGCGCGACCTGTTGCGCGTGCCGGGCATTGGACCGGTGGGGGTTGACCGGTTGCTGCAGGAGCGACGGCGCGGTCACTTGCGAGAGCTGACCGACCTGAACAAGCTGGGCGTCGTCACCAACCGGGCGGCGCCCTTTATCCTCCTCGACGGCCGCCGCCCGGTTCATCAGCTGCCGCTGTGGCCGGTTTAAGAAACGCCTTCGACTGGCAGCTCGATCACAAAGCGCGCGCCGCCCTCCGAGTTGGGCTCTCCCCATATTCGTCCCCGGTGTTGCTCGACGATGATCGACCAACACAGCCACAGCCCCAGGCCTGTGCCCTCACCCTCATCCTTGGTGGTGAAGAACGGCTCGAAAAGCTGCGCTTGCGTCCCCTCCGCGAAACCCGGTCCGTTGTCCTCTATTTCCAGCCGCACCATCCGCCTATGGGACGATTGGGCCTCGTGGCCATGTTCTTTCTGTGCCAGAGACGAGCGCAGGGTCAATCGAGGCCTATAGCCTTCTTCTGATGCTGGTGTCGTTTGCTCTTTCCTGGCCATCTCTTGCGCTGCATTGCGTACCAAGTTGAGCACGACCTGTTGGATCAGTTGTCCGTCGCAGAGCACCATTGGCAGATCAGGAGCCAGCTCGCGCGCGATTTCAATCTTGCGGAAATCGTATTTCTTTCTCAAATCAAAATCGGCTGCCGCCAGATCGAGCGTTTGCTCCACTAGAGCATTCAGGTCATAATGGGCAGGTTGGGAGCCTTTGCGCGAAAAGCTGAGCAGATCGGAGACGATCTTGGCCGCCCGTCCGCCGGCAGTGCAGATACCTTGCAGATACGCATACGCATCCCGTTCTTGCAGGTAACGCTCCAGCCCATCAGGATCCACGCCGCAGGCTCGCAGTCGCTCGCGGCTGCGGGGATGTTGTATGTCAAAGATCAGTTGCAACAGCTGTGCGCTTTGCATCATCCCGCTCAGGGGATTGTTGATCTCGTGGGCAATCCCCGCTGCCAGCCTTCCCACGCTGGCCATCTTGGCCGACTGGCGCATCATCTCCTCGATGCGCACGCGATCTGTTACGTCGTCGATGCGCAACACAGCCCCTTCGATGTTGTCGGTGGACAACGGAAAGACGTCCACGTCGCGGTAGATCATGCCGAATTCTTTGGTCACTTGCTCTTGGTGTAGATGCACTATCTGGCGCTCGTGTAATGCTTGGTCGAACAGATTGCGATAGCGTTCCAGTTCGGGACAGGCCTGCCACAACAGTTTTCCCTGCACCTGTGTCGCTGAATGACCGGTCAGCGCTTCGGCGGCCGGGTTCAAGAGGAGCACATGTCCATCTGCGTCGAGGGCGATGAGTGCTGAGGGCATCGAGTTGGTGGTGCTTTGAAGCAGGTGCTGTAAACGAACGATCTCGGCGTTCAGCCTACGCAATTGGTCAAGCTGATCATCTAGCTGGACGTTGCGCTGTTCGAGATCGACCAACAGCCGTTCTCGCTCGGCCTCGGCTTTTGCTTTATCATCCTCAAGCTGCAGCTTTTCAAAGCACCGATCCAGAGTTGTCAGGAGGTACCGCATGTCCAAGGGCTTTTGCAGGTAATCGTAAGCGCCCTCGTGGATGGCTTCGATGGCGTTATCCGTCGCAGCATAGGCCGTCATCATTACACAGAGAATGTCGGGGTTGATCTCTTTGAGCTGTGCAATCAGGTTGATTCCACTATTATGCCTCAGCCGGATGTCTACCAGAGCCACCTGGGCGTTGAGGTGTGCTGTCTTTTCCTTGCCACTTGGAATGTCATGCGCTATTTCGACCTGGTAGCCGCGAGATTCAAGGACATCCAAAAGACTGAGCGCAAAGTCTACATCGTCGTCCACGATCAGTATGCGACCCTCCTTACGCTCGCGGGTGCTTTCGGATTTCTCACTCTGCATTGTGCTTGCCCTTTCTTGTACGAGCCAAACGCTCGACGGCGTCGAGCAGATCCCTGGGGTCAAAGGGTTTTCTCAATATGCCGCTGACCGATAGCGATTGCAATTTGCTCACATCGTCGGCACATTCATCAAAGTAGGCGGTGACGATGAGCGTCGGAACTGCGTGGCCTGTGCGTTTCAGTTCTAGGTAGGTCTCCAGCCCGCTCAGTATCGGCAGACGAAGGTCGAGGATCAAAATGTCAATGCCATTTGAGCGGATACGCTCGATCGCCTCCTGGCCGTTTGTGGCTACAAAGACTGTATAGCCCTCTTCCACCAGTAGATTCTTGATACTTTCCATGAAATCCGCATCGTCGTCCACGACCAGGATGCCATCGGGCTTGATGCGCTCGAGCATTTCGAGCAGTTGGCGGACATCGATTGGTTTATCGAGCACGCCCCAAGCGCCGTGTTCGACGGCTTGTTCCAGGAGTTGCTCGACGCTGTAGCCGGTCATCATCACTACCCTTGCCGAGGGTCTGAACTTGCGGATCTCTAAAAAGCTCTCCGTACCGCTCTTGCCTGGCAGCCTCACATCCATAAAGGTGATGTCAAAGTCTTGCTCGCGGAACTTGGCAATTGCCTCTTCGCCGCTAAAGGCCAGCTCGACTTGATAGTCCCGGCCTTCTATGAGCAGCGCCAGGCTCTCGGCAAAATCCCGGTCGTCATCGACGATGAAAACGCGCAATGCACCCATCCTGGTCTCCTCTACAAGCTATTCAACATTGGCAGCCACAGCACAACGGTGGTCCCCTCATTAGCAAGGCTGCTGATTTCGACGCCTCCCCCGTGTTGTTCCATGATACCCTTGACGATCGGCAGTCCCAACCCGACGCCAAAGCTCTTGGTGCTGAACAGTGGCTCGAAGAGCTTGTCCATCATCTCGGCGGGGATGCCGTCTCCCGTGTCGCTGACGCGTATCTCAAGTCTCTCCCCAATGACGCGCGTGCTTACCGCCAGCCGGTTTCCTTCGTCGCCAAGCCCTTTCTCTTGCATCGCGTCAACCGCATTGTTGATGACGTTGATGACCGCGCGGCGGAGGTGTTCGGTATCTATTGCAATCTCGGCACTGGCATTCAGCTCTCTGACGCAAGTGATATTTTCGGGGATGTTTCCTAGATCGAGCAGTTCGTCTAGTACGCCATTCAGCCAATCATCGATTTTGGTGGGGCTGCGCTGCAACATCCAGTCGCGGGTGTAATCCAGCAACTCGCCGATGATGGTATCGCAGCGCACGATGTTGCGCTCCGCCAGTTTCAGCGCGCGCTCTACTCGCCCCAACTCCCCTTGCTCGATGGCATCTCCGATGGCGAACACGCAGGTACGCACGGTGCCCAGTGGATTGCGAATCTCGTGGGCCACGGTGGCGGTCAACTGACCCAGGGCCAAGAGCCGCTCCTGGCGCACCAGCTCTGCCTGGGCCTGTTTCATCTCGGTGATGTCGTGCGAGATGCCAAAGGTGCCGATGATGTTACCGCGCTCATCACGCAGCGGCATCTTGGTGGTCAGCACCCAGTGCCCCGCGCCGTCAGTTTCTTCCAGGCTCAACACCGGCTGGCCAGTGCGGATTATCTCCTGTTCAAGTTCGTACTTGGCCCGCGCACGTTCTTCAGGGAAGAAATCAAAGTCGCTCTTGCCGATCTCTTCAGATGGGTCGTCCAGGCCCATCTTGGCGGCGTGCGCCTTGTTGGCCCGCGTGATGCGGCTTTCAAGGTCCTTGAAATAAATGCGGTCGGGGACGCTTTCCATAAAGGTGTCAAGGATGTACTGCTGCCGCGTCAACTCTGCCGAGCGCTCCTGTACTCTCTGCACAAGCAGGGTGCCTTGTAAGGCGCTGCTGAGCCCGCGTCGCAGCATCTCGTAGACATCCCCGTCACGCGACCTTGCCTCGAATACTGCAAAGCCCAGTTGCTGATCCTGAAAGTAGAGTGGCTCAACGACGAAATGATAGCGTCTTTCTCGCGGCCAGAATCTCTCCGGCATCAGGTGTCGGGAGGGAAAACGCAGTCCATCCGCTTCCAGCGTCACCCGTTCCTGTTCCTTATAGGCCAGGATCAGTCTGGCCCAATTACCGGGTACTGCCGGGCCCTCGTATAGCGAGAGGTAGCAGCTTGGGATATCCAAAGTTGGCAGTCGTTCGGTTAATACGTCCGTCAATCTCTTCACGTCGAAGGCGGTGATCAAGTCTGCCTCGATATTTCCCAAAAGCCGTGCTTGTTCCATCTTTTGCCATGCCTGACGCATGTCGATTCGTCTTGCCGCTTCTCCGATTATTACATTTGCCTTCTGGCAAAGGTACTCGGCCCACAGCAACTCTTCTTGATCCAGATGGGGCGACGTATAGCGGCGCATCACCGCAAGCACCTCGCGCCAATCGGCTACGTTGCTTCCGGACGCTGTCGCCTGGTGTAGAGTCCGATCAAGGGTGAGCAGAAAGTCGTCTACCGACTTTTTCTTCATCCCCACAGCAAACTTGTCTAGCAAGTGGGACGCCCATCCGACGGGAAGATGGACGGCGCGATTCGCTATCACGTGAGTCATCTCCCTAAGGATATCATCTCGCCTGGCAATCAGGGTCTCCTCAAGGGTGCTCTCCGTTGTCGTTATCGGTATAGCGGTTGCCTGCATTACGCTCGAGTCCAAGCAGCCACACGACTGCCGTACCACCAGTTCTGTCGGGACGATCACCTGTTCGGGGACCCGTTCGCCGCGTATTTGCGCCAACACCATTTTCGTCGCCTGCCTGAACTGTTCACGCATTGGCTGGCGCGCCGTCGTGAGCGGGGGCGTTAGAAACCAAGCCTCCTCCGAGTCGTCGAACCCTGTGACGATGACGTCATCAGGTACGCTCAACCCTCGTGCTTGCAGCGCCTCCAACACGCCGGCTGCCATTCTATCGTTGGCCGCCACCACGGCGTCGAACTGCTTCCCGCGCTGGTCGAGCAAGACGTGGATCGCGTGGCGTCCCGAGGACGGGTTCCAATCGCCGGGAGGGGCTACCAGGTCTGGATCGAAGGGGATGTCATAATCATTCAAGGTATCGGTATACGCACGGTAGCGTTCCTCGCCCTCGGCGTTGCCTTGCGGGCCGGGAATGAACGCTATCCGGCGGCAGCTATGCGCGTCGACGAGATGGGTTAAAACATCGCGCATACCTTGGTAATTGTCCACTAACGCGGCGGGGATTCCTTCCAGGGTCGCCGCCAGATTCACAATAGGCAATGGACGAAAGTGTTCGCAAAAAGCTCTGAAATCCTCCAGTTCCATGAAACTGCTCAGTGAGCTCGCGCTGATGACCAGCCCGTCGACGTTATGAGCGCTGGCTAGGTCATAGACGACGTTAGCCGGATTTTTTTGGGCAGGTCTCAGATTCCCGCCTGGGAAGCAAATCAGGTTGGCGTCTTGCTCCTCGGTGGCGTTAATGATGCCACTCCAAAAGAGGCTCCCGAAGGTGCCCCAAATCTCGTGGGTCAGGAACCCGATGGTCGGGCGCTGGTCGTGTTTTTTTTGTTTGTGTTTCACAAAAGTATCCCTAGCAGTCAAGTCATTTGGGTGTGTTTCATCTCAGTTGGGGGCGGGGGGGGAGGGCGGCGAAGCCGCCCTCACCCCCCTTGTCCTCTCAACTCATTTGAA
>JAFGED010000401.1 GCA_016931785.1 Anaerolineae bacterium
CGTAACTACTCAGGCTATTCGCCCGAGCAGTCTCCCTCGCTTGAAAAAGGGAGAGATGGGGGTTTGGAGAGCGGCGATCCTTCGGCTTCGCTCAGGACAGGCACCGCTCTCCAACCCCCCGCCCACTCTCTTTTCACACGCGAAAGGCAACTGCGAAGCAAGGCTGAGTAGTTACCATCTATCGCTTATTAGCTCTTGAAAAAGGCGAGCACTGGCGCAGGTGAAACCAACTGTATTGCATCAACTCCCCATCCGCCCCATCGACTTCCACGACCCGGCGGACGTAGCGCTCCACGACAAATTGTCGCGTTTGTTTCACCTCCTTCCTCGCACGTAGACTCAAATAAGCCAAACGCTCCTCTGCGCCGTCAAGGACAGACGCCAATCCGACTATTCCGTAACTACTCAGCCCTGCTTCGCAGTTGTCTTCCACGTCCGAAAAGAGAGGGAAGGCGGGGTTTTCGAGAGCGGCTTCGCCGCTCTCGAAAACCCCATCCTGCCCTTTTTCGGGCGAGGGACACTGCTCAGGCGAATAGCCTGAGTATTTACACTATTCCACCATAACCTGTGTGTATTCTGCGTACTGGTTGCCATCCAAATCCTCGACGATGAAGCCAACGATGTATGCTCCTGGGGCAGCGTCCAGTTCCTCCCACGTGAACATCCGGTCGTGGAAGGTCAGAGTGCCCCCCTCCTGTGCCGAAACCTGCGCGACGTTGCCACGCGCATCCAGGTCCAGCCACTTTTCCAGCACGGTGAACGTATCCCCGGTCTGGGGGATGATTTCGCGTGGGGCTCCAACCCCGCCCTCGCCCGTGAAGCCGAATACCTGCCTCAGCACCCCATCGCTAAAATAGAGCCGTGCGTAGCGTGACTCGCCGCTGTCGGCGTAGGTGTAGATGCCATCCACGGAATAGACCGCTTGCTCGTATGAAACACCATAACTCTGCGGCGTGAAGTGGGCTACCACAGAGTCCACGCCGTCGTCAATGGCAAACACGATGGGTTCCCATTCGAACTCCATCGTAAAGGCCCCTTCGCCCCAGGCCGGATAGTACACGCCGTCGATCTCGCGCGTGTCGGCGCTTTCCAGGTAGTCCGTGTCTGCGACGAAGATGGCGTTCGACGCCTGGTCGTAAAAACCCACGAAGAGGTAGACGTAGCCGACGTTTGGCCCGCTGATATCGGCGCTCAACAGCACTGGCCGCCCGGGAGCAGCCACGCTATCAGATAGCGTGATCGAAGAGACCTTAATCCCACCGGCCCCTGGCCCGCTGACGCTCGCGCCCGCCCCGGGGATGACGACGGCTCCGGTCGATGGCTCAAAAGGCCGCCCGGTGTAGTGAAACGCCAAAAAGTCATCCCATAGGGATAGCTCGGCAAAGCGCCGGGCAGCGACGGTGTACGATTGGGGACCGGCGGCGGGCGACTGGTAGAGCTGAGAGTTAGGAAAATAGATAGAGATGCCTGTTGCTCCGGGCTTCTTCGGGCCGTGTCTCTCGGCGATGACCGCCCGGTTCAGCGAGGCCAGCACGTGATCGGCGGCCTGGATTACGTCAGTATCGCGACTCTCTTGTCTCACCAACTGGGTAAAGTGACCCAGGTCGATGTAGGAAGGCGGTATCGTGCGGCCAAAGACGCTGGTGAACGATTGGGCATAAGAGCGTGCGCGGGCAACGACGATCTGTTTCTCCCCTTGCAGCGCATACGATAGATCGTTGACGCTATCCAAAAGCTCTGGCACGGCTTGCAAGTCGACGGCCGCCAGCGTGACGTTCTGCGCCATCTGCTGGGCCAATTGGTCTGCCGACACGTCGCCATAGGGGCCGAACGGCCCACCCATCGGCGAACCCTGTCTCAGGAATTCGGCCCGGGCCTGATCGTCGACGATGCGCTGATCGTCCTGGATGTAGCTTTCCACGATCAGCCGGCCTAGTTCCGCCCCATCCATATCCGGGTTGTTTTTCAGCTCCTCCAGGAATTCGGCGTAGGCCCATCCCAGGGCGGGTTCGGTCTCCTGCGATGCCACGGCGTACCGCGCGTGAGGGGCCAGGGCGGTAAAGACCTCCAGGTGTCCCATCAGGCAGGCGTCCATACCAATCAGTTCGAACTCCTCCAGGCCGGTCTGCTCCCGGATCTCGCCCAAAGCGGCGTCGATCTCCATCAGGTAAAGCTGGTCGCCCAAGGCCGACGAGAGAGGGAGACTGGGATCGCCTCGGCCTCCCGGGGCGGGGTCGCTCCAGCCGCCCGGCCATCCCATGCCGTGATCGGACAGGATCAGGACGTACCTGTCGGCCGGCAGGGTTTCGACAGCCCAGGTCACAAAGTCGACCAGCGTGCCGCTGTCCGACATGTTAACCTCTCCGAGATCCGCCGCCAGTTGCGAATGCACGCGCTGCAGGTCGTCGTCCTGGGTGACGTAAAAGCGCTTGGCGGAAAACCAGTCGGCGTCACCCCGATACCCACCTCTGTACCGGTCGATCTGGGCCACGATGTGCACGCCATCGCCGGAGCCCACGCGCTCGGCCTCGTTCAGGTCCAGGTAGATATCCTGCTCCAGAATCTTGTCATCGGCGTCCTGATAGAGCATCACCAGCCACGTCTGCCCCGTCGCCGACGCGGTTGGGGGCACGAACGGCTTCGCAGTCTCCAGTGGAGCCTCGGTCTGGAAAGGCGCGGGGGTGAAAGAGGTCAAGTCGCCCGCAAAATCGCCCATTCCCCGTGAGAGGACGAACACGATAGCGCACACGACGCAGATGACGAGTAGAATCAGGAGGACGATGACCAGCGGGCTGATTCGCCTGCCGCCGAGGAGCCGCCCGGCTATGGGCAACATAGAGCGCCCCACAGGCATTTGGTCAACTGCTGAGGGTTCCCCTGTTCTCGTCGAAGACGGCGGCGTTTCACCTCCGTAATCCGACCTTCTTCGGTGAGGCGTCTGGGCCCTCTCCCGACCCTCGGCGCCCGTGCGCTCGCTGCGCCTGCGGCGCTGCACCCGCACCGTTCTTTTCGGCTCCCCGTTGGAATCACCAGGTTTTCTTTCCATTGTATCGCCTCCTCGGCATGCGATCTTGGTAATGGCGCGACCCTGTGCGACGCAAGAGCCCCCGCAGTCGCAGGGGCTCTTCATTCCGGCATGGCTGCGAACGGCGTCCCGGCTAGGGAAGGCGCAGTTCCTGCCCCACGTGGATCAGGTTGGGGTCCTTGATCTGGTCCTTGTTGAGCTCAAAGATCTCCGGCCAGCGGGCGGCGTCGCCGAGGTGCTCCTTGGCGATTTTGCTCAGGCTGTCACCCGCCTTCACGACGTACGTCTTTGCCTCCTCGCGTTCCTTTTTCCGGGCTTCACCCTCCGCCCATTTTTTCTCTATTGTCTCCTGATAAGAGGCGTCGCGAACAAATCCCCGAGCCCGCGGCGGCGCGGTCGGATTTCTGCGGCCTGTGCCTGACACGGTCCTGGGTTTGGCTGCCGAAGGCCGAGCCTTCGGGGCGATCGGCTTTTCCTTGTCTGCGTCCGCCGTGGCCTTTTTCCTGGCTGCCTTGATGGAAGCCTGAACGTCAGGGGGTAAATGGGATATATCGTCTTTCGGCATTTTACTTCCTCCTTAATCTTAATCTACCGATGAGCCTGTGCTCATCGGATGTCCAACGGAATCCATTTGGTCAGAACTTGGCCTGGAACTGCAGTTGCTCTTCCTCGGCCTGCCCTCAGATAAGCAGGCTACGCCCCAAGCGGGGCCCAACCTCCGAGACGTAGCCTTCCACTTTTCGTAGGCGATTACAGACCCTTGAGAAGCGTGGCTACGACGAGCAACACGAACGCCGCTGCCAGTAGCCAGAACCCAAACGCGCCGATTATGGGCAGTGAAAATAGATGAGCGATGATGCCCACTACACCCGCGATCAACGCGATCCACCAGGTGATCTTTTGGGGAGCACTGAGCTGCATTTTGGCACCTCCTTGTCGATTGATATATAGCTAGATAAGCAGAGCCCTTGGCCCCGTGGCCTATGCATGGCCAGTTGCAGGAAGCACGTTGGAATACTTTCTCGGCTCCTTTGAGCGCGCGAAAAGTAGAATCAAGCCACTCAGCAGGTCACTTACTTGGACAGGGCTTTGAGAAGGCCTTGAGCGACGACGCCTCCGGCGGCTGCACGGGGCGCGTTGGCCTGGAATGGATTCACCTGTCCGCCCATCAAAGCGCCCATCAGTGCCTGGGCCGCGGCATCTTTTGTATCGGCTCCTGATTGCTTGGCCTGCAGGAAAGCCATCCCGGCAGGTAGCAGGACTCCCAGCACGTCGCCCATATCCACGCCACCTTCCTCCTGCTGTTGGGGCTGCGACTGTGGCTGAGCCTGCTGCCCACCCAAAAGCCCGAGCATGTCACCCAGGCCCAGGCCATCCTCCTGCTGTTGAGGCTGGGCCTGCTGTCCACCCAGGAGCCCCAACACGTCGAGGACGCTCCCGCCGGCCTGAGGTTGCTGCGGATGGCCCTCGGCCGGGATAGCGCTCATCAGTGTCTGCACCAGCGATGGCACATCGCTCTTTTCCAGGGTGGACCGATCTTGAAATTGGGAGGCAGCCCGAGCCAGTCCCTCGGCGTAATACTGGCTGGTACCGCCACGCCCATCAGACTGCAGTCGTTGGCTGGCCTGGCGCAGTGCATCCGCGGGCGGCAGCGACTCGTTTTCCCGCAAAGTGCGCGTGATCAGGCTCAAGTTTTCGACCATATTGTCCCCGTGATTGCCGTTTTGTCCGTCCAATGCGTTGATCTCTTCTCGGTGGGACGCTATGGCTTCAAACGCCTGTCCAAACAAGCCGCTCAGGTCTATTCCTTGTTTGCCCTTCTTGCTCATCGTCTCCTGCCCTCCTGCTAGTATGAAACGACCCGCGGCAGCGCCTTGGCCTGCTCGATCCAGCGGGCGACCATATCACGGCTAGGCGGACGATGTACCAGCCGCTTCTCCTCATTGACCTCGAGCATCTTTTGATGAAGATTGTCAGGGCTTCGTCGAGCCAGCTCGACTACCGTGTCTACCCCTGCCCGCTCCAACAGATCCCCGTACTCCTCACCCACACCACGCACGCGCATCAGGTCCGCACGGTTCACCCAGTCCAGGATGTGCTCGTCGCCGATCCCGGTTTTCTCGGCCAGTTCGCGGCGTCCTTTAGGCGCGCTCCCGGTCTTGAGGAGCGTCTCAACCGAGCCCACACCAGCAGCCCGTAGCTTTTGCGCGTAAACTGGGCCAATGCCCTCGATCGTTTCCAGCTTTGCCATCATTTTCCTCCTAATGTTTGGTTCTCGATACAATCCAGGATTTGCTTTGATGGTATCATCTCAATAATCCAGGGGGTGGGGGGTGTGAGGGCGGCTGCGCCGCCCTCACACCCCCGTCTTCCCCTACTCATTGAGAAGATACCTTTGATCATAGTATGCCACATCAACCTTAAGATTCATCTTATGGTTTCGAGCCAGGGGCAAATATCTTCTCAGGCGGGGTGTGTTTGTACTTTGGGGCATCCAAGCTCGCCGCACAAAAACGAGATTCGCAAGCGGGTGCATTTGCC
>JAFGED010000402.1 GCA_016931785.1 Anaerolineae bacterium
AGCAGCGCCATCAGCAGGGCCTTGAGCGCGTTGCGCGTGCCGATGACCCACGCCGCCACGCGGTTGATGCTGGCGTCGAAATAGTCCAGGCCGATGTGCACGCGGTCCAGGTAGCCGCCGCGCACGATCTCCTGCGCGATGGCCTGCAGTTCGTCGGAGAGGATGACCACGTGGTCGCTGTCCCAGCGCACGCCCCGGCTGACGTGCAGCAGGATCTCGGGCAAGAAGGTCAGGACCGACGATATCTTGTCCGAGATCACCTCGGTGGGATGAAAGTGACCGCTATCCAGGCAGAGGAGCACCTGGTTGGCCACCGTGTAGCCTAAATAGAACTCGTGCGAGCCGACGACGTAGCTCTCCGACCCCAGGCCAAAGAGCTTGGACTCGACCGCGTCCAGGTTGTACTTGGGATCGAGCTTTTCGGCCAGGACCTTGTCCAGCGAATCTTTGAGCAGCAGGCGCGGTGTCTTGCGGTCGGCGGGGATGTCCTTATAACCGTCGGGAATCCAGATGTTGGTCACGCACGGCGTGCCCAACTCGCGCCCGATGTGCTCACCGATCTTGCGACAGGCGATGCAGTGCTCGATCCAGAACTGGCGGACTCCCGCGTCGTAGCTGGAAAGCGTAAAGCCGCTCTTGGCCAACGGGTGGGAGAAACAGGTGGGGTTAAAGTCGATGCCGTGGTCCTTCTCCTTGGCCCAATCGACCCAGGCGGCAAAGTGGGCCGGCTGCAACGCGTTGCGCTCGACCTTGCTTTTCGGTTCGGCGTAGATGGCGTGCAGGTTGAGGCGATGCGTGCCGGGGATCAGGCTGTAGGCTTTGTCAAGGTCGCCGCGCAGCTCGTCGGCGGTGCGGGCCTTTCCGGGATAGTTGCCCGTGGCGGCGATGCCGCCCCCCAATTCAGCATCGGGGTTTTCAAAGCCGCCCACGTCGTCTCCTTGCCAGCAGTGCAGGCTGATAGAGATCTGCGCGAGAGTGTCCATCGCCGCGTCGGCATCCACACCTAGAGCGGCGTACCGCTCTTTTGCCAGTGCGTAGGCGTCCTGGATTTGTTTCTCTGTCAATTGATTGCCCATCGTCTTTTCTCCTTCCGACGCTCAATCGAGGTGGAATACCTCTTCTAGTTCCACCATCATCTTGTCCGCGTGATCGCCCGTGCCCTCGAAGAAGGGGGCCATATGATCCTGCCACCTGGCGTTGATCTCCTCCTTGTCTATACCGTCAAGGGAAGCCTGGAAGCTTTCCTCTGCCTCGAAATAGCCAAAGAGCAGCCCGTCCTCCCGCATAAACAGCGAGTAGTTGTGCCAGCCGGTTCGGCGCAGGGCGTCGAGCATCTCGGGCCACACGGCCTCGTGGCGCTTTTTGTACTCCTCCAGCATATCCCTTTTCACTTTGAGCAGAAATCCGACGCGTTTCATACCACACCTCCAAGATTTGAATCTGCGCGCTCAAGCGATGACTACATCTATGCCAGCCTCTTGCAGGGTAGAGACCATATCGGAGGGCGCATCCTCGTCGGTGATGACGCAGTTCACCTCGTCGATCGAGGCAAAGGAGGCAAACCCGACCTGTCCCCACTTGCTGCTATCCACGATGGCGATCACCTGCCTGGCGTGGGCGACCATGTCTCGTTTCACGGTCACCTCGGCGCTGTTGACGTCGGTCAGGCCGTCTTCAAGGGTGATCCCCTTGGCGCCGAAAAAGCCCTTCTGGAAGTTGAAGCGCTCGATGAACTCGTGCCCCTCGTCTCCGACCATGGAGATCGAGTCGCGCCGCAGAAACCCCCCTGGCATCACGACGGTGATGTCGGGCGAATCGACCAGGGCCAGGGCGACGAGGATGCCGTTGGTGAGGACGGTCAGCTCGCGGCGCTCGCCGATCTGGGTCGCCACCGCCAGCGCGGTCGTGCTGGCGTCGAGCACGATCGCTTCGCCGTCTTTGATCATGGCGGCGGCGGCCGCGCCGATGCGGCTTTTCTGGGTGGCGTGCAGCCTGCGGCGGAAATCGAAGGAAAGCTCGAGGCGGTTCTGGTCGAGCGGAACCGCGCCTCCGTGGGCACGGGTCAGCAAGCCCTGCGCGGCGAGGGCGTCCAGGTCGGAGCGAATCGTGGCTTGCGATACGCCGAACTGCTCGCTGAGGTCGGCGACCGACACGCGCCCGGCTCGCTCTAGCAGGGTGATGATCTGCTCTCGACGTTCTTGCTGGAATAATTCGTGACTGATTGTTCGCTATCCTATGTGTATAGGGAGTCTTTTTGTAGGGTCTCTGAGGATGCCAAGCACCCTCAGAGACCGCGTTTTCTTCCCCTTTCCATGCGCAGGAAAGGGGATGTAAGGAGGATGGGGCAAGAAGTCCGCCGATAAAAGATGACGTTTGCATCATATCACATTTACTTTCATTTGTCAATGAAAAAGCAGCAAACGAAAGTAAAGAAAAGTTTTCGTCAACCGCTGGCGTGGGCAATATCTCGATGTTTTCACCTGACTTGCCCAGTTGGATGGGTTGTAGTACAGTTGGGGCAGCATTCGTATCTTCTCAATAAGTAGGGGAGAATGGGGGGCGGATACGCCGCCCTCGCCCCCCCCGCCCCCGGGTTATTGAGAAGATACCAGCATTCTTTCAAGAGGAGTTGGTAGATGGAATATCGCAGAATGGGACGCAGCGGGTTAAAGGTCTCTGAGATTTGCCTGGGAACGATGACCTTTGGGTACAGTGTGGACGAGGGCGAGGCCAAGCGCATCGTCGATCTGGCGTTGGACGCAGGGATAAACTTTTTCGATACGGCCAACACCTATGCCGGGGGCCAGTCGGAGGTGCTGCTCGGCAAGGCGCTCAGAGGGCGGCGGCAGGATGTGGTGCTGGCGACCAAGTTTTTCAACCCGACCGGCCCTGGTCCCAACGATTCGGGGATGTCGCGCGTGCACATCTTTAATGCCATCGAGGCCAGCCTGCGGCGGCTGCAGACCGACCACGTGGACCTCTACTACATCCATCACGTGGACGTGCAAACCCCGCTGGAGGAGATGCTGCGGGCGCTGGACGACCTGGTGCGCCAGGGAAAGGTGCGCTACATCGCCTGCAGCAACTATGAGGCGTGGCGCCTTTCGGAGGCGTTGTGGATCAGCGAGACCGAGAACCTGGCGCGCTTCGAATGTTACCAGCCGCAGTACAGCCTCGTGGTGCGCGATATCGAGGAGGAGCTGATTCCCCTGTGCCAGCACAAAGGTTTGGGCGTGGCGGTGTGGAGCCCGCTGGCCGGGGGATTCCTCACGGGCAAATACAAGCCCGGCCAGCGAGAGCTCCCTGGAACGCGCTCGGAGGAGGGGTGGGTCTTTCCGCGGCGCTACCTGGCCGCCAACGCCGACGAGACGCTGCGGGCCCTGCTCGATGTGGCGCGGGGGCTGGGGCGCACTCAGGCCCAGGTCGCCGTGCGCTGGGTGCTGGAGCAGCCGGCGATCACCTCGGCCATCGTCGGGGCGCGCACCGTCGAGCAACTGCGCGACAGCCTGGGGGCTGCCGGGTGGCAGTTGGAGGGGGATGCGCTGAAGCGGCTGGACGGGGTCTCCCGCCTGCCGGAGCGCTATCCCAAGTCGATGGAGATGCCCATGAAGGGGCGTCGCGACAAGGCGATCGAGATGCCGTCGCTGTAGTGATTTCGCCACATTTTGAACCGCCAAGCCGCGAAGGGCGCAAAGAAAAAATTGGAAAACTTGGCGTTCGGGCGGGCACGCCCGCCTTTGCGTCTTTGCGG
>JAFGED010000403.1 GCA_016931785.1 Anaerolineae bacterium
ACACCATTTCCTCACAAGCAGCGTATACGCCCCAGAGAACAAACACACCCGGGGTATGTCTATAGCGGCGAAGTCAACTTGTCCCAAAACTGACACACACCCAAGTTGCCAAACGATTTGATTCAGGTATAATAACACCGCAATATTCGGGGCGTAGCGCAGTTCGGCAGCGCGCACGGATCGGGACCGTGAGGTCCGGGGTTCAAATCCCCGCGCCCCGACTAGGTGAAACTCCCCAGCGCTTTGCGCTGGGGAGTTTCCTAAGGGAAAAGCCTGTGCAATCTTCACTCATCTGCCGTCCCCAAATCCCCCGCTTTGCCATACCCACCACAACGCGGCTTGCTTTTCCACATATGACCCCACTCGACGAGTGGGGGTTCGCTTTTACGCTGCCAACTTTGCCTCCTGCCACAGCGACTCTAACGCGTCGATGTCCATCGCCGTCATATCCAGGCCGCGCTCGCGGGCCATCCGCTCCATAGCGCGAAAACGGCGCGCAAAGCGTGCGTTCGCTTGCCGCAGCGCCACCTCTGGGTCGACATCCAGCCAACGCGCCCAATTGACCGCTGCAAACAGCAAGTCACCCACCTCGGCCTCGCGTGCCTCCAGTGTAGCGGCAGCCTCGACCTCGGCGACCTCTTCGCGCACCTTGTCGGCCACGCCGGCAGGGTCACTCCAATCGAACCCCACGCGGGCCGCACGGCGGCTATAGGTATCCGCCTGCTGCAACGCGGGCAGCGCCGCCGGCACGCCATCAAACACCGACCGCTTCTCTCCCTTCTCCTCCCGCTTGAGCTCCTCCCAACGCCGCAGCACCTCGTCTGTGCCGCTGACCTCGCGCCCACCCCACACGTGAGGATGGCGGTGTTTGAGCTTGCCGTCGATGCCGGAGATGACGGCGGGCATCTTGAACTCGCCCTCCTCGGTAGCTATCTGGGTGTGGATCAAAACCTGCAACAACAGGTCGCCCAGCTCCTCCTGCAACGCACACACGTCGCCCGTGCCGGCCGCGGCGGCATCGATGGTCGCCGCCACCTCGTACGCCTCCTCCAGAAGCGTCCCGCGCAGGCTCTCGTGGGTCTGCTCGCGATCCCAGGGACAGCCATCCGGCGCGCGGAGCTGGGCCATCGTCTCCTGCAACCCCTCAAAGCTGGCGACGCCGGGCAGTGACGGCACATACAGCGTGGTCAGGTGCTCGACGTCCTGGCGGTCGAGCTCGTACAGCGGCAGACGCACGACCTGTTCTTCCGGCGTTCCGGCGGCGCGCACCAGCGCCACCTCGTGGTCGTCGGGATATTGGTTCATCAATGTCAGCTTGACGTCGGCAGCCAGGGCCCGGCTATAGAGCTGGGGCAGCAAAGCCGGCAGATCGGGGTTGAGCGGCGGGTGATGGAGCGCCGCCACCTCCACCGCGTCATATACCTGCAGGCCGGGCAGCGCGTCGATCCGCAGCGCCGTCAGTGTCGGCTCTATAAAGCTCAACCCCTCCACGATACGCACGTCCAACCCGGTATCCCCGACCAGTGCAAGCAGACGAGCTACTGCCGCCTCTCCCACCAGCGGGTGGCCTGGCACGGCGTAGGCCACTCCCTCCGGTCGCCGGCCCAGCCGCAGCACCTCGGCGGCAATGGCCTCATAGACCTGCGAAAAGTCCTCCGCTCCCTCGTAGAGCGCGTCGAAGGAATGCAACGCCAAACCGGCCGGCAACCCGGCCACGGTTGGATGGCGCTCCGTACGCAGCCACACCTCCCTCGCCGCCTCCAGCACCTCCCATGCCTCTCGCGTCAGATGGCGTGGATCCCCAGGACCCAGGCCGACAATGGTAATTGACATCGGCTTCCCCTTTTTGACGGAACATATGTTCTACAGTACAATATCCATGTACGATTCCGTGCGGCATCATACCACAAAGGAGGGTATCGAGCAATGCCTGCTCACCGAAAGCACATACCAAAGGAAACCTTGCAGCATCTTTACCTGGAACAAGGCCAGAGTCCGAGGAAAATCGGCCTGCAGCTCGGCTGCGGCGAAACCGCCGTGCGCAAGCGACTGAAGGAATACAACATCCCGATGCGCTCGCGCTCCCGGGCGATTCGCCTGGGCAAGGGAATCGCCATCGAACGCGAGGCGCTGGTCGAGCTTTACTGGGGCCAGGGCCTTTCCATCCCCGAGGTGTCCGCCCGCCTGGATTGCAGCGAGGACGTTATTCGCAGCCGTATGCAGGAGTACGACATCCCCCGCCGCACGTCCTCGGAAAGCGCGCAGTTGAGCCGTGGGATCGACCTGCCCGAGGAATTGGCGCGGGAGTGGTATACAGGGCAGCAACTCTCGATAGCCGCCATCGCCGAACGGCTCGATTGTAGCGAGACCGCGGTGCGCAACAAGCTGGCCCAATACGGTATCGAACGACGAGCGCCGTGGGCACACAACGCGGTCGAGCTGGGCGAGGATGAGCTGAGACGGCTATACGCAGAAGAGGGAATGACCCTGGAAGCCATCGCCGAGGCTTACGATTGCAGTGCGGCGACGGTGAGCCGAAAGATGAGCAGGTTTGGCATCGCGGCCCGCTCACCCTGGCGCGAGCGCTACCTGCGCCACAATTTCAGCGGCGATCCACTGGAGAAAGCCTACCTCGTCGGCTTTCGCCTGGGCGATCTCACCGTGCGCCGCGCCGAACTGTCCATCGAGGTGCTCATGACGACAACGTGTCAAGAACAAGTCGACCTGATGTACAAGCTATTCGACCGCTACGGTCACGTTTACGAGCACCACCGGCCGGATAAAAAGGTCTTTATGCAGGCCCGTCTGGACGACAGCTTCGATTTCCTGCTACCCAAGGAAGACCGCATCCCCGATTGGGTATTGGCGGATACCGAATGTTTCTTCGCTTTCCTCGCCGGCTACATAGATGCAGATGGCTCAATTCGGATTGCAGGTAACCACAGTGCGCGCCTGGATATTCAAAGCTATGATTCAGGATTTCAAAAGGACACTTGGAAACAACTGACAGCCCAAGGATTCTCACTTTCAGAACCCACCATCGTGGTCCCAGCAGGTTATACCAACGCAGCGGGTATCGTCCGCAACAAAGACACCTGGGGGCTCAACGTACACTGCCGCCGTGAGATAGCTAGACTGCTGCAGTGTTTGATACCCCACCTTAAACACGAAAAACGTCTTGGAGACGCATTAGCAGCCTATGCCGTAGTGCGAAAATAAAAGCGAGGTCGCCAGCGACCTCGCTTTTTGCGCAATTCATATTGCAGAATTAAGCAATTTCCTCAACGTTTCGTGTATTGAGGGGCCTTCCTAGCACGTTTAAGCCCGGGCTTTTTACGTTCCTTGGCCCGCGCGTCGCGGGTGAGATAACCGCCCTTGCGCAGAACGGACCGCAAGTCCGGATCCACCTTCAACAGCGCTCGCGCGATGGCAAGCTGAACCGCCCTGGCCTGGCCGCCGATTCCCCCACCCCGCACCTGAACGCTGACATTGAATCGATGCTCCGTCGCCGTCGCCTGAAGCGGCGCTTTGAGCGCGAGCATGTCCATACCTCGAGGGAAAAACTGCTCCGCAGGTTTATCGTTGACGACGATAGAACCATCGCCCCCGGGGAAGAGACGCGCTCGAGCGGTAGCGGTCTTGCGCCGTCCAACTGCTTCATAGTACTCCATATGCTCTCTCTCCTATCCGTTATCCTAACTCTAGCGCCTTGGGTTGTTGCGCCTCGTGGGGATGCTCCGGGCCGGCATAGACCTTCAAGTGTCCGAACACCTGCCGCCCCAGCCGATTCTTTGGCAACATACCCCGCACCGCGTGCTCGATCACCCGAGTGGGATGCTGCTGGAGCAAGTTGCGCAGCGTGATCTCCTTGAGCCCACCGGGATAGCCCGAGTGTCGATAATACATCTTTTGATCCAACTTACGTCCCGTCACGTGCACCTTTTCAGCGTTGACGACGATCACAAAGTCGCCGGCGTCCACCGAAGGCGAGTAGACAGGCTTGTGCTTGCCACGCAAGACACTCGCTACCTGGGCTGCCAACCGCCCCAAGGTCTGCCCGCTGGCATCCACCACGTACCATTCCCGCTGGACATCTTCTTCCTTTGTCACATAAGTCTTCTTCACGATCATTTACTCCTAGCTGATAACCTTTCTTCAAATGAAAACGCCGGAATCGGGCCAAGGCCGCGTTCAAAAACAGTTTGCAATTTGTCTTTGAACGCCCAAGTCTACTGAAAATACCAGAAGGTATTTCGATCGGCCCAGCGCGCATCGACCAGCGTCGCCTCTTCGTAAAGCGTTTCGTACTCCTCCCCACCATCGGCCCGCACCCTGCGGACCTCTCTGTCGTCCGAATCATCACCCGTGATGGCGGTGTAGATCACGTACCGCCCATCGGATGTGAATACGGCGTTCACCAATCCCTCCGCATCGTCGTCCAACTCAACTGGCTCAGCGCCATCTTTGACCTCAACGCTGTACAGCACCGGATCATCTCCGCTGTCCTCGACCGCCGAAAAGACCAAGGTGCGGTTGTTGGGCGATAGCGCCATCGGTTGAATAGAATCCCAATCCTCCAACAAATAGAACCCCGTATCCTTGTCCACCGGCGTGACGAACAAGGCGTCCTCGCCATCCCCCTGGTCCTCTATCCTGAGATACAGCATCGAATTGTTGAGAAGGTACGCGCCATCCCTGAGATCGACGTCATCACCAGACCACAACTCGACGACGGCGTTGCCGCCGTAATCAGCACTGAGAAGGGTCACGTCTTCGCCCTCCAGAACTACGACGAGTAGTCTGGCAGGACTCGTGCGGACGGCCTCGAACATAACACCTTCGCCCTCAGCCACCTCGACGCCTTCGCCGCCTGCAACGGGCCGCGCGTACAACGTCCCTTGGCCGTCATCGTCCCTGACGACATAGTACATATACCGACCGTCCGGGGAAAAGTCCAAACTGATCTCTATTCCCTCTGCAATCGGCTGATCACTCTCTGAAAGTGCGTAAAGCTGCACCTCGTCGTCATCTTCGTCCTCTCTGATGCTGTAATACAGCTCGCGACCAGTAGGAGGGAACCCAAAGAAGTAGACGCTGGCGACCTCGTCGGTGACCTCGACCTCTTCGCCAGAACGTCGTTCCATCAGGAACAACTGGTATTCTCCGCCATCCTCCTGGACATAGGCGACGCGAGAACCATCAGACGAAAGCGCAGTCGAACCAAGACCCTCAAACTCATCGAGCAGGACCTCCTCCTTCTGCCGCGCGATATCTACAACGGTCAGCGTCGCTTCGCCGCGACTGCTTTCGTCCTTATACAGAAGCGCCGAACCATCGGAGGAAAAGTAGCAATAGTCCGCCTTGGCCAACTGCTCGGATTCCTGTCCAAGCTTGGCAACGTGGCAGCGCGCCTGACCATCCATGTTCTCGCGCACGGCAAAAAGGCCGGGTTTGATAAAGAAGCCTACCGCCAGACTATCCGCACCGGACTCCAAGACCTCGATCGGCTCTGCATCCCCGATGCGCATCTGCTGGATCACGATATCATCGTCAAGACGATACCACAAGAACAGGCGATCCGAGTCAGGCAGAAAAGCACCGTAGCTTCCCCCTATCCTGCTCTGGTACACACCATCCTTGATCAATGGAAAAGATAGATAGGTGCTCTGAACACCCTCTGCCAGCAGAGTCCCCTGGTCCTGATCCTGCCCCAGTTTCAGCAAGCACAGATCCGCCTCGCCATCCCCGTTTGGGAAGGCGAGCAGGATTTCGTCGCGGCCGCCCAAGCTCGGAAGGACCAACAGGGCGACAACTGCGATGCAGACGACGCCCAGGCACAGCAGGACTATGCCACCTATCCCCCCTCCAATGGCTAACCTGTGCCGCTTCAGCATCTCGACCGGTGTAGGTTTGGCTGCCACCGCAGCTCGCGGCTCTATCCCAAGCTGGCCTCCACAACCAGCGCAAAACTGCGCGCCCTCACGATTCTCCTGACCGCAAACTGGACACAGCATGTTGAGCCTCCTTTCAATCAAACCGCCGATGACTCGTGCCCTAGAGAATCTCAGTATGTAACTACTCAGCCCTGCTTCGCAGTCACCTTTCGCGACAAAAAGAGGAGGAAGGCGGGAGGTTCGAGGGCGGCTTCGCCGTCCTCGACCCTCCCATCTCTCCCCTTTTTGAGCGAGGACCACTGCTCGGGCGAACAGCCTGAGTAGATACCTCAGTATTTTACTTCCACCAAGCACAGGCCATGCGGGGGAGCCGTCGGTCCGGCCTGGCTGCGATCACGCGACGCCAGCACCATCGCAAACTCCTCCACCGTCATCTCGCCTCGTCCCACCTGGAGCAGCGTGCCGACGACGCTGCGCACCATATGGTAAAGAAAGGCATTCGCTTCAATGTCAAAGTTCAACCAGGGCAAGCCCTGAGTGCGCTCATCACAAGCGCAACTGAAGGAGGGCTTCTCCTCCCACTTAGCCGCCAGCACCCGCCGTACGGTGGTGCGGTCTGGCTTGAACGGCTGCCCGAAAGCAGCAAAGTCATGCTCACCTACGAGCGATCTCGCCGCCTGTTGCATTGCTGCTACATCCAGTGGCGCAACCACGTGCAGGCTGTACCGCAAGGCCAGAGGCCAGCGCACCGGCGTGTTGCACACCGTGTACCGGTACCGCCTGCTGCGAGCATCGTAGCGCGGGTGGAAATCCGCCGCGCACTCCTCAAGCTGTAAAAAAGAAACGTCGGCGGGCAAAACTGCGTTCAGTGCCCGCCACAGGTTGTCCAGTCCGTGCCGCCAAGCTGTGTCAAAAGCGACGACCTGTCCAGTAGCATGTACACCAGCGTCGGTCCGACCCGCCGCCAGAACGGTGACCGCTTCCCGAGTGCTGCCCGTCACCCGAGCGAGAGCTGCTTCCAACACCTCCTGGACGGTTAAGGCATTGGCCTGACGTTGAAATCCGCTGTACTCCGTCCCATCGTAGGCGACGAGCCCACGCACGCGCATCGTCGCGCCACCCACCGGCTACTCTTCAACCAACTCCAGCAACGCCATCGGCGCGGCATCGCCCTTGCGCGGCCCCAACTTGTACATGCGCGTGTAACCACCAGGACGGTCCATATAGCGCGGCGCAATCTCCTCAAAGAGCTTTTTCACAACGTCCACGCGCACTCCCTCGGCATCCGTCGCCCAGCGGGCCATGCGACCAGCCGCCAATCGGCGCGCATGCACACCCCGGCCGGAATCTTCTTCCCCTGCCGCCAGGCCTCGCTTGGCCAGCGTGATCAGTTTCTCCGCCTGCCCACGGATAGCCCGAGCTTTCGCCTCGGTCGTCTCAATACGCCCACGATGGAACAACGCCGCCACCAAATTGCGGCGCAGGGCCGTACGATGACCGCAGGAGCGGCTTAGCTTTCTACCAGCGACGTGGTGTCGCATTTATCCACCTCCACCCTCAATCTCATCCAGGAACCCCCGCTCCTGAAGACAATCTCTCAACTCGTCCAACGATTTCTGGCCAAAGTTCCGGATAGTCAACAGTGTATCGTCTCCCAACGCTAACATCTCTAGCACTTCGCCCACACTGGTGATGCCAGTGCGTCTAAGCGCATTGAACACGCGCACGCTCAGATCGAGTTGCTCGATGGGCACCTCATAGATCTCGCGCGGCAGTCCTTCCTCCTCCTCGGCTGGCTCCTCTTCTTCAAGAGTGAGCCCGGCGACCAACCGCAGGTGAGCCACCAGATTGCGTGCAGCGTACTTGAGAGAATCCAAAGGCGCCATCCGCCCGTCGGTCCAGACCTCGACAGTCAAACTGTCATAATTGGTCATCTGGCCCACCCGCGCCCGCTCGACATCAAAAGCAACGCGGCGGACAGGGCTGAATATGGCGTCCACAGGCAGCTCGCCGATGGGCATCCGCCCGCGTTCGTCGGCTCGCATGTAGCCGCGGCCCTGCTCTACCGCAAACTCGATATCAAGACGGGTTTTGGCGGCGTCGACGGTGAAGAGATAGAGATCCGGATTCAGAATCTCGATCTCCGGCGGAGCTTTGATGTCGCCCGCGGTCACCGTGCCCGCGCCCTGTACCTGCAGGGACATGCGCATCGGCTCTTCACCATCCATCTTCAGGCGCAATTGCTTAACCTGAAGGATAACCTGCATCACATCTTCCCGCACACCCGGGATAGTTGCGTACTCGTGCGCAGTGTCAGAGATGCGGATCGAAACCACCGCTGCACCAGGCAGCGAAGAGAGCAACACCCTTCGGAGTGCATTGCCTAGCGTGACCCCGAAACCGCTCTCTAGCGGACCGATCACGAACCGGCCATAGGTCTGGGAAATTGCATCTGTCTCAACTTTTGGCAAAACTGGGACTGACAAGCGTCGCCTCCTCTATATCCGGCTACCCTCTGATCGACATAAGGAACACGCCGTGAACACCCCTAGCGTGAATAATACTCTACAATTAACTGCTCGTCCACCGCCAAATCGATGTCTCCTCGCCCAGGCGTCTGCACCATTCGGGCCGTCATGTTCTTCACATCCAGGCTCAACCAGGTTGGCACCGCCCCCTCGTCCAACTGCTCTGCACGCTCCTTAAAGTACTCGCTCTTGCGGCTTCCCGCGCGCACCAAGACCGTGTCCTGGGGACGGACAATGTAAGATGGTACATGCGTGCGATGGCCGTTGACGACAAAGTGCCCATGCTGTACCAACTGGCGCGCCTGAACCCGCGAGTCGGCAAACCCCAACCGATAGACGACGTTGTCCAATCGGCTCTCTAAAAGCGCGAGCAGATTCTCGCCGGTAAGTCCCGACCGGCGCTCTGCCTCCCGGAAGTAACGCCTAAACTGGCGCTCTAGCACGCCATAAATACGCCGCACCTTTTGCTTTTCACGTAACTGCAACGAATAGTCAGAAGGGCGACGGCGGCGAAACCGGGCCATCCGCCCATGCTCACCGGGCGGATAGTCACGTCCCTGCTCGAACGGGCACTTGGTCGAGAAACAACGATTGCCCTTCAAGAACAACTTTTCTCCTTCACGACGGCACAGCTTGCAAACCGGGCCGGTATATCTGGCCATACTTCTCTCCTAATTCTAATCCTCTGTATGTATCTGGCTACACCCGCCGCCTCTTGGGAGGGCGACAACCGTTATGCGGAATTGGGGTCACATCGGTGATAGAACGCACTTTCAACCCCGTTGCCTGGATGGAACGAATCGCCGCTTCACGTCCCGGGCCGGGACCCTTCACGAAAACGTCCACCTCGACCATCCCTTCATCCATGGCCTTCCTGGCCACCTGCCGGGCGGCCTGTCCGGCGGCAAACGGCGTGCTCTTGCGCGACCCTTTGAACCCGACCATCCCGCCACTGGACCAGCCGAGCACGTTACCCTGCGGATCGGTGATGGTCACGATCGTGTTGTTGAAAGTCGCGTGGACGTGGGCCTGCCCTCGCGGCACGTTCTTCTTCACCCGGCGCTTTACGCGACGGCGATCTGCTTCCTGTCTACGAGCCATTCATCCTCCTCACTACTTCTTCTTCATTCCACGCCGACGGCCGCGACCTGCCACCGTCTTCTTGGGGCCGCGCTTCGTGCGCGCGTTGGTGCGCGTGCGCTGGCCGCGCGCAGGCAGATTGCGGCGGTGACGCAGCCCGCGGTAGCATCCGATGTCAATCAAGCGCCGAATGTTCTGTTGCACCTCGCGTCGCAGATCACCCTCGACCTGATACTCGCGGTCGATCACCTCACGCAGCGCAGCAACCTCCGCCTCCGTCAGGTCTTTGATCCGCGTATCGGGGCTCACGCCGGCCTTTTCGAGAATCTCGCTGCTCATGGCGTGCCCAATACCATAGATGTACGTCAGTCCAACCTCTACCCGCTTATTTCGCGGTAAGTCTATACCGGCAATACGCGCCATACGTCTTCTCCTCTATCCCTGTCGCTGCTTGTGCTTTGGATTCTCACAAATCACGCGCACCACACCACGCCGCCGAATGACCTTGCACTTTGGACAGCGCCGCTTCACAGAAGGCGATACTCTCATTTTACCACACCTCCCCAAACTCACCTACAAATGTCAGGCTCTCTCGTACTAGGCTTCCCGACGTGTCAAAATCTCTGCTTCACCATCAGTGATAGCGATCGTATGCTCGAAGTGAGCATTCAGTTTCCCATCACACGACACCACAGCCCAATGATCGTCCAGCGTCCGGACGTGCCGCGCGCCGACCAACACCATCGGTTCCAGCGCAATGGTCATTCCCTTGCGCAGGCGCACACCCTGTCCCCGGAGGCCATGGTTAGGCACCTGGGGCTCCTCGTGCATCTTCCGGCCGATACCGTGACCGGTGTACTCACGCACGACGTTGTACCCATGCCCCTCTACGTAAGCCTGAATGGCAGCGGATACATCGCCGGAGCGGTAGCCCGCCTTAGCAGCAGCGATACCTTCGTAGAGCGCAGCCTCAGTCACCTCCAACAGCCTCTGAGCATCCGGGCTGATCTCTCCCACCGGCAGTGTGATCGCCGCATCCCCGTGGTAACCGTCCAGAATGGCCCCTACGTCTATACTGACAATATCCCCTTCTTGCAGCACCCGCGGGCCGGGAATGCCGTGCACCAGCTCCTCATTCACCGACGCGCAGATGCTGGCCGGGAAAGGATGCACACTGCCGGGGGGATACCCCAGAAACGACGGGATCGCATTGTGCCCGCGGATGATCGACTCTGCTGTCTCGTTCAACATCGCCGTCGTCACGCCTGGCGCAACCTGTTCCCGCATCGTATCAAGCACCTCGGCCACGACCTGGCCGGCACGGTGCATCTTTTTAATCTCGGCTGCTGACTTTAGGACGATCAACGCTATTTCCCAGCCATTTCCAAGACCACTCGCAGGCTGGCCTGCACGGCCTCAATCGCCTGCTTGCCATCGACCTCGACCAACAAGCCCTTGGCGAAATAATACCCGATCAAGGGCGACGTCTCTTTATGGTATGTGTAAAGCCGGTTGCGCACCGTCTCTGTATTATCATCATCCCGCTGATACAACTCGCCGCCGCAAACATCACACACACCCTCGACAGCGGGCGGGTTGAATACCAAGTTATACACAGCCCCGCAGTTCCGGCAAACCCGGCGGGCCGTCAGCCGCTTGACGATTTCCTCGTCCGCCACCTGAACCAGGGGCACGACCGTCACGCTTTGCCCGCGCTCAGATAGCGCGCCGTCCAACGCGGCAGCTTGGCTCAACGTCCGCGGGAAGCCATCCAAGATGACCCCCTCCTGGCAATCAGGCCGGCCGATGCGCTCGACCACCATACCCACCGTCACATCATCGGGCACGAGATCGCCGCGGTCCATGTATCCCTTGGCGAGCAATCCCAACTCCGTCTTCCGCCCTAGATGATCGCGGAAAAGATCCCCACTCGACACGTGAGGGATGTTCAGGTCTTTGGCCAGCAGCTTGGCCTGCGTCCCTTTCCCAGCGCCCGGCGGTCCCAGCATCACGACGAAAATACCCATGGCGTCGGCCTCTATTAAATGAATCCCTCGTAGTGCCGCATCAAGAGCTGGGCTTCCAACTGGCGCATCGTATCAAGCACCGTGCCGACTACGATGATCAAGCCAGAGGCCGTGATGAGCAGTGCGTTCGTCCGTATTTGGAGAGTACTATAAAGAACCACGTCCGTGACGAGAGGCAACACCGCCACAGCACCCAGGAATACCGCTCCCACCAACGTGATCCGCCTATAAACGGAGTTGATAAAGTCAGCCGTCTTTTTGCCCGGCCGGATGCCCGGGATAAAGCCTCCCTGTCGCTTCAAGGCATTGGGCAGGTCCTGCTGCTGCACCATCACGTCGGTATAGAAATATGTGAAACCGACGACCGCAGCAAAATAGAGAGGGATATACCACGCACTCTGCCCCGGTGTAAAGAAGCTGATCACCCCACTGGCAAACTGCCCCACCGACTCGTTATTGACAAAGAACTGAGCCACGATCCCTGGAAAGGTCAGAATAGCCTGCGCGAAAATCAGCGGGATCATGCCGACCGTGTTGACCCGCAATGGGATGTGGGTGCTCCCACCGCCATACATCTTCATGCCCCGCATGCGCTTGCCATACTGCACCGGGATGCGCCGCTGCCCCTCCTGTACCACGACGATCACAAACATCGTGATAGCCATGATCGCCAGGATAATGCTCAACAACAACACGCTGATGCCCCCAGACGGGTCCTTATCCAACCCCTGAGACCAGAGAGAGACGATATTCTGCGGGACACCAGATACAACACCACCAAAGATAATCAACGAAATACCGTTGCCAATACCTTGCTCCGAGATTAACTCGCCCAACCACATCGCGATCATCGTGCCTGCCACCATCGACAGCAAAACTGTGACGGTAGGCAGGATATTCTCCACCGCCGTAAAACCAAAGTTGGGCAAGATCTTGACACTGTACGACGAGTTGATGAGCTGAATCGATCCATAGCTCTGCAACATCGATAGTGGAATAGTGACGTAATAGATGAGGCGGTTAAGCTTGCGCTGGCCCGATTCCCCCTCCGCCGCCAGACGCTCCAGCGCCGGAACGATAGGCTGTAACAGTTGGACGATGAGTTGAGCCGTGATGTAGGACTGCACACCGTTCGCCATCACCGAAAAGCGCTCGATCGCTCCGCCGGAAAGCATATTCAACACGTTAAAGAACTGGCCCGCCCCGGTAGTCTGCGCCAGGAAATCCGCCAGCGCTTCCTGATCCACCCCTGGCACAGGCAGCAAGATCACCGCCAGCCGGTAGATAATGAGAATCAACACCGTGTAGAGCAACTTGCGCCGCAGATCGGGCAAAGTCAGCGCATTCCGCAGGGCCTGTATCATCGATTCACCCCCAACCCGTCACTGATCGACAAACGTCCTACCGTGTCCGATAACCACCCCGCCGCCAGGGCAACTCCTCCACCGTACCCCCGGCGGCCTCGATCTTTTCCTTGGCGCTGACCGAGAAACGATGCGCCTTCACTTGCAGCGATTTGGTCAGCTCACCACGCCCCAAGATCACCACCAACTCGTCCGCGCTCTTGATGATACCCGCGTCGACCAGAGCTTCCGGCGTGACCTCAGATCCTTTCCTGAAACCGGCCAGCCGCTCTATGTTCACCGGCGTGAACTCCACGCGCCACGGATCACGGAACCCCACACCCCGTGCAAACGGGAGCTTGCGCACGAGTGGCAACTGACCGCCCTCAAAGTAGGGCTTGACGCCGCCACCGCTGCGCGCGTTTTGCCCCTTGATACCACGCCCGGCAGTCTTGCCCTGACCGGCCGCGGGGCCACGCCCCACACGCTTGCCCTTCTTGACCGCATTTTCAGCAGGCTTCAGATCGTGTAACTTCACCGCTCTCCCCCTACCCAACTTCCTCAACCATCACCAGGTGACTCACCTTGGCGACCATCCCGCGAACGGCAGGCGTATCCTTCTGCTCCACCGACTGATGCATCCGGCGCAAACCCAGCGCCTGCAGCGTTCGCTTCTGTTTATATGACTGCCCGATCATGCTCTTGACCAGCGTGACGCGCAGACACTTTTCCTTCTTTTCAGCCTTTTTCGCGGCACTCATTTCTCCCGCCTCCAGAACGGCATTACCTTGACCGCAGGCACGCCTCGTTCGCGAGCCATCTCCTCCACACGGCGCAGCTGCCCCAGGGCATCCATCGTCGCCCGCACCACGTTCAGGACGTTGGAGCTGCCTCGCGACTTGGTGAGCACGTCGTGCACGCCCGCGGCCTCCAAGACGGCGCGAACGCCGCCTCCTGCGATCACGCCCGCGCCGGGAGCAGCGGGCTTGAGAAGCACATCTGCACCGCCGCAATGCCCGGTCACCTCGTGCGGAACCGTGGCCTGGACCAATGCGACGGGATGCATATCACGTCGCGCTCGCTCGGTCGCCTTGCGAATCGCGTCGGGCACGCCACGCGCCTTGCCGACCCCAATCCCAACCTGACCACGGTTATCGCCCACCACCGCCGTTACGCGAAAGTTAAAGTGACGACCACCCTTGACGACCTTCGCAACTCGCGTGATGTCGATGACGCGCTCGTCCAGCTCATCTCGCTCTTCGAAAACCTCACGATCTCGTACGTTCCCTCTGGCCATTCTGCCTCCGTTAAAACTCGAGCCCACTCTCACGAGCCGCGTCCGCCAAGGCTTTCACACGACCGTGATACTTGTACCCACCCCGATCAAAGATCACCCGCTTGATACCCTGGCCCAGTGCGCGCTCTGCCAAAACCTTGCCTACCACGCGCGCCTGATCGGTCTTTGCCAGTCCCTTGAGCTGCTTCTTCACCTCCGGGTCAACAGTCGAAGCGGAAACCAGCGTGTGCCCCTTGCTGTCGTCAACCACCTGAGCATAGATATGGTGCAAACTACGAAATACGTTCAGCCGCGGGCGCTCCGGTGTGCCAACCACGTTCCTTCGCACACGCCTGTGTCGCCGCAGACGGCTCATTTGACGATCAATCTCTGGCATAGTAAAAACCTCAACCTCAGCTTGTCAATACTCTAGGCAATCTTGCCAGCCTTGCCAGCCTTGTGCCGGACGTGCTCACCAACGTAGCGAATCCCCTTGCCCTTATAAGGCTCCGGCGGCCGCCAAGCGCGAATCTCCGCTGCTACCTGACCGACCAACTCCTTATCGGCCCCATCCACCGTGATCACTTTTGTGCGGGAATCAACCTCGAACTTGATCCCCTCTGGCGGGGCGATGCGCACATTGTGAGAAAAACCCAATTGCAGCAGCAAACTCTGATCACCCTGCAAATCGACCCGATACCCCACACCCTGCACTTCCAACTGCTTTTGGAAACCCTGCGTCACACCGATCACCATGTTATTCAGCAGCGCCCGCGTCAAACCGTGCAGCGCCCTGTGATGCCGCTGATCGGTTGGGCGACGCACTAGCAACTGACCATCCTCGACCGCCACCTCCATATCAGGGTGGAAATCACGAGAAAGGGTGCCCTTGGGCCCCTTGACTATCACATGGTTACCCTTGATATCAACACTCACTCCCTCTTGCAGAGAGATAGGCATACGACCAATCCGTGACATTACGCGCCTCCACCTACCACACGTAGCACAGCACTTCGCCGCCCACACCCAGACGACGGGCTTGCTGACCAGTCAACACCCCCTTGGGCGTTGAGAGAATAGCGACCCCCATACCACTCCGCACCCACGGTATCTCCGAGACACGTGTGTACACACGCCGCCCGGGCATGCTCACGCGCTTCAGCCCAGCGATGACCGGGTGACGATCTTTCCACTCACCAAAGTATTTGATCTTTATCATCAACTGTGGCTGGGGACGATCGGCCGTCACATGGTAATCTTCTATGAATCCCTCGTCCTTCAGAATCTTGGCGATCGCCACCTTGATCTTGGACGAAGGCATACTTACGCTCGAGTGATTCACCGCCTGCGCATTGCGAATACGCGCTAACATATCGGCTATAGGATCGGATGTCGTCATCTGATAAGACCTCTTGTATTTTCCTTACCAACTCGATTTTACTACACCGGGGATTTCTCCCCGCAAGGCCAGCTCGCGGAAACAAATGCGGCACATTTGAAAGCGGCGGATATAACCCCGCGGTCGGCCACATATCTTGCAGCGATTGCGCACTTGCACCTTGTACTCACGTCGTGTCTCTCGAATTGGCATGCATGTTTTCGCCATACTTTACTTCCCCTATTCCAGGTCACCAGTCTCCGCGAGGCTATTGGCCCCGACGGCGGAACGGCATCCCCAGCAACTCTAAAAGCCGCCGCCCTTCTTCATCCGTATTGGCAGTAGTCACAATACAGATCTCCATACCACGCACTTTGTCAATTGAATCGTAGCTGATCTCGGGAAACATCAACTGCTCGCGCAACCCAAGTGTAAAGTTCCCGTGCCCATCCAGAGTGTCAGAAACACCTCGGAAGTCACGCTGACGAGGCAAAGCCACGTTGCACAACCTGTCCAGAAACGCCCACATGCGCTCCCCACGCAGCGTTACCTTGACGCCGATTGCCCGCCCCTCGCGCAGTTTGAAACTGGCGATGGACTTGCGCGCCCGTGTGATCACCGGATGCTGTCCGGTGATAGTCGCCACATCCTGCACCGCGTGATCCAGGGCCTTGGCGTCATCCAATGCCTCACCCACCCCTACATTGACGACGATCTTTTGCAGGCGCGGTGCCTCCATGATATTCTGGTATCCGAATTCTTCTATCAACGCGGGCCGCGTTTCTTCGTAATAAAGCTTTTGCAGACGTTGCATCAGTTCGCCTTCCTACCTTGACCTAAATCTAGCCGACGACCTCGCCACATGTTTTGCACACCCGCACCTTTTGCCCATCTTCATCCAGGGTAAACCCTACACGCGTGGGCTCATCACAGCGCGGGCATACCAGCATCACGTTGGAGATATCGATAGGAGCCTCAAATTCGATGATACCGGCCTGAACCTCACCACGTCCGGCCCGGACAGCGCGCTGGTGCTTCTTCACGACATTGACGCCGGCAACAACGATCCGATCCTTCCTCGGCAGCACGCGCTGCACAGTCCCTCGCGCGCCCAGGTCTTCGCCTGAAATGATCTCTACTGTATCGCCCTTCTTAATCTGATTGCCCACCTAAATACTCCTACGACCCTAACCTAAAGCACCTCGGGAGCCAGCGAGACGATTTTCATGAAACCCTTCTCTCGCAGCTCTCGAGCTACAGGCCCAAAAATGCGCGTGCCCTTTGGATTCATAGTCTGTCCATCCAAAAGCACCACTGCGTTATCGTCAAAACGGATGGTGGAGCCATCAAGGCGACGGTACTCTTTGGCTGTGCGAACGATCACACCCCGTGTCACTTCCCCCTTCTTCACTTGGGCAGTCGGAGTGGACTGTTTCACCGTCACCACGACAATATCGCCCACCCTGCCATACCGCCTTCTTGACCCACCCATGATGCGTATGACCAGGGCCTCTCGCGCCCCTGTGTTGTCGGCCACTTTTAGATGGCTCTCCTGCTGAATCATTGCTCGACCTCCAACACCCCAGGCGCAAGCTCCGGCAACTCCTCAGCATGCTTCACGATCTCTTCCACCTGCCACCGCTTCTCGCGGCTCAAAGGCCGTGATTCCACAATGCGCACCAAATCGCCCACATGGCAACCGTTCTGTTCGTCGTGAGCCTTGTACTTTTTCCGCACACGCAACACCTTGCCGTACCGAGAATGGCGCGCCACCCTCTCGACCTGTACCACCACCGTCTTGTCCATCTTGTCACTTATCACGTGACGCGTCAGCCGCTTACGCCGTTCTTTCACTGTGCCTCGCCTCCCTCAACCTCGATCAACTCGGCGCCCAATTCACGCTCACGAAGAATCGTCTTCATTTGAGCGATGTGACGTTTCACAGCCCTTAGCTGATTGGTATCAGCTAGGCGGCCCGAAGCTTCATCGCGACGCAGGGCAAAGAGTTGCCGGTAGGCATCATCTAACCGCTCCTGCATTTCCTCTGTAGTCCAAGTGCGAATCTCACGTGCTTGCATATGACTCAGTCCTATTCCTCAGCAGAAACTCCCTCACGCCTGACAAACTGGCATTTGATGGGTAACTTGTGGGCAGCCAAGCGCATCGCCTCACGCGCCGATTCTTCAGTGACGCCGCTCAGCTCAAACATGACCCGACCAGGCTTGACCACAGCTACGTAGTGATCCACCGCCCCCTTGCCTTTACCCATACGGGTCTCGGCAGGCTTGGCCGTAACCGGCTTGTCGGGGAAGACGCGGATCCAATACTTTCCGCGCCGCCGCACGAAACGCACGATAGCCCGTCGTGCCGCTTCAATCTGACGCGCCGTGACCCAAGCGGGCTCTAGCGCCTGCAATCCAAAATCTCCGAAGGCGACCGTCGTCCCGCGAGTGGCCTGCCCCTTCATCCGGCCACGAAACTGCTTGCGATACTTTGCCCGCTTTGGTTGTAACATTCCCTTGCTCCCCTACCTAATCCGGCTCAAATGTCCCAGTTGCACCCTAAACGACGAAGGGTTCCTCCTGCGCCTTGGCCTCCGGCAGCACTTCCCCCATATAGACCCACACCTTGACCCCAATGCGGCCATAGGTCGTGTGCGCCTCTTCCTGAGCGTAGTGGATATCAGCACGCAGCGTGTGTCGAGGCACTTGCCCTTCGCGCACCGACTGCGCGCGCGCCATCTCGGATCCATGCAGGCGTCCCTTGCACAGCACCATCACGCCCTGTGCGCCAGCTCGCATAGCCCCTTGTACGGCTCTCTTCATCGCCCGGTTATGAGAAATACGCCGCTCCAACTGCGAAACGATGTTCTCCGCCACCAGCTTGGCGTCCAATTCAGGCTGCGTGATCTCCTGCACATCCACAGAAACGTGCTTGCCCGTTATCTCCTCCAACTCGCTACGCAGGATCTTGACCGCGGCGCCCTTGCGACCGATGATAATACCCGGTCGCGCCGTCCAAATCGTCACCGACACCTGATTCGGCGAACGCTCGATCTCGATATTGGATATGCCAGCCTTACCGCTACTCTCCGCGATATAGCGGCGAATCCCAAGATCCTCGTGCAACAGACCGGCATACTCCGCGCCCTCCGCGTACCAACGCGCCTTCCAGTCACGAATCACACCAAGCCTAAAACCATACGGATGAACTTTACGTCCCAAGCCGAGCCTCCTTGCGTTACTCTTCTATCTCGCGATCTTCAAGCACTACGGTGATGTGAGAAGAACGTTTACGAATCGGCCGCCAGCGCCCACGTCCTCCAAAGCGCCGCCGCCAACCCTTCCCTGGCATCAACCCCGGCCCTTCATCGGCCACGATCGTGGCTACATACAGCTCGTCACGTGGTATCTCAAAGTTCTGCTCTGCATTTGCAATAGCAGAGCGAATCAGCTTTCTAACAGGGTCCGCCGCCGCATGGGGCAAAAAGTGCAACACGTCCAACGCCTCATCAGCGCTCATCCCACGTACCTGATCAATCACGCGCCGCACCTTGCTCGCCGGCATCGGCACGTGCTTCGCCCGGGCCAAAACCTGAGTCATGCTACCCATCTCCTCCTCAAATCGGCCGTACCCGGCCCTTCTTTTCCCTGGCAATGTGCCCGCGGAAGGTGCGCGTGGGCGCAAACTCGCCCAGCTTATGCCCCACCATCTCCTCCGTGATATAGATCGGCACATGTCGCCGGCCGTCGTGAACAGCAATGGTATGCCCAATCATGTGCGGGAAAATAGTCGACGCTCGAGACCACGTGCGAACCAGCCGCTTTTCGCCGGTCTGATTCATCCGCTCAATCTTCCGCAACAACTTGGGGTCCACGTACGGTATAGGTCGCTTTAACGGTGATCGTGACATTGCAAAACTCCTAGTCTCTGATCAACAAAATCCCGATTCTATCGCCGCCGCTTGCCGCGCCGGCGCACAATGTACTTGTCGGTAGACTTGTTACGCCGCGTCTTTTTGCCCAACGTCTTCTTGCCCCAAGGCGACTTGGGGCTCGGCATACCGATCGGCGACCGTCCCTCACCGCCGCCGTGGGGGTGATCGCGAGGCGTCATCGCCGAACCACGCACCGCCGGGCGGCATCCAAGCCAGCGTTGCCGACCGGCCTTGCCCAACTTGATGTTGCCGTGATCCACGTTGCCCACCTGGCCCACAGTCGCCATGCACTCCTTGCGCACAAGACGCATCTCGCCACTGGGGAGGCGCAACGTCACGTACTCCCCCTCCTTGGCCAGCAACTGCGCCGACGTGCCTGCCGAGCGCACTATCTGACCGCCTCGGCCAGGAGCCAACTCGACGTTATGCACCAACGTCCCCAGGGGAATGCGCTCCAACGATAACGTATTTCCCACACGAATCTCGGCATCATTGCCGCTCAGCACCACATCACCCACCTGCAACCCCAAGGGGGCGATGATGTACCGCTTTTCGCCATCGGCGTACACGAGCAAAGCGATGCGGGCCGAGCGGTTCGGATCGTACTCGATGCTCTTCACCCTTGCAGGAATGTCCACCTTATCGCGCTTGAAATCGATCACGCGATATTGGCGTTTGTGTCCGCCACCGCGATGGCGCACAGTGATGCGACCTTGTGCATTACGCCCGGCTTGCTTGCTCAACGGACGCAGCAAACTGCGCTCCGGATCGGTGCTGGTGATTTCCTCAAAGGTCAAGCCCGTCATCCCCCGTCGACCGGGTGAAGTCGGCTTATACGTCTTTACCGGCATACTTTACACCCCTTCAAACAGGTCTAGCCGCTGGCCTTCCGCCAGGGTAACTACAGCCTTCCGCCATGACGACCGACGCACGAGCCTGCGGCCACGCCCATATCGCTTGGAGGCCTTGGCCGGTACATTGAGCACTCTGACCGACACAACATCGGCCTCAAAGATCTCCTCAATCGCCCGTTTCACATCGATCTTGTTCGCGCGCTGATCCACCTCAAACGTGTACTGCCCCAGGTCCGAAGCCTGATAGCGCGATTTTTCCGTATCAATGGGTCGGATAATAACTTTGTAGGGATTCATCGCCACCTACTCCAGAATACTCTCAATCACTTCCAACGCGCCCTTGGACATCAACACGTGATCGTATCCCAACAGGTCACGGACATTGAGATAGCCGGCTCGCAGTGTCTTGACCCACGGCAGATTGCGCGTCGATTTTTCCACCAACTCGTTCCGGTCCGGCAGCAGGATCAAGACGCGACCAGAGGTCTTGTTAGCATCCAACCCCAGGTTCGCCAGCACCTTTACGATCTCCTTGGTCCTGGGCGCGTCCATCGCCAGCTCATCCACCACAACGATCTGATCCCCAGCCACCTTGGCTGACAGTGCTGAGCGCAATGCTGCGCGTCGCATCTTGCGCGGCATCTTTTTGGTGTATGTGCGCGGCAGGGGCCCATGAGCGATCCCACCACCAACGAACAGGTTGGCATTGCGACTGCCGTGGCGCGCCCGTCCCGTACCCTTCTGTCGATAAAACTTGGCCGTGGTTCGATTGTTCTCACCACGGGACTTGGCCTTGTGCGTGCCCAACCGGGCATTTGCCATCTGGCGCACAAAAGCCTGGTGCATCAACGAGACGTTGACAGGGGCTTCAAAGATGGCAGGGCGCAACTCGACCTCGCCGACTTTTTTACCTTTGGTGTTGTACATTGGAACAACCATGATTTTCCTCACAGGCTACTCGCCGCGTCGCCTCTGCAGCTCCTTCGACTTGCGAGCTTGTTTGATCATCACCAACCCGCCCTTGGCACCCGGCACGCCGCCGCGTATCGCCAGCAGATTTCGCTCCGGGTCCACCAATTCCACGCGCTGACTCTGAGCCGAAACGCGCTTGCCCCCCATACGGCCAGCCATCCGCAGCCCTTTCCACACGCGACCGGGCGTCGCGCAAGCGCCGATGGAACCCGGCGAGCGCTGTCGGTCTGACTGGCCATGGGTCGTGGGACCGCCGCTAAAGCTATGCCGCTTGACCACGCCGGCGAACCCGCGCCCCTTGGAGGCACCTACCACGTCTACCCAGTCACCAACTTCAAAGACATCCACCAGGACGCGCTGTCCCTCCTCCACATCCACTTCCCGCACACGCAACTCTTGCAGGTGTCTTAGCGGAGGCAAATCGTTGCGCTCCAAGTGACCTTTTTCACCGCCGCTCAAACGTTGAGGCTTTACTTCCTCAAAACCCATTTGCACAGCGGTATACCCATCCCGCTCAGGCGTCCTGATATGGGTGATGTAGCACGGACCAGCCTCGATGACAGTCACCGGCACCGCCTCGCCGTCCTCATTGAATACCTGCGTCATCCCAACTTTTTTACCCAAAATAGCCTTCACGCCACAACCTCCCCAGGGGATTGTTGCCCCCGGGCAACATTTACTGTTTCCCGTCGGTAGGCACAATTTTGGAGGAGAGAGCTGCAACTTTTCTCCCTCCTCCTCTTTTCAAATTGTCTCCGTATCCTACAGCTTGATTTCGATGTCCACGCCGGCCGGCAGATTCAGCCGCATCAACGAGTCGATCGTTTTGTTATCCGGCTCGACCACGTCGATCAACCGCTTGTGAGTGCGAATCTCGAAATGCTCGTGCGAGTCTTTGTCGATGAAGGTTGAGCGACGAACGGTAAAGCGCTCGATCTTGGTCGGCAACGGCACTGGGCCCACTACAGTAGCCCCTGTGCGCTCTGCCGTCTCTACGATACGCTTGGCCGATTCATCGAGCACACGATGATCGTATGCCTTGAGCCTGATGCGGATCTTCTGCTTGGCCATAGTTTATTCCTAGACTATTCTATAATCTTTGTGACGACGCCCGCACCAACGGTCAAGCCACCCTCGCGGACGGCAAAGCGGGAGCCTTCCTCAATGGCGACTGGCTGGATCAGCTTTACTTCCAGGTTCACGCGGTCGCCGGGCATTACCATCTCTACACCCGCCGGCAGAACGATCTCGCCGGTCACATCCTGCGTCATGAGGTAGAACTGGGGGCGGTAGCCAGTGAAAAAGGCCTTGTGACGCCCACCCTCGTCCCTGGTCAGAACGTAGACCTCGCTCATAAAGTGCGTGTGAGGCGTGATAGAGCCAGGCTTCGCGACGACCTGACCGCGCTCCACCTCATCCCTGTCCACACCACGCAACAGCAGACCTGCATTGTCGCCCGCGACGACCTTATCGAGCGTCTTGCGGAACATCTCCATCGAGGTCACCACCGTCTTGCGGGTATCCTTCAGCCCCACGATCTCGACCTCGGTCATGGGCACCATCGAGCCACGCTCCACGCGGCCAGTGACCACCGTGCCACGCCCCTTGATCGAGAACACGTCCTCAACGGGCATCAAGAACGGCTTGTCCTCATCCCGCACGGGTGTGGGAACATACTCGTCGACCACGCGCATCAGCTCCCAGATGGGCTGATACTCGGGTGCATCTGGATCGGTGCTCTCGCTCGTCAACGCCTGCAGGGCGCTGCCGCGCACGATAGGCGTCTCGTCGCCGGGAAACTCGTAGCTATCCAGCAACTCGCGCAACTCCAGCTCGACCAGCTCCAGCAACTCCTCGTCCTCCATCAGGTCGACCTTGTTCAAAAAGACCACGATGGCAGGCACGTTGACCTGGCGAGCGAGAAGCACGTGCTCCCGCGTCTGAGGCATCGGACCATCGGCCGCCGAAACGACCAGGATTGCTCCATCCATCTGTGCCGCGCCGGTGATCATGTTCTTGATATAATCCCGGTGACCAGGGCAGTCGATGTGAGCATAGTGCCGATTGTCGGTCTCGTACTCCTGGTGCGAAATGGCCACGGTCAAGATCTTGGTCGCATCGCGACGGAACATCTTTGCGTCCGCCTTGGCCACCTCGTCATACGACACAGCATTGGCATATCCCTTCAGGGACAACACCTTGGTGATGGCCGCAGTAAGCGTCGTCTTGCCGTGGTCAATGTGACCGATAGTACCCACATTGATATGAGGCTTTGTACGTTCAAATTTTTCCTTTGCCATTTTTCGCTCCTTTCGGATGATGTAACTGTGTTACCAGCTCGCGCCATACAAGATGGCTTCCATCCGTTGTTGATCTACCTCTTCGTAATGATGAAATTCCATCGTAAAAGTGCCCCGCCCTTGCGTCAAACTACGCAGGTCGGTTGCGTACCCAAACATCTTTGCCAGGGTGACAAAAGCGCGCACCGCTTGCGCACCATCCGCTCGAGCCAGCATCTCTCTGATCTCGGCCCCCCGAGCATTCAGATCCCCCATCACCTCGCCGGTGTATCCATCCGGCACAACCACTTCCAGATCCATCACCGGCTCCAAAAAGACCGGACTCGCCTTCTCAACCGCCTGGTTGAAGGCCATCGTGCCAGCGACCTTGAAAGCCAACTCCGAGGACGTTTCCTCGTCCATCTCTGCATCAAGCAGTTGGGCTCGGATGTTCATCAGGCGATAGCCAGCCAACACACCGCTCTCCATCGCCTCGCGGCATCCTCGCTCAACCGCCCCGATGAATCCTCCAGGCAATATCCGGCCTCGCGTGAGGTCCTCAAAGAGGAACCCCTCATCCCCGGACAGCGGCTCAACCTCCAGCCACACGTGGCCAAAATGCTCTCTACCGCCGGTCTGTCGGTCGAACACCCCCTCGCCTTTAGCCCGCTGCGTGATCGTCTCGCGGTAGCTGACCCGTGGGCGGCTCACCCGCCCACTTACGTTGAACTCGCGTAGCAAGCGATCGGTCAGAATCTCGAGGTGCAACTCCCCCATTCCAGAGATGAGTGTCTGGCCGGTGTTCTCGTCGACCTTTATGACAAAGGTGGGATCTTCTTCAGCCAGCCGCTGCAAGCCTTCTGCCAGACGATCTTGATCGTCCGCCGTCTTGGGCTCAATCGCCACCGAGATGACGGGCTCCGGGAAAGAGATCGATTCCAGGATGATCGGCCCGCTGGGCACACACAGTGTGTCGCCCGTAAAGGTTTCCTTCAGGCCCAGTGTCGCGCCAATGTCTCCGGCGCTCAACTCTTCGATCTCTTCACGGCGATCGGCGAACATTCGCAGCAACTTGCTGATGCGCTCCTTCCGATTCTTGGTGGCATTACTCACCCTGGAGCCCACCTTCATCTTGCCGGAATAGACCCGGCAGTAGGCCAATCGGCCAACGTAGGGATCTGTCGCAATTTTAAAGACCAGTGCCGAAAACGGCTCGTTCGGATCAGCGGAGCGCGCTTCGGGCTTTTGGGTGTAAGGGTTGACCCCCTCCACCGACGGGACATCTAGCGGCGATGGCAAGTAGTCCACCACCGCATCGAGCAGGGGTTGAACTCCCTTGTTACGTAACGCCGAGCCACACAGAACCGGATTGAGCTTACCACTCAACGTCGCCTGTCGAAGCGCCTGTCGCAATTGAGCGGCAGAAACTTCCTGGCCGTCCAGATAGAGCTCCATCAACCCATCGTCGGTCTCGACGATTTGCTCCACGGCCCGCTCGCGTGCCTCGAGCGCGATCGCTTCCAGCTCGGCGGGTATCTCCGCAAACTCGGGCTTTGCCCCCATCTCGTCCTGCCAGACGACGGCCCGCATCTCGAGCAGGTCAATCGCGCCCCGAAAGCTAGATTCACTGCCGATAGGCCACTGAATAGCTACAGGGTTTGCAAAAAGCCGCTCGCGGATCGTCTCGACCGCGTGGGCAAAATCGGCGCCCAGCTTGTCCATTTTGTTAACGAAGGCGACCAACGGCACGCCAAACGCCCGCGCCTGTCGCCACACCGTCTCTGACTGTGGTTCCACCCCGGCGACCGCATCAAAGACGACGACGCCGCCATCGAGGACACGCAGGCTGCGCTGCACCTCAGCAGTAAAGTCAATGTGTCCGGGTGTATCCACGATGTTAATCTGATGGCGATGCCCATCACGATCCCAGAAGCAGGTCACGGCCGCAGCCGTGATCGTGATCCCTCGCTCCCGCTCCTGCGCCATCCAGTCCGTGACCGTCGTTCCCGCATCCACGTTGCCCATACGGTGGGTGCGCCCGGTGTAAAAAAGAACGCGCTCGGTCGTCGTTGTCTTGCCCGCATCAATGTGGGCAATGATGCCAATGTTCCGTATGTAGCTCAGCGGGTTCTGTGTGACCATCACGCGATCTAAGATTTGTCGATCTCAGAGTTTCGGATTTCGCGAAAACGAGGGTCCGATCTCCAAATCTTAAACCCGTCAATCCGAAATCTCTACCACCGGTAGTGGGCAAAGGCACGGTTGGCCTCAGCCATTCGATGCGTATCTTCTCGTTTTTTAACCGCCGTCCCAGTCCCATTCGCCGCCTCCATCAGCTCGGAAGCCAATTTCTCGGCCATAGACTTACCAGGACGACTACTAGCCGCAGCCAACAGCCAACGCACCGCCAAGCCAACCCGGCGATGCGGCGGCACCTCTACCGGAATCTGGTACGTCGAGCCTCCCACGCGCCGGGGTTTGACCTCCAGAACTGGCGAGACGTTCTTCATTGCCTCCTCCAGTACCTCCAGCGGCTGCCGCTTCATCTGCTCTCCTACGATGTCCATAGCATCGTACATAATACGCGTCGCCGTGCTCTTTTTCCCACCCCGCATAATCTTGTTTATGAAGTGAGCCACCAGCATACTGCTGTAGCGAGCATCAGGAATGATCTTGCGCCTTGATGGACGATATCGTCGTGGCATGATTTACCTGCCTTATACTCCAGATTAATTGCCCTTGGGGCGCTTGGTTCCGTACTTGGAGCGCTGCTTGTTACGCCCCTCCACACCCATCGAATCAATCGCACCGCGGATAATGTGGTAACGCACACCGGGCAAGTCGGGGACACGCCCACCACGCACCAACACAACCGAGTGCTCCTGCAATGTATGTCCTTCACCAGGGATGTAGGCCGTCACCTCGATGCCATTGGTCAATCGCACACGGGCAATCTTGCGCAGCGCCGAGTTAGGCTTCTTTGGCGTCATCGTGCGTACCTGCGTGCACACACCCCGCTTCTGCGGAGCCCCACTAGAAGCCACCGAGCGTCGCTGTTTCAAGGAGTTATATCGATATTGCAACGCCGGCGACTTGGACTTGCGTTGCTTGGGCGTTCTTCCCTTGCGTACCAACTGATTGATGGTGGGCACATCTACCTCCCGTTTAACAGTCTCGGCTTGAACATCCCGCGTGCTTATAAATCTCAAGCCCCAGACCCAGTAAAGAAGGCCACCCACCCCTGCCGATGGCCTCCTCAACGATAAGACAACTTTTTCATTTTAAATGGGTGACAGGGACTATGGCTGTCACCACTGACGAACGCGCATTGTACCATGAAATCGCCAGAAGTCAACTACCCAGATCGCTTCCTCGGCGACAGTGAATCCAATCTACTTCATACCCGGCAAAAAATCGACCGCTGCCGATCGCGGGCTAATGCTCCTGCTTCCCCAGGCTCAACAGCCCCATCCCCAGGCGAGGCGGCTTGGTCTTTTCCTCATCTCTGCCAAAGTGCAGGACTTCGTCCTCCTGGGTAATCGCCTCGACCGCCAGGCCAAGGCTCTGCAGCTCCTTCACCAACACCTTAAAAGACGCCGGGACTCCTGGTTCCTGGACGGGTTCGCCCTTTACAATAGCCTCATAAGTCTTGACGCGCCCCTGCACGTCGTCCGACTTAATGGTGAGCATTTCCTGAAGCGCATGGGCGGCTCCGTAAGCCTCCAACGCCCATACCTCCATCTCGCCGAAACGCTGCCCACCGAACTGGGCCTTGCCACCCAACGGCTGCTGCGTCACCAGACTGTAGGGACCCGTGGAGCGTGCGTGCACCTTGTCCTCGACCAGGTGAGCCAGCTTCATCATATAGATCACACCGATCGTCACCGGCTGATCAAACGGCTCGCCGGTCTTGCCATCATAGAGGATCATCTTGCCAAGAATAGGCACCGGCCTGCCGGTCTCCAAGCCCACCTGCATGGCCAGTTGTTCCACGGCTCCATCGTCCAGCTTGGACGTATCTCGCCCCAAGTCCTCCAACCATATGCGCAGGCAGGTTATCCGCGCATACCGATCCACCTCTACCCGCTCATCCAAGGTGCGTGGGTCATTGTCAAAAGAGAGCAAGTCGTCCGGCTCGTATCCTCTCTCGCGCAGCCACTCGCGCAGCACGGCGCGCCGGGCATAGACGTACTCCATAGCCAAACGGTCTGCGTCGTAACCGTGCTCCGACAGCCAAGCCACGATGTAGAGCCGGCGCGCTTCGTCATCATCCCACAACGTCTCCAGGGAATATTCCTGCGCTTTCAGCCAGGCCCAAGCCCGCTCGGAGATCTCACCCCAAGCACGATCGATGAGCCAAGCCCGCGCCAACTCCGCTTCAACCTGAACCTCATTCGCGCCATCAAAGACCGGCGTCACAGCGCGGAAACCCAGTTGACGGGCAGCCCACCCCAGGTGAGTCTCCAGAATCTGCCCGATGTTCATGCGGCCGGGCACACCCAAGGGGTTCAAGATCAGATCAATCGACGTGCCATCGGGCAAGAAAGGCATATCCTCAACGGGCATCACCTTGGAGATAACGCCCTTGTTGCCATGGCGGCCCGCCATCTTGTCACCCTCGGTGATCTTGCGCAACTGGGCCACGCCGACGCGCACCATCTTTTCCACGCCCGCCTTGAGGTCGCGATGCTCCTCACGGTCAAAGACCCGAATATCCACCACTTTGCCACGCTCTCCGTGAGGAAGGCGCAAGCTCGAGTCCTTTACCTCGCGAGCTTTCTCGCCAAAGATAGCCCGCAGTAGCTTTTCCTCGGGACTCAATTCCTTCTCGCCCTTGGGCGTGATTTTGCCCACCAGAATGTCCAAAGGACCGACTTCCGCGCCAACGCGGACGACGCCCTCTTCGTCCAAATCCTTCAACGCATCATCGCCCACGTTGGGAATGTCACGCGTGATCTCCTCTGGACCGAGTTTGGTGTCACGAGCCTCAACCTCGTGTTTCTCGATATGGACGGACGTGAATTTGTCATCACGCACCAACCGCTCGCTGATGAGAATCGCATCCTCAAAGTTCCCGCCCTCCCAGGACATGAAAGCGCACACCACGTTCTGACCCAACGCCAACTCGCCGCTCTCAGTAGAGGAACTATCACCGAGCACCTGCCCTGCCTGCACCTGCTGCCCCTTGTGGACGACGGGCCTCTGATCGACACAAGTGCTCTGGTTAGAGCGCTGATACTTGCGCAGGGGATACACGTGCAGCCCGTCGGCAGCGCGAACCGCGATCTCTTCACCAGTGACGGAAACCACCTCCCCATCGCAATCTGCCAGCACCACCTGGCCCGAATCAAGGGCCGCCCGCCACTCCATACCGGTGGACACAAGTGGCGCCTCAGGCTGGATTAACGGCACCGTCTGGCGCTGCATGTTGGAACCCATCAACGCGCGGTTTGCATCGTCGTGCTCCAGGAAAGGAATCAAGGATGCTGAAATACCCACAATCTGGCACGGAGCGACGTCGACGTAATCGACCCTCTCCGGCGGCACGAACACGAACCGCTCGGCATGACGGGCAGAGATGCGCGGATATAAAAAGTGCCCCTTTTCATCCAATGGCGCTGTAGCCTGCGCGATCGCGTACTGATCCTCTTTATCCGCAGAGAGGTACAAGGTTTCGTCGCTCACCACAGGCACTACGGGGATATCCTCCACCAAGTCCAGCGAGGCGATCTGCTTGGCCAGTTTCGGCGTGATCTCCGTCTCTGCCTCGGCCACGACCTTGCCATTCCTCGGATTCACCACGTCCTCCCGCAAGACGTGGCCGGTGAGCGCCTCGACGGTGGGCTCTACCATGCGGACGACCTTACGATAGGGCGTCTCGATAAAGCCCAAAGAATTGACCCGCGCATGGGTAGCCAGACGGCCAATCAAACCGATGTTGGGACCCTCGGGGGTCTCGATGGGGCAGATGCGTCCGTAGTGGCTGTAATGCACGTCACGCACGTCGAACCCCGCCCTCTCACGTCGCAGACCGCCAGGACCCAACGCCGAAAGCGTGCGCTTGTGCGTCAGCTCCGTCAACGGATTGGTCTGCTCCATGAACTGCGAGAGCTGGCTCGAGCCAAAGAATTCGCGGATGGCCGCGACTACCGGCCGAATGTTGATCAGGTTAACCGGCGTCAGCGAGTCGGATTCACGGATCGACATACGCTCCACCACAACCCGCTCCATACGGCGCAAGCCTATGCGCAGCTTGTTCTGAACCAGCTCACCCACCGTCTTGACGCGTCGATTGCCCAGGTGGTCGATATCGTCAGCATCCTCGATACCGTTGTTAATGCGGATCATGTGCTTTACCAGGGCCACCAAGTCGCGCTTTGTAATAGTGCGATGCTCAAGGTCCGTTTCTTGCTTGAGCCGCTGGTTGAGCTTATAGCGCCCCACGCGTTGCAAGTCGTAACGCCTCGGATCGAAGAGCTGCTGCTCCAAATACTCGCGCGCGTTCTCCAACGTGGGAGGATCCCCAGGACGCATGCGGCGGTAGAACTCGACCAATGCCTCTTCGGCCAACGTACGCCCATCTCTAGGATCCCATGTCGGCTCCTGCCTAATAGTCGTGGGAATGTACTGGTGGCCGGGATTACTATCGGCATCCTCGAACAACGCCAGTAGCTCCTCGTCCGTTCCGCCACCCAGGGCGTCATCCCCCGTCCAATCATCGATCGCAGCCAAGGCCCGCAACAGAATGGTGACGGGCAGGGTGCGCTTGCGGTTAAACTTGACGTTGATGTAGTCGGACTTGCGGGTCTCAAACTCCAGCCAGGCTCCACGGTCGGGGATCAGCTTGGCCGCGCTGAGACGTCGCCCCGTGACACGATCCTCCTCAACATCAAAGTAGACGCCTGGGGAGCGAATTAACTGGCTGACGACGACCCGCTCGGTGCCGTTGACGATAAAAGTACCATTGTCGGTCATCAGTGGAAAGTCGCCGAGAAAGATCTCTGATTCAACGATCTCGCCCGTCTCTCGATTGTCGAGCACAACCTGGACGTACATCGGGGCCGCATACGTAATATCTCGCTCGAGGCACTCCTCTTCAGAGTACTTGGGTTCCCCAAAGCGATAACCGAGTTCAAACTGAGCTTCCCGCGCCTTTGAACCGGGAAAGTACAGTTTCAGGTTGCCGTTAAAGCTCTCAATAGGCGAGACCTCGTCAAACAACTGAGCCAGCCCATCCTCCTGCAGCCAGCGAAAGGATTCAAGCTGAACCTCGATCAGTTGCGGCAGTCTCTCCGTGTTAGTGATACGGGCATATGATTTATTCCCTAAATAGGCCACTAACCTATCCCTTTCCCCATGCGGGTATTAACTTATGTAACCGGGGCAATTTAGCAAATGCAAATTATAACACGAAAAAACAGTTTGTCAAAATGACCACCATATACGGGTGTGCTTCTGTTTGGGGGTGAAAATACCGTCGGTTACCCAGCTCGTCGTTCTCACCGCGAGGTCGCTCATTTAGAGCACCCACGTGGTGTGTCAGCAGCCAAATCCCGGCGCATTTGTATCAGCACCCGTAACTCCTGAAAGCCCGCCTTTCTTAACATCGCGACCAGTGAGTCGTCGGGATTTGGCAACAAAACCTCGATCATCTTCTTTGGCGTACCAGGCAAGCTAGATAGTGCCCTCCGCACCAGTATATCCGCAAAACGACCGCCATATTCAGGCGAGATCAAAAACTCCAAGCGGTCCGGACGGCCCCTGCACTCACGCAGCACCCGTACAGCCGCACGGACTGCCCCCTCCTCTTCGATCACCCACCAAACCTCACGCCGTCCCTCAAGAAAATGATCGAGAGCGCGCTCCCAACTCAGATGATAATCCGCCAAACGCAGCTCTAGCAGAGGGCGCTGATACTCTGGAATGACCGCTTGCACTAAATCGACCAACGCCTTGCTATCGCGGCGCCTTCCGCGACGTAGCGAAGGGCCTCGTGGAATTTCCCCACCCCACGGCAACCCTGCCGGGCGCAACATGTGTAGCGTCCGGCTGACCCCTACAAACTGCAACCGTTCGTAGAGCCGACGGGCGACCTGATTATCGGCCTCCACTTCTAATCCCACCCATTGCCCACCGAGAGACGCGATTTCATCTAACGCCGCCTCCATCAGCGCACGGGCGATGCCGCGCCCCTGCCAGTCGGGGTGAACCGCCACATTGCCGACGAGAAATCCCCTCCTCGCCGGCGTGCGCCTTAGAGAGACGTTACCTACTACGCGGCCTTTCTCGACCCAGACGAAGCCAGGAGGCAAGTCCTCGCTGCTCCATCCAGTTTGATAGAGCCATCCCCAAAATATCCCCCAGCGAGCAGCGCGACGCATTTCGGCAAGCGCCGCTCGACCGGCCGGGTCCAAGCTGTCGCCAAAGGCGACGTCGATCAGCTCGGCGACTGCCCCCAAATCTCGATATGGGTCGAAGGGGCGTACCCCAGTTTGGGCATACCTTTTGCGCATTATAGAGGCCATCACAGATAACTTCCTGCCCCTCCGGTTTTTAGGCAGCCAGCCTCGTAGACGGCGCACGAGCAATCTGCCAGCGAAGCGTTCGTTCATCCAGCCGCAGCTCAAAAGGCTGTCCACTCGCCATGACCATAAAGCGCTGCTCGTCTCCCTCTTTCCATCGGCGCCCCACTCCTTCCACAGACAACGTGCGGCCGTGCCACGTGAAACGGCGCGGCGTGATCTCACCCGTGACGTCAAACTGTGCCTCTACGACGGTCTCTTCATTCACGACTTTCACAACTGTCCCTCCAAATAGCGCCGCAATAAATCGAGCACAGCCTCGGCTGAACTTGCCTTGTTCTCCCAGCGATCGAGATGATCGCCTTGGTCATCTTGCCACACATGACGCTCCACCCACGCGCCATCCGGCGCGGCGAGCGCGACATAGACCAAACCCACAGGCTTTTCTGGCGTGCCGCCATCCGGCCCAGCGACGCCGGTCACGGCCAGCCCGATATCGGAACAAAGAGCATTGCGCACTCCTTGAGCCATCTCACGCGCCACCTGCTCGCTCACCGCGCCATACCGCTCCAGTGTACCGCGCCGCACACGGAGGGCGCGCTCCTTGATCTCGTTGGAATACGAGACCACCGCCCCTTGATAATAAACCGAGCTGCCGGGGACATCGGTGATGCGGTGGCTGACAAGCCCTCCCGTGCACGACTCGGCCACCGCCAAGGTCAACCCATGTCGCCTCAGCAACTGCCCGACGACAACCTCAAGCGCACTTTTTTCTGGCGATTCCATCAGCTCAGAAATATACTCCAGGTCAGGCGATTAGACAAGGTATGCGGTCTCGATCAAGAACCACGCGATTCGAATAAATCCAGCCACATACACGTTGGATGAATGGCGGCTGAAAGTTGGTGCAACCTATTTATGAATCTTGCGTAATTAGGATGGATCGATGCCTTGAACCACTCGCGCTATCGATGGTCAGCCATTAGCCGACGGGCACGTCTGCAGTTGGGAGCAAAGGCATTCTCGCCGCACAAGACCGAGAGACGAGAGCGCTCGAACGCACATCGCTGGACCCAAAACGCACAAGGTCGCATTTCGCTATGACCAGCCCGTGTGCCCCAAGGAACAAACGCACCCTTAGGCGATAGCTAGGCAGCCCTGGGTGGAATATAGTATAATAGGTGGTAACTACTTTGACAATGTTAAATTATCCCCACCCGGCGCTGCGCGCCGACCTCCCCCGTACAGCGGGGGAGGTATACCGCCAAGTTATCGAAGCGGCTATCCTCCCCCCGCGT
>JAFGED010000404.1 GCA_016931785.1 Anaerolineae bacterium
CCCCCGCCCCCTCTCTTTTCACACGCGAAAGGCAGCCGCGAAGCAAGGCTGAGTAGTTACATCAGAAGTGTAAACAGGAGGTGCGTGATGAAATATAGGACGCTGGGCAAGACGGGATTCAAGGTATCGGAGGTCTCCCTGGGCACGTGGCAGGTGGGCGGGCGATGGGGCGAGCCTTTCGGCGACGAGAACGCGGAGACGATCATCAACGGCGCCATCGACCTGGGGGTCAACTTTATCGATACCGCCGATGTATATGGCGGCAGCCGCAGCGAGGCGGCGGCCGCCCGCGTGGTCAAGGCGCGGAAGGAGGATGTGCGCGTCGCCACCAAGTGCGGGCGGCGCATCAACCCCCACGTGGCGGAGGGGTACACGGTGGAGGCGCTGGAGGGATTCGTGGACGACAGCCTGAGGAATATGGGCGTCGAGACCATCGACCTGATCCAGCTCCACTGCCCGCCGACGGAGGTATACTACCGGCCCGAGATTTTCGCGCTGTTCGACCGGCTGAATCAGGCGGGCAAGATTCGCAATTTGGGCGTCAGCGTGGAAAAGGTCGAGGAGGCGATCAAGGCCATCGAGTACCCCAACGTCACCACGGTGCAGATCATCTTTAACATGTTCCGCCACCGGCCGGCGGAGCTGTTCTTCTCCCTGGCCGAGCAGAAGAACGTCGGCGTCATCGTGCGCGTGCCGCTGGCCAGCGGGCTGCTGAGCGGCAAGATCACGCACGAGACGACGTTTGGCCCCGAGGATCACCGCGCGTTCAACCGTGACGGCGCGGCTTTCGACAAGGGGGAGACCTTCTCCGGGGTCGATTTCGAGACTGGCCTGCAGGCGGTGGGGGAGATCAAGGCGCTGTTTCCCGCTGACGCGAACCTGGCCCAGTGGGCGCTGCGCTGGGTGCTGATGTTCGACGCGGTGAGCTGCGTGATCCCCGGCGCATCCAAGCCGTGGCACGTCGCGTCGAATGTGGCGGCTTCCGATCTACCTGCCTTGACGGACGCGCAAATGGCGGGCGTGAAAGCAGTCTATGAGAGGTACATCAAGGACCCCGTTCACTATCTGTGGTAGGTGACGTGGGTAAGGAGGGGCGCCTGGATGCTCAGGAGCTCATCAGGCGATACCAAGATGGCGAGCGCTATTTTGCCAAGGTCGATCTGGGCGGCGCGGACCTGAGTGAGGCCAATCTGCATATGGCCGACCTGCGCGAGGCGAACCTGGTCGGAGTGAATCTCGGCAAGGCCGACCTGAGCCATGCCAGGCTGGGCCTGGCGAATCTGAGCGAAGCGTACCCGGGCATGGCCGACCTGGGCGGGGCTGACCTGAACGGCGCCAACATGGAAGGTGCCAATCGGCAGGGCGCCAAGGTGGAGGAAGAGCAACTTGCTCACGTCCTTTCACTGCGGGGGGCAATGCTGCCTGATGGTAAAGCGAAAGGGTGACGAGGGGGTGAACTATGGAGGAGATATGGGAGTGGGGGCTTGAGCTTATCCGCGCCGTGCAATCTGTGCATGGGCCGGCGCTCGGTCTAGTTTTCAAGGCGATCACTTTTTTGGGGGAGGAGGATTTCTTTATCATTCTCTTGCCCCTGTTTCTGTGGTGCGTGGATTTTGCCTTTGGCGCGCGCCTGGCCTTTTTCTTTCTTTTCTCGACCATCGTCAACTTGGGAGTCAAGGACCTGTTTGCACACCCTCGCCCATTCGAGCTTGATTCGACTGTCAAGCTGCACGACACCACAGGATACGGTCTACCCAGCGGGCACTCGCAGTCGTCAGTCGTCGTGTGGGGCATCCTCGCGTCCTATATCCGCAAGCGCTGGGCCTGGGCCGCTGCGGCGCTGCTGGCGGTGTTGGTCGGCTTCTCGCGCATCTATTTGGGGGTGCACTTTCCCACCGACGTTTTGGCAGGCTGGGCGCTGGGCGCCGTACTCCTGATCGGCTACATATTTCTCGTGCCACGCATCGAGGCCTGGCTCAAGAAGACGGGTTTGGCCGTGCGCCTGGCGCTGGCCGTGGTCATCCCGCTGGTGCTCGTGCTGCTTTTTCCCTCGGATGATTCTCTGAGCGCGATGGGGGTCTTTTTAGGAGCGGGCGTGGGGATCGTGTTGACGGGGCACTGGGTTCATTTCAACGCGGGCGGCCCTCTTTGGCAGCGGGGGGTGCGCCTCCTGCTCGGCGCGGCTGTTTTGCTGGCCCTGCGTTTTGGCCTCAAGGCCGTCTTTCCCGATGAAGGAGAGACGTTTTACGCCCTCTTGCGCTTTGTGCGCTACGCATTGATAGGACTGTGGGCTGGGCTGGGCGCGCCGTGGGTGTTTGTGAAGTTGAAGTTGGCCGCGTAGTAGATGGACAAAACCGAACTCTTTGACCGCATCCGCTTTCGCGGCGAGCCCCTCGCCAATCCCAAGAGTGTCGTCGCCGGCGAGCGCGCGCGTTTCACGGTGCTGACCCCACGCCTGGTCCGCCTGGAGTGGTCTGAGACGGGCGTGTTCGAGGATCGCGCCACGTACGCCTTTCCCACGCGTTACGGACCAGCGCCGGGGTTCGAGTCGCGGGTGGATGGCGCGGCGCTGGTGATCGATACCGGCGCGCTGGTGTTGCGCTACCGGCAGGACGGCGACCGATTCAGCGCCGACAATCTCTCCATCGTCCTCGGCGGCGAGGTGCGGACATGGACGCCGGGGATGCCTAATCCACGCAACCTGCGCGGCACGCGGCGCACGCTCGACAGGTGCTTCGGCGACGCGGCGCTGGACGAGGGCATCATCTCCCGCGACGGGTGGGCGCTTTTCGACGACAGCGCCAACGTCGTCTTTGACGACGCGGGGTGGGTGGCTCCGCGTCCTGATTGGGAGCTTCAAGACTGGTACTTTTTCGGCTACGGCCGCGACTACAAAGCCGCCCTGGCCGACTATGCCCGCTTTGGCGGGCAGATGCCCCTCGTGCCGCGCTTTGTTCTGGGCGCGTGGTGGTCGCGCTACTGGGCGTACAGCGAGCGAGATCTCAAGAAGCTGGTGCGCGATTTTCGCCGTCATCGCCTGCCGCTGGATGTGCTCGTCATCGATATGGATTGGCACACGCCTCACGCCTGGACCGGCTACACCTGGAACCGCGAGCTGTTCCCTGATCCCCCGGCTTTTCTCAAATGGGTGCGCGATCATGGGCTGCGTGCTACGCTCAACCTCCACCCGGCCCATGGGGTGCAGCCTTTCGAGGAGGTCTATCCGCGCTTTGCCGAGGCGATGGGCGTCGATCCGGCGAGCGGCGAGGCGATCCCCTTCCGCATCGCCGACGCGCGCTTTGTCAAGGCGTATTTCGAGCTGCTGCACCACCCGATGGAGGATGAGGGGGTCGATTTCTGGTGGATGGATTGGCAGCAGGGCGAGTCCTCGGAGATGAAGGGCCTCGACCCGCTGCCGTGGATCAACCACCTCCACTTTTGCGACTCTACGCGGCGGGGCCGGCGGCCGATGCTGTACAGCCGCTGGGGTGGCCTGGGCAACCACCGCTACCCGATTGGCTTTTCCGGCGACACGTACGTCACCTGGGAGGCGCTGCAATTTCAGCCTTATATGACCGCCACGGCGTCGAACGTGCTCTACGGCTGGTGGAGCCACGATATTGGCGGCCACATGGGCGGCGCGACCGAGCCGGAGCTTTACGCCCGCTGGGTGCAGTTCGGCGCGCTGAGCCCTTGCCTGCGCCTGCACGCGACCAAGGACCCGCGGGCCGAACGGCGGCCCTGGAAGTATCCCGACGACGTGTACCGGGCTGCCAAGGCGGCTTTCGATCTGCGCTATCGGCTCGTGCCCTACGTCTACACGATGGCGCGCGCGGCGGCCGATACGGGGGTTTCTCTCTGCCGCCCGATGGTCTACGAGCACCCCGAAGTGGAGGATGCCTACGCGGCGCGTTATCAGTATTACTTTGGCGACCAGATCATCGCCGCGCCCATCGTCCATCCGGCAAACCCCGAAACTGGATTGGCGGCTGTCGACGTGTGGGTGCCGCCGGGCACCTGGATCGACTATCAAACCAGGGAGACCTTCGCCGGGCCGCGCTGGGCGCGCCTGGTCGGGGATATCGATCGCCTGCCGATGCTGGTGAAGGCGGGGGGGATCATCCCGCTCGCCCCCCTGGCCAGCACGACCGACGCGATCCCCAAGGACGCGTTGATCCTGGAGGTGTTCCCCGGCGCGTCGGGGACGTTCCGGCTGTACGAGGATGACGGCATCACGGAGGCGTACAAGGAAGGTCAGTGCGAATGGACGCAGGTCCGAACGCGGATCGAGGGAGCCGACACTTGGGTTGTAGAGATCGCCCCGGTTGAGGGGCGCTGCGCTGCGCTCCCTGACCGGCGCAGAGTCGAGGTGCGCCTGGTAGGGAGCCGCCGGCCGCACGAGGTGCTGGTCGATGGGCGCGAGACCAAGCGCTGGGCGTATGACGCCGAGACGCTCGCTACAACCGTGCGCGTGCCGTTGCGCGACAAGCGCAGGCCGGTCGCCATCCGCGCTGTGATGGAGGGCGCCGCCTCGGCTCTCGGCGAGGCGCACAACCGCGCCGTCGTCCTGACCGATGTAAAGCGGCTGTTGGGGGATCGATGTCCCGACAAAGAATTGGTCGATATCGACACGGTGCTCCTTGGCGACGCGCCGGGCCGCGTGGACGCAGTTGCCCGTATGGGCGGGCCGTTCGTGCGCTTTATCGAGTTTACCACGCCTGAGGAGGTTTCCCGGAGGATGGGACGGGCCATCGTCGGTGCGCCGCTGCATCCGGGCGATCCTTACGACCTGGAGGCGGCCTTTCTGATGCGCCGGGGTGGCTGGACGGAGTGGTACAAGACGATCAACATAAAGGGAAGCCAGGAGGCGCGGGTATTGGACACACCCTTCGCCTTTGATGGGCGCGTGCAGACGGTGCGCTGGGAGGCCGAGTTCCGCGTCACCTGGAAGGGACAGACGGTGCTCTATCGGCATCGCAGCCGCCCGCTGTTCCCCTCGATCTATGCCTGGCGCTTTGTGGTCTACAACCGGGAGGAATCACCGATCAGCCTGGATCAGGTCGTCGGCGTGGAGGGAGAGATCAACGAGGCGTTGAGCTGGCAGGATGGCGGCCAGAGCCTGGAAGGTCTGCCGAACCTGGCGACGCCGCACTTGGTCGTCTTCAGCCGGATGGAAGCATACGCGGCGCGGTTACATGCTGGCGAGCCGCTGGCGGGCTACTTGGCGACGACCGTCACCTGCCCGGACGCGCGCGAGGCTGTCCTCGAGTGCTGGGGCAGCGCGGCCGAGTTCTATCTGAACGGGCAGCGGGTTGGGGAATCGCCAGAGACGCCAGAGGCGGGGGTCTCTCCGATGTTCTGGCCGTCGCGCCGCGCGCTGGCGATGCGCCTGCGGGCCGGGGCGAACACGCTGGTCGTACACACGCGGCCAACGGACGACGGGAGATTTTGGGCCTTTGGCGGCGCTTTTCAGTGGTTGGACGGCGGCCTGATGGCCGATCTGGCGTTTGAGTAGGGGCGTTATCCGCCGCGGTCGGTTTCCAGCGACCAGTTCAGTGTGCCTACCGTGATGCAGCTCTTGGGGCACTCGCGCACGCACGCCAGGCATCGAATGCAGGCGCTGTCGTTGGGATTTTCGTGAACGCGGATGTTCACCGGGCAGACCTCCTGGCAGCGGTTGCACCGGATGCAGGTATCCTGGTCTACGCTCAGACGCATGGCGCTGACCCTGTTGAAGGGCGCCCATAGCGCCCCCAGCGGGCAGACCCAGCGGCAGAAGGGCCGCCGCGTCACGCTCATCCAGGCCAGGAATCCCCCCAGGATGCCCAGTTTGATCCAGTAGAACGTGCCGGCCATCTGCCGGATGTCAGCGGAGATGATGACCCACGGGATGCCGCCCTCCAGCGTCCCCGCCGGGCAGAGCTTGCAGAACCAGGTCTCGCGAGTGATGATGGGAATCACAAAGACGAGCACCGCCAGGACGACGTAGCGCGTCCAGTTGAAGCGGTTGGGCAGCCGCAGCTTGGGGATGGGAAGCTTGTAGACCAGTTCCTGGACCCAGCCAAAGGGGCACAGCCAGCCGCAGCTTCCCCGCCCGACGAGCGCGCCGACCAACCCAACCACGCCGAGGACGTAGAACGGGACCTGATGCTGCGCCCCGACGACGTGCTGAATGCTGCCGATGGGGCAGGCAAAGGACGCCGCCGGACAGGCGTAGCAGTTCAGCGCGGGGCAGGGCAACCCCTTCGTCACGGCTTGTGTGACGTACGAGTTGAGGCCGATGGCCGAGAGGACTTGCACGATCGCGCGGCGCTTGGCCAGCCAGTGCCAGAATCTTTGCATCACAGCCTCCACCGGCTCAGGGCTACTCGATCCCTATACACGAGAGGCAGAGTATCCTCGCGTTGGTCAGCACCGCGTTCCATTCGTCAAAGTACAGGCCGGCCAGGATGGCTGCAACGGCCAGCACGAGCAACGCGCGGTTGACGATAAAGAGCAGCTTGTCCCTACCAATCCTCTCCATGTCCGTGCGTTCCTTCTCGGTATCTGAACATCGAGCCGATGATGGCGGCTAACAGGAAAACCACCGCCAACCCGACCAGCAGCGGCCATATAGTGGGCTCCTCCGTCGGCTGGACAGTTGGGAGGGGGGTCGGGGTGGGCGTGGGGAGAGGCGTCTGGGTGGGCATGGGAGTGGAGGTAAAGACGGGTAGGGGGACGGATGTCGCTGTAGGGGGGAGGGTGGGCGTGGCTGTGAGTGTAGGCGCAGGTGTGTCGGTCGGGGCGGGCGTGGCCGTGGGCGGGATGGGCGTGTCGACCGGGCTGGATGCAGTGGGAGTCTCGGCAGTCGCGGTGGGGAGCGGCTCTCCGGCGCTTTCTTCGACGAGCAGGTAAGTAAAGCCGCCGATGATGCAGCCTCTTTTGTCAGCGCAGCGAGCGCCGGGCAGCGTGACCGTGTATTGCCCGCCCACCGGTGTGACGGTCTGCTCTGCGCCGGCTTGGTCGATCAGGCGCGCCTGGGCGCTTTGTGCGGGCAGCGAGACCGTCGCCGGGGCCTGCGTGCGCGCCCACAGGACGCGCGTGGTGCGCGTCCCCAGGTCGAGCGTGACCACCGTGTAGAGCGGCTGGCGGTCCTCGCTGGCGGAGACGGCGCCGGCGTAGTGGGTCGTGATCAGCTTGTAGGCGTCGAACGCTGGCCTGCGGCTGCCGTCGAGGCGGATGATGCCGTTGGGCTCCTCGCCTGGTCGTGGGGGGTTATCCACCCATTTGTAGACGGCGATACGTTCTGCCCCTGAGTTAAGCGCTACGGCAAAGGCCTGCAACAAGAACCCCGCTTGTTCTTCCAGGGTGACGTTGAAGTTGGCCTCTGGCAGTTCCCAATAGGGAGGATCTGAGTTGGATGCTGCGTTTGTTTCGTTGAGCCAGATGGGTTTGGAGATACTGTAAGCGGCCATTGCAGCGTAAGTCTCGCTAAAGATATCGGGGATTGTCTCTGGTTGGAAGTAGATGTGGAGCGAGACCACGTCAAAGTAGTAGCCGTGCTCCGGGCCGGTGGGGTCGCTCGTGGCGACAGCCAGGAACCGCTGCAAGTAGGTGGGATCATGCCAACGGGTTAGGCCAGCCAGATGAATAGTGGCATCAGGATCGACCTGATGAGCGGCCAGGTAGGCGACCTTGAGCAGTTGATAGTAGTCTTCTATGGTGCCGCACCATTCGGCGCCAAACGAATCGGGAGCGATGTCGGGTTCATTCCAGATGATCCAGTGGCTGATGCGCCCCTTGTATATTTCCACAGTTTTGCGCACAAAGCCCGACCAGAGATTGCCAGGATCGTCGACTGGGAGATAAAGTCCTCGGGGAACGCCGCAGCCAGGTTGGCCGTCGGTGGCCCACGCTGGTGTGTTTTTGAGCAGTGCTACAACCTCGCGGTCGGCGGCCGCTGCCTGGGTCAGCCACTCGTCCGGTACGTGGTAGCCGTTCCAGTCGCCGGGCCCCTCGCGCTGTAACTCCGACCAATAGAGGAGAATGCGCTCCCAGGCAACACCGGCCTCGACCGCGGCAGTCGAGGACATTGCATAGATGGCTGGATCGTGATTGGCGACGTCGGCGGCGCCAAAGCGGCGGTCGGGAGGGGGAACCTGGGCTTTGGTGGGGGTGATTACCAGCAAACTTATAACGAGTGCAAGGCACGCCAGCCTTAGAATTTGAGATTTGAGATTTGAGATTTGAAATTCTGTCATCTGGTTCTTATTTCTGCTTGATACCCTCCAAGAAGTCAAGTCATTCTCTCCTGTCTGCGTCGTGGGGCACGGTGTCGCTGGTCTCTAAATAGAACGTCAGCAAGCGTTCCTTGAGCTGCGCGAGGACGTCTTTCAGCGCCGGATCGCCGACGCGGTTGTTACTCTCAGTCGGGTCATTTCGCAGGTCATACAGCTCGTCGCTTTCGTATAGCCGGCGGACGTACTTGAATTCGCGCGTGCGGCACATCGCTGCCTTGGTGTGTTCCGGGCCTTCCCTGCGCTGTGCCTCCATGCGCGGCCAGTAGAGCCCGGTGGGATTCTGGCTCGAGGTGCTTTCCAGTTCCATGCAGTGCGTCTCGCCGTGCAGCCGCCCGCCCTCGCAAAAGACGGCGTCACGGTGTTCGTCCGTTTCGCCGGCGATGACGGGCAGCAGCGAGCGACCAAAGTGCGTGTGGCGCGGCGTGATGCCGGCCAGCGCCTCGACGGTGGCGGGAAAGTCGATCAACTCGACCAGGGCCTCGCTGACGCCGGGTTTGACCTGAATTCCCGCCGGCGGCTTGACGACGAAGGGCACGCGCGTGAGGCAGTCCTCGAAGGTGTTCTGCGTCTTTTCTACCAGGCCATAGTCGCCGGTGAAATCGCCGTGGTCGGCGAAGAAGAACACCGCCGTGTCGTCGTACAGGCCGGCCTCGCGCAGCGCCTCCATCAGCAGGCCGAACTGGTGGTCGACCCGCGCGCACATCCCGTAGTAGGTGGCGCGCAGCTCTGTCCAGCGCTCCTCCGTCCAATCTTGCAGGTTCTGGTTGTCATGGATCCTTCCGAGGATGCTGGGTTTGCCCGCCCAGCTCTGCGGCGCAGGGATGCGCTGCGGCAGCTTGGCGCGGTCGATCATGCTGTAATACGGCTCCTCGACGGCGTAGGGTGGGTGGGGGTACCCCAGCGGCAGGTAGATGCACAGGGGCCGATCCGTGGGCGGGTTCTTGATCAGGTCGATGGCGCCTAGCACGTTGGCCCAGTCCGAGTCGTAGTAGTGTGCTTCGTCATCGTCTTTTTCGAGCCTGCCGTAGTAGAACGAGTAGTAGGTGTCGCTACCCGGCTCGCCGCGCCAGTCGGCCAGACTGTGAAGGTTAGGATACAGCGGCCGGTCGGGTTGGTACTTGACGTGGCAGGTGTCGTCGTAGCCGAGTTGGCCGGGTACCAGGTCGTTCTTGCCGCCCCACCACACAAAGTAGCCGTTCTCCTTGAGCGTCTTGAGCAGCACGGGCTCATCGGCGCGCAGCATGTGGTACATCGTGCGGTGGCCGCGCACGTGGGGATACCAGCCGGTCATAAAGGCGCATCGGCTGGGCGTGCACACCGGGTTCTGGCAGAAGGCGTTGCGGAAGGATACGCCGTCGGTCCGCACCATCTGGTCGAGGTGGGGGGTCACCGCTGCGGGGTTTCCCGCGTGGGCCAGCACGTCGCCCCGCCATTGGTCGGGGTTGAATATGACGAGATGCGGGCGCTCAGGCATCGGTTGGCTCTCTTGCCGATTCTGGCCCGTCCAGCCACAGGCGGGCGGTGCTGTCATCTCCAGTGGGGCGTATGTCCTGTACGTTCAGTTGGAGCCGCCTCTGGCCGTTCCACTCGTTGACTTCCAGGTTATAGACGAGGTCTACGCGATCGGGCAGCCTGTCGATCCAGTCCCCCTGCCGGAAGGCGATTGCGTCCCACGCGACCCGTCCATCGGTAAGTGTGAGTTTGAGGTGTTTTCCCTCATTTCCCACGGCCCGATGTCCCGCTACGCGGACGTCTCTGCTGAGCAGGAGAGGGTGCGGGTTGGCGTAGCCGCAGGGTTCCAGTTGGGCCAGCTCATGGTGCAGTTCCCAAGACATCTGCGCGAGCTCGACCTCCGCATCCACGCTCAAGACGGGGCTGAGTTCGACGCTGGTCAGTTTCTCGGCGGCCAGCCTGCGCAGCCGGCTGGCCAACTCGTCCAGGTTATCGTTCGCGACGGTAAAGCCTGCGGCAGCGGCATGCCCGCCGTGTTGGACTAGCAGGTCGGAGCAGGCGTCGAGGGCGTCGGTGATGTGGAAATCTGGGATGGACCGCGCGGAGCCCCGGCTGACCTTTTTGCCCATCTCGACGACGACCGCAGGCCGGTAGAACTCGTCGACCAGGCGGCTGGCGGCAAGCCCCACGATGCCGGCCAAAAAGTCAGGAGAGGAGGCGAAAAGCAAGAAGGAATCTTCTCCAGCCTCCAGGGCCAGTTGGCGCGCCTGTTCCTGCGTCTCCAGGGTGAGCTGCTGGCGCTTCCGGTTCAGCTGGCTTAGCTCTCCGGCCAATCGCTCTGCCTCGGCGGGGTAGGTGGTATCAAGGAGTTGGTAGGCGTCTTTGGCGTGGGCCATTCTGCCGGCGGCGTTGAGGCGTGGCGCCAGCGCGTACCCGATGGCGGTGGTGTCCACCTTGCCGGGTTGGAGGCCCGCCTGCCGGCAGAGAGCCTCGACGCCGGGCCGCTCCATGCGGTTTAGGCAGGCCAGCCCGCGGCGTACCAGCGTGCGGTTTTCTCCCATGAGGGGCACCAGGTCGGCTACGGTCCCCAGGGCGATCAGATCCGAAAGGTCCTCTTCTTCCAGGCTTACGTCCTGTGAGGTCACCGGCGTCTGGCGGTGGCTTCGTAGCAGGGCCTGGGCGAGCTTGTACGCCACGCCTACGCCGGCCAGCTCTCTTGTAGGGTAGCGGCTGTCGGCCTGCTTCGGGTCGATCACCGCCAGCGCGTCGGGCAGCTTTGGGCCGGCAGAGTGGTGGTCGGTGATGATGATATCCAGTCCCAGTTGGTTGGCATGAGCGATCTCTTCCAGAGAGCGGATGCCGCAGTCCACGGTCACGACGACGCGCGCGCCGCTGCGCGCCAGTTGGGTCAGCACCCGCTTGTGCAGCCCGTACCCCTCATCCACGCGGTGGGGTATGTAGGGGCGCGCTTGGCCGCCGAGCGCGCGCAGGGTTTGAACGAGGAGCACCGTGGCGGTGACGCCGTCTGCGTCAAAGTCGCCATAGACGACGATGGGCTCGCCGGCGTGTAGTGCCCGTCGCAGGCGCGTGACGGCGGCGGGTATTCCCTCCAAAGCAAAGGGGTTGGTCTCCTCGCCCGCGCCGTTGAGAAAAGCCGACGCGTCGTCCGGGTCGGTGATGCCGCGGTTATAGAGCACCTGCACGACGATGGGATGTAGATGGGAAAGGCGATCGACGTGGCTGGGCGGGGCAGGAGGAGCGACTTGCCAGCGTTTGGGGTGTGAGGTCATCCAGATATCCTTCCTTTGATTAGAACAGTTCTGGCATGGCCAGAACTGCAGGGCGCATTCCGCTTGCGGAATGCGCCCATATTACCACAACGTGTGCAGAAGCACAACGCGTGCGCTTGCGCGCACGTAGGCAAAAGGAAAAGCCCTTCGCCTCGTCAGGGAAGGGCTTCCTCGGATATCTTGCAGATGAGCCTATATCCAGCCCTGCTTCTTGCAAAAGTCGGTGATGACGGGGACTGTTACCTCGTTGCCGCCATAGGCCTTGATGCCCAGGAAAATGGCGTAGATGAACGCCAGAGGGCCCAAGCATACACCGATCCCGATGATGGATGTTGCCCAGGCGACGCCGCCCAAAACGAGGGACTGTACGGCATTGGTTTTGATGAATGGCCGATTTTTCTTGTCCTCTAACAACAGAACAATAATCGCGATGGGCCAAAAGAGCCAGCTCAGCAATGCCCACAGTTTGTCGTCTTGTGTGATATCCCCTTCTTTGACAACCGCTTCTTCCTCTGCCATGTCGTTTTCACCTCCTTAATTTCCGGCGCACACTGGATTTGGTGAAGCGCCCACGTGTCGCGCTTTACCGCCGGATGTGTGCTATTTTAGCAAAACCTGTCCTAGATGTCAATTTCCATTTTTGCTTGGGTGTGTTGCTTCCTTGGGGCGTATACGCTGCTTGTGAGAAAATTCTGATGAATGCCAAAGCGTGTGCTATGCCTATTTCGCTGGAAGCCGAGCGCCCGCCGCCCCAGGGGGCAAATGCCCCCTGTTGCTTTAGGTGTATTTCGCACTAGTACCTTTTCACGTATCATCTCAATAATCCGGGGGCGGCGGGCCTTCGGCTTCGCTCAGGACAGGTGCCGCCCTCACACCCCCGTCTCTTCCTTTTTCGAGCGAGGGAGACTGCTCGGGCGAATAGCCTGAGCAGTTACCTGATAAAATGTCATTCTGAGGAGCGCGGCGACGAAGAATCTCCCTGCTGCTGTACAAGGGTGTTTTGTCAAGGAACGACGAGATTCTGCAGATGCAAAGCATCCGACGACCTACGCTCAGAATGACGGTGCATCATTTTCATGCTGGAAAGATGATAGGGCCGCATGGCAGTTTCACCGCCGCTGCTTCTGAGCAGCGCCTGTGCGCCGCCGAAACTGCCGCTTGCGAGACTTGGCGAAGCAGAATCTGGCCTCATTTGCACAAGATCTCGATTATGAAGATATCTAGCAGCCTGTCGGAGAGAAAACAAAACTCGGCCTGGATTGCCAAATCCAGGCCAAAGCGGGCCACAAATGACCTAATTGAAGCAGATTCTGCCTGTTCGGTCGCCGGATTTGGCAATCCGGCGAGGGCGCATTCGGTTTGGCCGGTCTCTCCGACAACCTGCCAGGGGCATTTCTCGCCATGCGCGCTCGAAACACCGCTCAGTTTTGCGGAGCAAAACTGAGCCCGGGCAAGATAAAGGCCATGAAATAGTGCTCCGATTGCCCCGGAGCTGAAATACGCCCTTTGGCTTCCAGCTCTTTCTACAAGGGCTCGGCTGGAGGCTCTACAGGGACGCTTGCAAAGTAAGAGACGACCTCGGGATCATTGGCAAAGACCAGCGCCAGGATGCCGGTGACTATGGAGAGAATGCCTCCACTTATAACATTTATGATCTGCATAACTGCCAGATACTTGGGGAACTCGTTTGCCTTGGCAGGCTCTGGCAGCAGCTTGGCCGCGACGACGATCTCGAGGATGCCAAGCACGATGGCGTATATCGGGACGGGACAGCATACTAGCATCGGGAATCCTATACCGGCGGTTCCTAGTACGACACTGAAAATGCCAATACCCCAGCCAAAGCCTACTGCAACGATGTTGAGGATGCCGTCTATCAAGGTCATGATGGCAAGGGCCTGAACCTTGCCAGGCTTACCTCCTCCTTGGGAGATGGGGGGAACAGCTTGATATTCACTCATTGGAAATCTCCTTTCTTATTGCTTTTCTGCACTGACGAGTTGAACACAATCATTCGCGCCAATCTGTTCGCTATTGTAACTACTCAGGCTATTCGCCCGAGCAGTCTCCCTCGCTCGAAAAAGGGAGAGATGGGGGTTTGGAAAGCGGTGATCCTTCGGCTTCGCTCAGGACAGGCGCCGCTTTCCAAACCCCTGCCCCCTCTCTTTTAACACGCGAAAGGCAACTGCGAAGCAAGGCTGAGTAGTTACCCGCTATTTTAGCAAACTGTGAAGTGAATGTCAATTTGCTTCAAGCTGTTTTCTATTTTGGTTGTAGCGCCTTTTGCAGGCTATCTCCCAGCATGTTGGCTGCCAGCACCGTCAGGGTCAGTGCTGCGCCGGGGAAGGCGCCGACCCACGGCGCATCTCGCAGGTAACCTTGGCCTTCGTCCAGCATAGCCCCCCACTCGGGAGTTCCAAGAGGTACACCCAACCCCAGGAAGTTGAGGGCCGCGCTGTTGAGCAAGATCCATCCCAGTTGCGTGGCGGCAAATGCCACCAGGGGCGCTGCGGTGTTGGGCAGAACGTGGTGTGTCAGGGTGCGCCACGCGCTCCCTCCCAAGGCGCGGACTGCCTCCACGTAAGGCTGCGCGCGTACCTCGCGGGCGGCGCTGCGGGCTACGCGGGTGTAGGCTGGCGCTGCCGCCAGCCCGACTGCGATAGCTACCGATGCCATGCCTGGCCCCAACACAGCCACTACCGCCATCGCCAGCAAAAGGCCGGGGAAGGCCAAAAGTGCGTCCACCAATTGCATCGTGAAGCTTTCGATGCGGCCACCTAGAAAGCCGGCTGTCAGGCCTGCTGGCAGCCCCGCCCCGACGGCAATCGCCAGTCCCAGGAAGCCTATGCCCAGCGTCCAGCGCCCGCCCCACAGGAGGCGCGTTGATATCTCCCGGCCGAGCAGGTCGGTTCCCATCAGGCTACTTGCCCCCGGCTGTAGGAGCGAGCGGGTTGTGTCGGCAGCCAACGGGCCCTCGGAGGCCAGCAGCGGGGCCAACCCGGCGCCCAGCACAGCCAGCACCAGCCAGGCCAGTGAGGCCAGGGCGACTGGTTGGTGAAGCAGGGAGCGGTAAGGCCGTGCCGACCACTCGATCACGCCTGATATCACGCCAGCTCCTCCCGCAGGCGCGGCATCAGCCAGGCTTGCGCCAAATCCGCCGCCAGGTTGACCAGCACGTAGGCCAGCGCGCCAAAGACGATCACGCCGCGTATCACCGGCAGGTCGCGCCAGATGATGGCCTCCACCGCCAGTTTGCCCAAACCCCGGCGGGCAAACACCGACTCTGTGATCACGGCCCCGCCCAGCAGGAATCCGAATTGGAGGGCGATGATGGTAAGGGCGATGGGCAGTGTGGGGCGCAGTACGTGGGCGAGAATCACGCGCCAGGATGGAATGCCCCGCGCCCGTGCGGCTTGCACGAAAGGCTCTTCCATGATCTGTACTACGCGAGCTCGCACCAGCCGGGCGATCGAGCCCGATAGCGCAAAGCCCAGCACGAGCGATGGTAGTACGAGATGACGCAGGTCCCCCTCACCGGTGGGGGGGAGCCAGCCGAGATGGAGGGAGAATAGGAGAATTGCCAAGAGACCCGACCAGTAGGTGGGAGTAGAGAGGCCGATCACGGCCACGGTTGTGGCCGCCGCATCGAGCCAGGTGGAGCGACGCAGGGCGGCCAGGACTCCCAACCCGACCCCCAGCACCGAGCCGACCAAGGTTGCCGATACGGCCAGTTCCGCCGTCGCAGGGAGCTGCTCCAAGATCATCTGGCCGACCGACCGCCCGTGCAGCCACGATTGCCCCAGGTCGGCCTGTACCAGGCTCCAGAGATAGCGCGCGTACCGCACCGGGAGGGGGGCGTCTAGCCCCAGTTGCGCGCGTCGTTCCGCGATCTCTTTTTCGGTGGCGCCGGAGGCAGCCAGGAGCGCCTGGGCGGGATCGCCCGGGGTCAACTGCATGGCCAGAAACGCCAGTGTCACCGCCAGCCACAGGACAAAGGCCGATTGGAGGAGCCTGCGGCCAACGTATCGGGCGATCATCACAAGACCCCGGGATTACGCGACGTGCGTCATTGGATTTCGGATACCGTCACGTCGATCAGCCAGGGGAACCATCCCTGGGCGTCGAAGCGAAGCCCCTGCACCCGGCTGCTGACGCCGTTCAGATTGACGTAATCGCGGATGGGGATCACGAACCCCTGCTTCATTATCCGCAGTTGGATCTGGCTGTAGAGCGCTTCCCGCTCTTCCCAGTCGGTCGTGCGCGCCGCCGCCTCCAGCCAGGCGTCCATTTCGGCGTCGTCTAGCTTCGACCAATTGAAGGATGCCTGTGAGTGGAAGAACTTGCGCAGAATGTCGGGGTCGCTGCCGGAGAGGTTGAACGGAATCAGGTGGTAGGTGCCTTCGTCCGCTATTGCCAGTGCTTCGGGATAGCTCACAAGCTGGCTGTTTACGCCGATTCCCAGTTCTGACCACTGGGCAGCCACCAGTTGGCCTATCTCTGGCATGTACCCCCAACCCATCAGGACCATGTCGAGGGTCAGCGGTACGCCGTCCTTGTCGCGAATGCCATCGTCGTCGGTATCTATCCAGCCTGCGTCATCTAGTAGGCCTGCTGCCTGGACCGGGTCGTAAGCGTAATAGTCCTGCACTGCCGGCTCGTAGCCAAAAGTTTTCGCCGCGAGCGGCCCGTAGGCCACAGGGGAAGTGTCGCGAAAGATAGTGGAGACGATGGCCTGCCGGTCCGTCCCGTAGAGGAGCGCCTGCCGCACTTGTACGTCTTCCAGCGGCGGGCGAGTGGTGTTCAAGAAGAACATCAGCGACACGCCCGGGATCGGTACCGCTTCGATGTAAAGGTCCTTGCTTCCCATCAGGCGGGCGGCATCCTGAGGTGGGATCTCGCCCATCACGTCTACCTCTCCTGTCTCCAGCGTGGGCGAGCGAGTGGCCGAATCGACGAAAAAGCGGAACTCGATCTCGTCCGCCAGGGCCGTTTCGTGCTGGTAGATGGAGGGCCCCCAGGCGTAGTCGGGGTTGCGCCGTAGAAGCAGGTGGTCGTCTGGCACGTACTCGGCAAAGATGAAGGGGCCGGTACCTACTTGGTGCAATTGGTACTCTCTCCCCCACTTTTCGACCGCGGTCGGGGAGGCCATCCCCAGGTAGACCTGGCTGAGCGAATCGAGGAGCGGGGCAAAGGGCTCGCTGAGGTGGATGCGCACAGTATATTCGTCTATCACTTCGGTCTGTTTGTAGGGGCCGAGCATGAAACGGGCCTTCTGGGATAGCAGGTCGGGGCTGGTGATGCGTTCCAGGTTAAAGCGCACCGCCTCGGCGTTGAAGGGCGTGCCGTCGTGGAAGGTAACGCCCTCGCGCAGGTAAAATGTGTAGCTCAGGCCGTCTTCAGAGATGTCCCAATCCTCTGCCAGCCCGGGGACGAAATCTTCCATTTCGGGGTCCAGGTAGACCAACGTGTCGTATACCGACGTGAGAGGGATGCCCAACTCTGACGAGGCGTTGACGTGTGGGTCGATTCCTGTGGGGGATAGCGTCAGGCCATAGACGATGCGGGTTGGGGTTGGCGTAAAGGCGGATGAGGGAAAGGGGCGGGGCGTCGATGTAGGAATCGGCGGCGGGATTGGGTCGCAGCATCCGGCGATTAATGCGGAAAGGGCTATGAGAATTGGGAGCAGGCGTTTCATGGCATATCTCTCCAGGTTGTGCTTGCAGGTGGGTACATTGGTAAACTGGTGGATTGGTAACCGGTTTACCGATCCATCAACCTGCCGCAGGATTATAGCACACCCGATAGGGTTGACAAATCGTGTGCCAAACGGTACAATGCGGCCTGAGCTGATGCAAGATACCGTCAAACCCCTGGATCGTAATCGCCTGAGCGTGCTGATGGCCGTGTTGCTGCTGGGCAGCGTGCTCTTTCGCTTCATCGAGCTGCCGGAACACGTGTGGAAATTGGAGCCGCTGGGATCGCCTTTGGAAATCCGCGTCACTGGCGTTTGGCTGCTGGTGGCGCTGATGGTGGGGGTGGTCTGCACCGGCACCAATCTCATCCTGCACGACCATCCACACCTGGGGCACCATCCCGGACGGCCGGTCTATATCGCTTGGATTTTGCCGGGTACGCTGGCTGGCCTGTCCGCTGCCTTGCTGGAGGGCATATCCCCTTGGCCGGTATTTCTTGGAGGGTTGAGTCTCGTCGGTATCGGCATCTACTTGGTCATCTCTGCCGAGTACGCGGTGGTCTGTCCCGACACTCCTGGTTATCCTACGGCCAGGCTGGCGCTGAATATGCTGGCCTATCTCGTGGTCTTTGTCCTTTTTACAGTCATCTATCAAACGCGCACGCGCAGCCTGGTTACAGCCACGCTGATGCTGCTTATCGCCGGGGTGTTCTCTCTCGATCTGTTGAGTGTGACAGATGTCCCGTTTCGGCGCGTGCTCATTTTCGCCGGTATCGTCGGCCTCATCGTCGGTGAGGCTACGTGGGCGATGAACTATTGGCAGATAAGCGCTTGGGCGGGCGGGCTTCTCCTGTTGCTCGTTTTTTACATCGCTGTCAACATAGCCCATCAGTATCTGCTGGAACGCCTGCGGGCTTCACTTTTGCTCGAGTTTGCTGCCGTTTCCATCGTTGTGCTGTTGATTATCCTGCTCCGATCTCTGTAGGACGGTCGGCGGAACCCTGGACACGTTATCCCCTGTAGTTTTAAGGAGGATGTATGCAGGCTGAACCCCTTTTGCTGTCTGAGAAAATCCCGGCGCGCATCGCGCGCTTGGAAGAACTGGCCTATAACTTTTGGTGGAGCTGGCATCGAGGTTCCCGCGACTTGTTCAAGATGCTGGATCGAACGCTGTGGCGCAGCACCGGCCACAACCCGGTCAAGATGTTGCGAGAGGTACCACGGGATCATTTGGACGAGTTTGCGGCCGATCCGCTCTTCTTGCGCCAGTATGACGCCGTGCTGATGGCGCTTGACGCCGACCTGAACAATGGTCACCTGTGGTTCCCGAGCGCGTATCCCGATTTGACGGCCAGCCCGATTGCCTACTTTTCGGCCGAGTTTGGCCTGCATCGCTCGCTGCCCATCTACTCAGGCGGCCTGGGAGTGCTGGCGGGCGATCACTGCAAGGAGGCCAGCGACATCGGATTACCCTTGCTCGCGGTGGGCTTTCTCTACGAGATGGGGTATTTTCGCCAGACACTCACCTCCGATGGATGGCAGGAGGCGGTTTATCCGGTCTTTGAGACGAAGGAGGCCGCCATTCGGGAGGTGATGTGCGACGACGAGGGCAAGGACTGTCTCTTCGTTCCGGTGGAGGTGGGCGATAGGGAGGTGCAGCTCCAGGTCTGGCGCGTCCAGGCTGGGCGGGTGAACTTTTATCTGATGGATGCCCACCACGATCTGAACAAGCCGTGGGACCAGGAGTTGACCGCGCGTCTGTACGGCGGCGATCAAGAGATGCGCATCCAGCAGGAGATCGTGTTGGGCATCGGCGGGATGCGCGTCCTGCGGGCGCTGGGGGTCGATCCGGCGGTCTATCACCTCAACGAGGGACATTCGTCTTTTTTGGCGCTTGAGCGCGCGCGCGAGATGGTCGAGGCAGGCAAGTCCTTCGAGGAAGCGTGTCAGATCATCAGCGATACGACGCACTTTACAACTCACACGCCGGTGCCTGCGGGCCACGACGTCTTTCCCTTCAATCTAGTCGAGCGATACTTTTACAATTATTGGCCTCGCCTGGGACTTGGCCGGGAAGAGTTTATGGAGTTGGGATGCGCCAACAAGGATTGCAACGGTTTCAATATGACGGTGCTGGCGCTGCACATGGCGGGGCAGAGCAACGGTGTGAGCAAGCTGCACGGCGAGGTGTCCCGTCAAATGTGGCAGGCGGTCTGGCCCGAAAAGCAGGTGGGCGAGGTGCCGATCACGTATGTTACTAACGGCATCCACGTACCTTCGTGGGTCGGCGACGCGATGAACGCGATCTACCGCAAGCACCTGGGGCCTGACTGGATCGAGCAGCAGGACAACCTCGCTCTGTGGGAGCGCATCATCGACGTTCCGGACGAGGACTTGTGGGCAGCTCACATGCACCTCAAGCGCAAGCTGATGTCGCTGATCCGCGAGCTGGCGCGGCGGGCGCGGGTGGAGCGGAGAGACCCGGAGCAAGTTTTGACAAGCGGGACGCTGCTCGATCCTGAGGCGCTCGTCATCGGCTTTGCGCGCCGCTTTGCCACCTACAAGCGGGCGACGCTTATCTTCCACGATGTGGATCGGCTGAAGCGCTTGTTGCACAACGAGTATCGGCCGGTGCAGTTCATCTTTGCGGGAAAGGCACACCCTGCTGACGATGGGGGCAAGCGCCTCATCCAGCACATCTACAACGCGGCCCGCGACCCGTCGATGGGCGGACGTATTGCCTTCATCGAGGACTATGACATGCGAGTGGCGCGCTACCTGGTGCAGGGCGTGGACGTGTGGTTGAACAACCCGCGTCGTCCGCACGAGGCCAGCGGTACCAGCGGCCAGAAGGCGGCGATCAACGGCGTGCTCAATTTGAGCATCCTCGATGGCTGGTGGGCCGAAGGATACAACGGCGCCAACGGCTGGGCAATCGACGCGGGGCAGGAGGAGTTTGAAAGCGAGTGGGCGCAGGACACGGCCGAGGCTGAGGCGCTTTACAACTTGCTTGAGGACGAGGTCGCGCCCCTGTTCTACAAACGGGATGCGGACGACGTGCCTCGAGGGTGGGTGCGGGTGATGAAAGAGTCGATCCGCACGGCGGCCCCCGTCTTTTGCACGCGCCGCATGGTCAAAGAGTATGCCGAGCGCTTTTACGTGCCGGCGATGCGGCGCGCGCAAAAGTGATCCGTCGTTGATGGCGCGTCACCCGCCCAGTTTTTTGAAAAGGCGCAAGTAGTCTGCCAGGTGCCGCGTGGTGAGAAAGTTCTGCCGAACGTGCTCGCGTGCGTTCGCACCCATGTGCGCTGATTCCTGCGGGTGTTGCAAGAGGTAGAGCGTTTTCTCACCGCACTCCTCTGCCGAATTCACCAGGAAGCCGGTCTTTCCATCGACGACCTGCAACGGGATGCCTCCTACGTTGCCACCCACCACCGGTTTTCCCTTCCACAAAGCCTCTGTCACCACAAGCCCGAACCCCTCGCGGGTGGATTTCTGAATGACGACGTCGCTGACGGTCTGGAAGGCTCCCACCTCCAATGCACCCACCCCGTGGAAGTTGTGCAGGATGTGGATATCAAAGTCCGCGCCGGCATGGCGGCTTGTCTTGTCGAGGTAATACCACCCTTCGGGATCATCGGAGGCCATCGAGCCGACCAGCGCCAGTTGTGCTTCCGGCACCCGTGCTTTGACGATGCGGTAGGCGTCGATCACCCCCAGTGGGTCTTTCCAGGGATCGAAGCGGCTGACCTGGGTGATGAGCGGGCGGCTTACGTCGAGGCCAAAGCCGGCCACGATCTCCCGGGCTTTTCCTTTGGCCATCGGCGCGTTCTTGGGCGAAAGGGGATCGATCGTCGGGGTGATGATCGACAGGCGTTCCGTATCCACTCCCGGCCCTACGTATTGTTCCATGGTAAAGATGGTCGCCTCATAGTCGGTGATGTAAGGGGCGAAAAAGTCCCAATAGGCGGGGGTGGGATGGGAGGTGTCGATGTGGCAGCGCCACACCCAGTGTCCGTTTCCGCTGTGGTAGCGTAGTAGCCCGGCAGGCTGTGGGTCGTGGATCACGACAAAGTCGTACTTTCCCTCGAATTTGGTCGCGTTCAATTCGTTGTAGCGCTGCCAGATGGCCTTCATCTCGGCGGTGAAAGGGATGTCCATGCCTTGCAGGCCGTTGTGGCAGGCCTTGGTGACGTTAAAGAACTCGTCTGTCCCCTCGATGACCTGCCACTCGACCTCCAGCCCTGCATCTCGCATCAGCGGCACCAGCGTGTAGAGCATCTCTGCCACGCCGCCTCCATAAGCCGTGGCGTTGACGTGAACAACCCGCGCTCCTTGTAGCGGCCTTGCCAGGGCGTGAATCCCGGCGATTACCTCGTCTCCGACGATGGGTCCGTAGTCGGCCAGGCGTTTCGGTTTTAGCTCGACCTTTTGTAACATCATGTCTTTTGTTATCCCTTCACCGAGCCAGCCAGGATGCCGCGTACGAAGAACCGTTGCATGCCGAAGAAGATGAGCAACGGCATCAGCATGGATATAAAGGCCGCTGCCGTAAGCAGGTGCCATCCTGCCCCCAGGGAGGTGACCATGTTGCTGATCTGATAGGTGAGCACCGGCGTCGTGCCCCCTAGAAAGACTAGCGCAACCAGCAGGTCGTTCCACACCCATAGGAACTGGAAGATGGTCAGTGAGGCGATGGCCGGAGTCGCGAGCGGTAGGGCCAGGCGGAGGAACGCCGTCCAGGGGGAGGCGCCATCCAGATAGACCGACTCGAACACGTCGCGGGGCAGAGAGCCGATAAAGTTGCGCAGCAGGTAGATGGCGTAGGGCAGGCCAAAGCCGGTGTGAAAGAGCCAGATGCCGACGAACGTGCCGTTTAAACCCAGTTGCGTGTAGATACGGTAAATGGGAACCAGCGTCATCTGCAGCGGGACGACCTGCAGCCCGACCAGGATGACGAACAGCAGTTGGCGACCTCTAAAATCCAGCCAGGAAAAAGCGTAGGCGGCAAACGCCGCGAACAGGACCGGCAGGATCGTGGCGGGGATGGTTACCAGCAGGCTGTTGAGAAACGCCCTCCCCATACCTTGAGGGCTGAGCAACCCGGTTCCCGAGCAGGCGGAGTCAGGGTTTTCCACGAGGCACGCCTCTGCATACGTCTGCCGCCCACGGTACCCTACCAGCGCGGCTTGGTAGTTGTTGAGCGTGAAGCGTGGTCGGTCGGCTTCCTCTGGATCGCGTGGTGATAGAACTGTCCACCAGCCGGACTCGTTGATATCCTGAAAGGGGCGCAGAGACGTGACGAGCAAGCCAAAGGTGGGCAGGAGCCACACGATACACAGGCCCACGATCACGGCGTGAAGCGGAACGCGTTTGAGGATATTGGATATTTTCTCGTTCATCGCATGGCCTCCTGTTGTCGGAATCGACGGATGTTCATATATCCCACCGGGATGATGAGTAGGATTAGGACGACGGCAATCGCCGATGATAGGCCGGAGTTGTACTTGACGAACTGCTCCTGGTACATGCGGGTGGCGACGACCTGGGCGTCTGGTCGCCCGCCGCCCATCACGTAGACGATGTCAAAGATCTTGAGCACGTTGACCACCATGGTCGTGATGACCACCGTGATGGTCGGCATGATGATCGGTACGACGATTCTCCAAAAGACGCGCCACTCATCTGCGCCGTCCACCCTGGCGGCCTCGAGAATCTCTGCTGGCACACCCTTGAGCGCGGCGGAGAGAATGGTCATGCAAAAGCCCGTCCACATCCACACGCCCACGATGATGAGGCAGATGTTGTTCAGCCATGGTCCCCGCGTGAGCCAGGGGATTGGCTTGCTGCCCAGCCCGGTGGCGATGGCGTTCAGAATGCCCGTCTGATTCCCAAAGCTGGCATAGTCGTAGACAAAGCTCCAGATAATGCCGGCCCCGACGAACGAGATGGCCATGGGTAGGAAGATGACTGCCTTGGCCAGGGGCTCGTATTTGACGCGGTCAACCAGGACGGCAATCAGCAGCCCCAGGCCGGTCGTGCCGGTGACCATCAGGACGATCCACAGGGCGTTGTTTCTGAAGGCGCGCAGCATCACGTCGTCGGTCAGCACGCGGCGGTAGTTTTCAAAGATGCCCCAGCAGGGTTGGCCTTCGAGGCACATAGCTGCCGCTGATTGCTCGCCGTCGGCGTCTTTGAAGCTGAGTGAGAGTGTATTCACGGTGGGGTAGACGACGAAAAAAGTCAGGATGAGCATTGCGGGCAGGACAAAGAGCAGCGGCATAAGCCGGCCCTGCTTCATGATTTTAGGGACAGCACTTTTGCTCATGGTCTGGCGCTCCTTTCTTGATGGGGTGACGCATTGGTGATGCGTTGCAAGGTGTGAGGGGAGACCCTCGGTGGAGTCCCCCCTCGCTTTTGGTCGCTAGTACACTTCCGTGGCTCTGCTTTCGAGACGCTGCAGGATTGCGTCAAGATCGCCGCCGCCGATGTGCTCGGTGATGCCTGCGAAATAGTCCGTGTTGATACCGCCGGGCATGCGATCGTCGGCGTCAAAGCTGAAGGCCGGCGCTTCGTTCATCGCCGCGGCCATCTTGCCACTCAGCGCGCTTGGGTAAGCGCTCGCGCTTACCTTGCTGTTGGGCGAGAGGCCCCAGCCAGATTCGGCTAGCGCCTCGCCGGCTTCCTGGCCGAACATGTAGGCCATCAGTCCCTTGGCAGCCGGGCTAGCGTTGAACATCACAAAGACGTCCGCGCCACCCTGCATCGGGGCGCCGATGTCGGCGCTCTTTTGCGGCAGCACGAAAAAGTCATAGTCCTCGACTTCTTTCAGATCAGGGTACTGCTCAGCGATGACACTCCCGGCAAAGCCTGCCATGCGGCACATGTAGGCCTCTGGCGGATCGAGATAGAGGGGATAGAGCGATTCAGCAAAGGCGGTGTTTAGGGTACCATCAGCGCCGCCCAGTGCATACTCATCGCTGGCGACGATGGCATAGTACTCCTCCCAGGCTGCCTTGATCGCCGGGTCGGTCCAGGGTATTTCGTGGCGTGTCCACTTTTCGACGAACTCGGGTCCTTCGGTGCGTAGCAGGATGTCCTGTATCCAGTCGGTCGCTACCCAGCCGGTGGCATCTCCGCTCTCGATCCCGGTGGACCAGGGCACACTCCCGTCGGCGACGATCTTGTCGCCGAGGGCCCTCATGTCGTCCCAGGAGGTGGGTACCTCGTAGCCCGCCGCGGCAAAGGCCTTGGGATTGTACCATACCAGGCTCTTGGTATCTGCCTTGAAGAAAGCGCCATAGACTACGCCATTGACGCTGCCCAAGGACTGCCAGGCGGCAGAATAATCGCCAAGGTTGATGACGCCATCAAGGGCGACCAGCTTGTCCGCGTACTGCCCCATGATGCCGGGGTTGGGCAGGCCGGCGATGTCCGGTGGGTTGCCGCCTTCGACGCGGGTGGCCAACACGGCCTGATCGCGTGTCCCTTCGTACTCCAGGGTGATGTTGCACTCGGAGAGATAGGGTTCAAGGATGGCCTTGAAGTTGGCTTCCTCGTCGCCGCTCCACACGCCGATCATCGTGACTGTACCACCTTCTCCACCCATGCAGTCGTACTTCGAAGGCTGAGTTGTAGGTGCTGTTTCTTCCGTTGGCTCTGGGGTAGATGGGGGTGGGCAGCATGCGCTGATGAGAAGTGCCACGATGACGAGTGTGGCAGATACGACGCTCAACATACTTTTCCTATTCACTTTGTCCTCCTTGTGTATAGATGTGTTAACGCTAGCGCGTTTTGATCAAGGTCGTTTCTGTTGATATTTCTCGCTTTTTCACCTCCTTTGAATCTGTGTGTTCGCGTTTTCTCTGATTTGTGTTAAAATGCGAAATAGGCAGAGACAATCTAGCCAGCGTTGGCGCTGCTAGAAAAATCTGGGCCTGAGGCAGGGATCGCAGGGGCAGCCAAACCACTGGCGATCCCTGCCTCTATTTGTCTGCTATGCAACGGAATCTTAAAAACAGGCCTGCTTTGTGGGCTCCGAGCAAGCGTTCAAAAACGACTTGATGTTTTCCAGAGTGATTTCGCGCAAAAAGCACGAAATTGTTTTTGAACGCGGCCTAGGCATGTTCGACTTGTCGGACTAGAGGTGCTCCACATGACTCGCGAATGACCAATTCAGTTTCTAGCAATGTGTTAGTCTGGACAATCGGATCCTGCTCGATGAGACGGATGAGTATTTCTGCAGCACTCCAGCCTAGACCGAAAGTGGGCACGCGGACCGTCGTCAGGGCTGGCGTGACAAAGCGTGCCGCGGAGATGTCGTCAAATCCGACGATGGCTATGTCTTTAGGGATTCGCAGTTCATGGTCCCGCATAGCTTTTAGAGCCCCCATTGCCACCATGTCGCTGGCGACAAAGACGGCGGTTGGGTTAGGTTTGCAGGACAAGAGCTTTTCCATCGCGGCTTGGCCGCTTTCCCCGTCGAAATTACCTTCCTGTACCAGGTCTTTATTCTTGGATATGCCTGCTTCTTCCAGCGCTTGGTAGTATCCATCCAGACGTTGCTGGCTAGCTGTGTAGACCAGAGGGGCGTTGGTGATGATGCCGATATCCTTGTGCCCCAGAGACAGTAGGTGATTGACCGCAGTCTTTGCGCCATAGACGTTATCGATGTCCACGGAGAGGATGTCGGTGCCGGGCATCTGCCCGTGGAGGACGATGGGGAAGCGTTCTTCATGTAGTTCGAGCAGTTGTTGGTCGTCGGAGCGGGGACCAGAGAGGATGAGTCCGTCGATGTGATGGCTGCGAGCCAGTTCCACATAGTTGCTGTCTGGTTCATCTGGTTCGATGGGGCGGAAGAGGACGTGATAGCCGTATTTGTGGGCTGCACGAGTAGCGCCTTGCAAAAGGCCCGGTAGGAAGGCGTCACGATAGGTTGGGTTGGGGCCCCGGTGCCAGACGAGACCGATGGTGCGAGTTTTGCCACTGGCCAGTCGGCGTGCTGTAGCATTGGGGTAGTAGTTTAGACGTCGCGCTACTTTGAGGATGCGCTGGCGAGTTTCAGGGCTGACGCGTACATCTGGAACATCGTTAAGCACGAGTGAGACGGTTGTCCGGGAGACACCAGCCTCCTCAGCGATTTGGTGCTGAGTGGGGCGGGGTTTGGTCACAGGCTCCTCCTAGTTGGATAACACGTGTTATTAACACGTGTTATCATTATAGCAAAAAGAGGATTGCTTGTCAATAGATTGGATGAATCGAATCTTCTCAATAAATGGGGGAAGATGAGGGGTGTGAGGGCGGCTACGCCGCCCTCACACCCCCCCCGCTCCCCGGATTGCTGAGGTGATACGATTGGATGACAGATTGGCCTAGTTTTGGTATACTAGCTTCTAGGAGATAATCGAATCTGAATGTCCACCTGGTTTGCGGAACGTGTGATCGATCTTGTCGGCGCGGTCGCCGATGCCTACTACACGCGCAAGTATGGCGTGATGGCCCGTCGCTTGGGTCGGCCCAGTGTCGCACTGGATCAGAGGCGTGGGTTCATAATTATCCAGATCGATGGCTTTTCCCACGAGCACCTGATCCAGGCAGTCGCTGCCGGCCATATGCCCCACTTGGGTCGCTTATTGGCCTCGCGTCGACTGGTCGTCTCCCCCTGGCGTTGCGGCATCCCCAGCACCACGCCCGCCGTCCAGGCCGGCATTATGTTCGGCAATCGCTTTGATATCCCCGGCTTCCGCTGGTATGAAAAGGATCAGGAGCGGGGAATACTGGCCAAGCTCCCCGATTCGATGCGCATCATGCGCGCCCGCGTCAGCTCCGGGCGGCAGGGTATCCTGCGCGGAGGCTCTTGCTACGTCAGTATGCTGGATGGAGACGCGGACCTGGCGCTCTTTACCCTGAGCACGCTGCACCGGCAGCGCTTTTTCGAGAGCGTGCGGGGGATGGGACTCTTTCTTTTATTTTTCCTCAGCCTGTTTCGCATTACGCGGGTGGCGTGGTTGGTCCTGACGGGCTACCTGGGAAAGCTGAGCCGTCGCGTGGTCGCGCTGGTGCGGCCCAGCGTGGAAAATCCCTTTGATGTCTTTTCTCCTTTCTTGCAGGCGCTCAGTGAAACGCTGTTCACCGAGGTGCAGACCTTTGGCGTCATGCTCGATATCTACCGCTGTGCTCCCGCGATCTATGCCAATTATACGATCTACGACGACGTGATCCACAAAGCAGGCTTGGATCACAAGGCCGCTTTCCAGGCGCTGCGTGCCATCGACAAGCGCATCCGGCAGATCGACCGTATGCGCGCCCGCTACAGAAAGCGGCAGTACGACCTCTACGTCATCTCCGACCATGGGAATACGCCGTCGGTGCCTTTCAGTTGGCTCAATGGGATGGGGCTGGCGCGCTTTATCGCCACCCAGGTCGGGCAGGAGCTTGCGGAGGAAGAGCGGGTCAATGCCCGCGAGCATTGGGTGGACAAGGCGCACTACCTGGCGGACGAGCTACGGGGCTTGGAGGAATCCAGTTCACGGCCACGCCTGCGCCGGGCGCTGGCCGCAGTGCGGCGCTACGTAGACCGGCGCGTGTTGGATCGATACGACCTTGACTACGATCTGACGCGGCAGCAGGATGTCGTCGTTTCGGCCTCTGGTCCTCTGGCCCATGTCTATTTCAAGGTCAGTCCGCGCCAGCTTGACTTGATCGAGGTAGCGATCTTGTACCCTCATCTACTGGATGCCCTACTCGCGGCCCCAGGCGTCGGCGCGCTGGTCGGGCGGGCCGGGGGGCGGACGGTCGTGCTGGGAAGCGAGGGGGGCAGTTTGGTGATCGAGGGAGATGGGGAGCGGGTCGAAGGGCCTCACCCTTTGATCCAGTTTGGCGACGCAGCCTACGCTGCCAAACAGCTTCACTACCTGACCCACTTTCCGCATTCCGGCGATCTGATCGTGCTGGGGGCGATGGGAGCCGACGGCAAGGTCGTGGCATTTGAGGAACAGGTGTCGACACATGGGGGATTGGGCGGGCCACAGATACATCCCTTCATCGCCCGCCCGCCTGAATGCCCGCTGACGCCGGAGGTGCTTGACGATGCGGTGGACCTCTACCCTTATTTTATGCGGTGTTATCTGGAGCAACCTGTTCCAGGGGAGCCATCTCCTCACGGTGGGAGCGATGGGGAACTGGTGCAGCTGGGCACGAATGACCCCCCAGCGATGAATTAGCCCTTGGACCGCGCGCTTTGGAGGGGCGACTACTGCGCGTTCCGATTCACCATCTCTTGCAGACGGCGGTACTCGGCCGACGCGGCGTAGCGCCGCAACTGTGTGATGCGCTTGATCATCATCGGGTGGGTGCCCAGCGTTTCCTCTAGATGGCTCAAGGCATTGTCATCCTCGGCGTCGATGCTGCGCAGCGCACGTTCAAGGTCAGTTTGGGTACGCGCCATTGGCCCCGCCTCCAGCTTGATCAGCGCCGAGAGCGCCTTGTGCGGTTTGCCACAGGCCAGCATCCCCGCACGATCCGCCGAGTGCTCGCAGGCCCGGTTCCACCAGCGAAAGGCCAGCGTCATCAAGGCCAAAGCACCGATAGGGCTGGGGATGCCCGCCATGCCGCCCACCAGCGAGTTGAGCCACGTGTGTCCCAGGCGGACGTGTCCCAACTCGTGCCCTAGGACGAAGCGCAGTTCGTCGGCGTCCATCACCTGCAGCAGCGCCGAGTTGAGCACTACAATCTTGGGAGGCAGGATGCCAAAGGTGTAGGCGTTCAGCTTGCGGCTGGGCGCGACAAAGACCTGCACGTCGCCCGGCTGCAGGCGGGCGATGGCCTCCTCTGTAACGGCGGCCAGGCCGGGGCTGCTCTGCGACGTGATGCGCTGGGCGTGACTGACTAGCTCGTTGTGCTGGTAGCGGTTCATTCCATAGGCAATTGCCACAGAGAGGATGATGAACAGCGCGCTGAGGCAGACGGTCGCCGTGGCCGTCAGGGCGATGACGGCCAATACCAACAGCAGCGTCAGCGCCAGGATGAGGCGCTCGTTGGGATAGCGGTATGCGGTTGTGTTGTAAGTGCGTTGTGTCGAAATAGCGCGCCTCCTGGTTGGCATTTCAGCATGTGCTGGGTGGCGTTAAACGTGCCCTCTGCTGCCACGGAGGCGGGCAAGCTCTGCGTCTATGTGCTCTTGCCAGCCGTTGCGCACGTTCTCGCGATGGTCGAGGAGCGAGATGTAAGGCTTGATATCTAGCAGCGGCGTGCCCTCCAGCACGTCTATGTCCTGGATATGCAGGATGTTGTTCTCGCGCTCTATCAGCCGCACGACGCTGAGACCGATGGGATTGGGGCGGTGTTGTGTGCGGGTGGCAAAGACGCCGTGGAATACGTCTTCGAGATACGGCTTTACGATCAGCCGGATAGGTTCGGCCTTGTGGAAGTGATAGAGCAGGTAGATGTGAGAGAAGCCTTCGATATCACGCAGCCCTTCGGCATACTTGGGGAAAACCTCGACCGTGCCTTTGATTCCTTCTGCGTAGACCGGCTGGATGGGCGTCTCTTTCTCCCGCGTGTAAGGACTGTGAATCACGCCGATGGGCGGCAGTGTGACCGGTGGTAGCGTGTTCTTGTAGTTTGGCATATTGCTCTCCTGGCTAGATATGGTACATCAGTTTTCTGGATGCCGCAAGCGGCAAGTTCTTTGACATCTCGCCCTTTTCATTGTATACTCCCCCACGTTCGGACGGGGCCCTAAAGGTGAGACTTGTGGTGTTGAGGATGCGGGCCCGGAACGCAGGCCGGCCAGCCCTCCAAACAATATGGGGGCTGGCTTTTGTATCAGAGTGCGGGTATGGATATTCGGCAACTCACCGACGAGATGAATCGCTTCGTCGAGGCGATGGGCTGGTATCGAGAGGGCTCACCGTGCGCACAGACGCCGCGTAACATTGCGATTTCCCTTTCATTGGAGGCGGCGGAGGTGCTGGAGCATTTCCAGTGGGGTGAAGAGACTGAAGCGCGCGCTTTGGCGGGGGAGCTGGCCGACGTGGCGCTCTACCTGCTGCAACTGGCCTACTTGACCGGCATCGATCTGGAACGGGCGATCCTCGACAAGTTGGCGTTCAATTACAACCGGGACTGGGCGGAGGAGTAGTGGCGCGTGAAGATCCTCGCCGTCAGCGATCAGGTCGTCAAGAGCATCTATAGCGTGCACATCCGCGAGCGGTTTGGGGATGTGGATATGGTGCTCTCCTGCGGCGATCTGCCGTATTCTTACTTGGACTATATCGCGTCGATGTTGGATGTGCCGTGTTTCTTCGTACACGGCAACCACGACCAACCGGAGCATCAATCGGATGGGCGCGTGCTTGCTGAGCCGGGAGGATGGACCGACCTGGACGGGAGAGTCGTGCGGGCCAAGGGCCTCATCCTGGCTGGTCTGGAGGGCTCGATCCGCTACAAGCCCAACGGGGATTTCCAGTACACAGAGGGGCAGATGGCATCCAAGATCTGGCGTATGTTGCCGGCATTGTATATGAGCCGTCTGCGATATGGGCGCTATCTGGACGTGCTGGTCACGCACGCGCCGCCTTTTGGCATTCACGATGGCAAGGATTATTGTCATCGCGGCTTTGAGGCGTTGCTCAAGTTTATGGCCCGTTTCCGACCGCGTTATCTGCTTCATGGGCACAAGCACGTCTACAGGCCGGAGCCCTGTGAGACACCCTATAGCGGTACCAGCGTCATCAACGTCTACCCGTTCCGCACGCTCGAAATCGACGATGCATCGTCTCAGTAGATTAAGGAGTGAGCAAAATGGCAGGCAAAGTCACCCCGCGTAGTGAGGACTATTCTCGCTGGTACACGGATGTCGTCCAGATGGCCGATTTGGCCGACTATACCCCGGTCAAGGGCTGCATGGTGATCAAGCCCCACGGCTACGCGCTGTGGGAAAACGTCAAGGCCGGGCTCGACCGGCGTTTCAAGGCCACCGGGCACGTCAATGCCTACTTCCCCCTGTTCATCCCGCTGAGTTTTATCCAGAAGGAGGCGGAGCACGTCGAGGGGTTCTCGCCCGAGCTGGCCATCGTCACCATCGGCGGCGGCAAGGAGCTTGAGGAGCCGCTGGCTGTGCGTCCCACCTCGGAGACCATCATCGGCCACATGTACGCCAAGTGGATCCAGTCCTATCGCGACCTTCCCGTTCTGATCAACCAGTGGGCCAACGTGGTGCGCTGGGAGATGCGCACC
>JAFGED010000071.1 GCA_016931785.1 Anaerolineae bacterium
GGCGGATGAGTACATCCGGCGGATGAGTACGTCAGAGGGATAGATGTCTAGACCCGCGCCTACTTTTTATGTTTTTCACGGCTCAGACGAGTTCACCTGTGCCGAGACGCTGGCCGATTTCAGGAGCCGCCTTGGCCCACCCGATACCGTGGATTTGAACACCACGCTTCTCGACGGGCGAAAGGCCACGTTGGCCGAGTTGCGCCACGCCTGCGATGCCATCCCCTTCATGGCCGAGAAGCGGCTCGTCATCGTTGAGGGGCTGCTGGCGCGGACGGCCGGCCAGGAGGAATTCCTGGGCGATCTGGCCGCCTATCTCGGACGGTTACCCGAGACGACGCGCCTGGTCTTTGTCGAGGCAAAGCCGCTGCCGGCTCACCATCCCATCCTTCAACTCGCCCAGAAAGACGAGCGTGGCTACGTCAAGCAGTTCGTCTCGCCGGATGCCAAAACGCTGCCCGGGTGGATCGAGAAGCGCGTTCAAAAGCACGGCGGCGAGATCGAGCCCCAGGCTGCTGCCCAACTTGCCGCCGTCGTCGGCGCCGACCTGCGCCTGCTCGATCAAGAGGTTGCCAAGCTGGTGGCCTACGTCGATGCGGAGCGGGTCATAACGGGAGCCGATGTGGATGCGGTCGTGCCCTATGCCCAGGCCGCCGTCGTTTTCGATCTCGTGGACGCGCTCGGACGGCGCGATGGGCAAACTGCCGCCCGGACGCTCCATCGCCTCCTGGATGCGGGCGAACATCCCCTGGGCCTGCTGATGATGATCGTGCGCCAGTTCCGGCTTTTGATCCAGGTCAAGGAATTAAAGGCGGAGGGGGCCAATCCGCAGACGATCGCCAAAGCATTGGGCATCCACCCCTTCCCTGCGCGCAAGCTTCACACCCAGGCTACCTACTTTACCGACGAGCAGTTGGAGGTGGTGTACCGTCACCTGCTCGATGCCGACGTGGCAATCAAGGGCGGGGAGATCGAGGCGGACGTGGCGCTCGACCTACTGGTGGCGGGGTTGGCGGTGACGGAGTAAGGGTTAACCGGCAAGAACACCCAGATGGCTATGCAGTTTGAGTTTGGAAGAGCAAAGTTATCCTTTGACAAATCCTAACGAAAAGCGCCGGGGACGAAGCCCCGGCGCTTGTCTCCTCGACCTGTTGTTAGCGTGCCGTTTTTCTCTGACGGGGTTTCTCCTCCTGCCCCAGCCAAAAGTGGTGCCGTAGCACGGAAGGCAGCACCATCACGCGCACGCCATCCACTTCCTTCATCTTGCCATTGCCGTTCAGCACTGAGGGGTGGACGTAGCAAGCGTCAGGTGCAGTGCCAAACTTCTTGCGGTATCGCCGTGCCGCCCGCTCAACTTTCTCGGCCAAGTCCTGCTCCGAGTCGTCGTACCACAGCAAGCCCTTCTTCATCGCTACGCCACCTGCCGTTGCATGTGCCAGGTGTTGTAGCGCACGTTTTGATACACCTCGAAGGTGCCCTCGGGACAGCGCACGCGAAAGCAGTGTCGCTCTATGTCGTTGCCCCCGCCGCGCCGCGAGACCGTCCAGCAGCGTTCCACGGCTTTGACCCGGTAGCTGTGCCCCCGCCACACAAACAGCTTTGGAAAGTAGCCGTGCCGGCGCTCTCGCATGTCGATGGACTCACCTCTCCGAGTGTGGCTCCTGGTCTGTGGTTTCGCTTGTGATCGTCGTCCAAGGCTAAAAATGCCGCTCATGCGATCCCGCCTCTCTATCTGAAATTGCTCCTCCGACGATGGTAAACTCGCGCTGAATCGGTGCGGTCAGTGAAGGTGGATATCCATTCCAGCCGTGCGGCTGCTGCATGCTTGAAGGCGTGACCACGATCACCGGTGGATAGACACCTTGCGGGTGATGCGGGTATGTTTGCTGGGAATCGTTCCAGCCCTCCGCCGGCTTGTCCCGCCGGCGTGTGATGGCGATGATGAGCAGGCTGGTGGGGATCGCTGCTCCTACGCCACACACTGCACCGGCCAGCACTGCCAGTGCCTGGTCGCTCAGCCGGTTGCCGATGATCACTGCCAGTGTCAGCGCGAATGTCAGCGCGACAAATCCCCAAAAGGCCTTTGGCTTGCGTGAGTCACTTGCATTGTAATTCTCTGGCGGCATCGTCTGCATAGTCTATGTACCTCCTTCTCGAAATGCCTCGGCTAATCGCGTCAGGGGCCGCGCCCAGGATACCGGTACCGTGGGCGTTACCGCTTCGTTTTGTACCAAGCAGGTCACCACCTCGTGGATCTCGTCCGGCGAGACGTACGCGGACTGAAAGCGGACCACCCGTCCCTCGGCCACGGCCAAAAAGTCTCCTCGGCCCGTCAATCGCTCGGCCCCCGTGCCGCTCCATCCGGTCGCCGTGCGGGCGTCGCTGGCGCTGGTCACCCGACCTACCAGGCGCACCGGAAAGTTCGCCTTGATCAGTGGGCCCAATATCTCTGCCGAAGGCTTTTGTGTGGCTGCGACAATGTGGATCCCTGCCTCGCGCCCGCGCTGCGTCAGCCGGGTCAGCGCCCATTGTATGGCGCTGCCTCCGACCATCAACAGGTCGGCCAGCTCGTCGATGAACACGACGACGCGGACTGTTTCATTCTGGTTGCTCTGCCTCTCCATCAGGTGGACCAGGCTTTGGAGCGCCTCGGCTGCTTCTTCTGTTTCCCGGATGACGTTGCGCGCCAGGTGCGGTAGCCTTTGGAAAACGTCAAAGGCATAGCCCTTTGGATCGATCAGAACCAGCCTGAGCCCGCCGGTCAGGTCGCCTATCTGGAACGGCGATGGTGCGGGATTGGCCATCGCCAGGCTGAGGATCATGGCCTGCATCAGCGCCGTTTTGCCCGATCCGGTGGTGCCTGCTACGAGGACGTGAGCTACTTCAGGAGAGGGCAGCCGGATCAAAAGCGGCGCGCCGTCTTCGGCTAGTCCCAGGATGGCGGTCACTGGTGGAATGCCTAAGGAACCTCGGGTGTCGTTTGCACCCTCGAGCTGGCGATAAAGAGGCAGCAGTCGTACCGGCAGGGGATCATCGCGGGGTACCTCCACATCCACTGCCGCGCCCCTCCGCGATACCCGACAATTTGGCGCGTCGAGTGCGGCGGCCAGCTCCTCGTTCAGTCCCCTGATCTTGGAAATCTTTGCACCTATCATAGGCAATACCTGAAATCGAACCCAGCGCGGCGTCACCGTCCCGCCTGTTACGCGTGCTTGTATTCTGTGTGAAGAAAGTACCGCTTCAATGCGATTTGCCTGGAATTCCAACTGCTCGCGCATCCCTGTCACTTTATCCTCTCCCGTGTCCTCCCCCAGTTGAGGTGTCCCCCCGCAGCCACCTTGCCAGAAGCTTGATTGTGTGTCGAATGAGGCTTTTCTGTGCTGTTTTTGAACGCGTATTAGCCTGCAGGGCCGAGGCCGGCTTCCCAACCTCTCTCCCCTTTCCTTCTGTAGGCCTCGCCGGTTAAGAACGTATGTTCTAAAAGTGGTTGGAGTATAGCCGACATTTGCGAGAAGTCAACCCTGCCAAGTCGTGGATTCCCGTTTTTAACCCAAAAACCCTCACGACTTAACCCAGATTTCCAAAATGGTGGAGGTCCGCAGGCCTGGTCCAGCCGACCATGCCTCTGGAATGCACTCGTTGTCCTCCACTGCTGCGATGCTGACTGTTTGGCAAGGTGTGACTATCCTGTGTGCTTGTATCATATCAGAACATTTGTTCTAGGTCAAGCGATGGAGAGGCGCGTTTATCCCAAATCTGTTTGGGATAATTTGGGATAAATCTCGTCAGAATCTGGCAAACTCGGGGTTCTCTGGGGTGGGGGGCGTGCCGGGAGCAAGAGAGACCCGGCTGTTGGACCGGGTCTCTCAACCGCGTCTTCAAGTGGAGGTCACTGCAATTGGCGGACCACCATCACGACTTTGCCCTGCACTTCTACCTGGCGAGGGTTGACATAGATCGGCCCCATCGTGGGATTGGCGGGTTGTAGCCGCACCTGCGCGCCTTCGTCGTAGAAGCGTTTGAGCGTCACTTCCTCGCGCTCCTTCAGCCACACAGCCGCCATCTCGCCATGTTCCACTTTCTGCTGGTGGCGCATGACGACGATATCACCATCGTTGATCAGCGCGTCGATCATCGAGTCTCCCTGCACCTGTAGGGCGTACAGTCCCTCTGGGTCTCCCAGGATGTCGCGCGTCAGCTCGACCGTCTCGTCGCCCATCAGCGCAAAATCGCTGCTGGGTATCGGGAGCGGCTCGCCGGCCACGATGCGCCCCAGAAGCGGGATACGAATCACGGTTTGCGAGGCTGCCCCGTAGTCTGCATTGGCCAGCTTGAGCCCGCGCGAGACTTCCTTATCGCGGCTGATGTACCCCTTCTCTTCCAACCGTTTCAGGTTGTAGCTCACCACGGAGGTGGAACTGATCCCTGCCGCGACGCCGATCTCGCGGATGGAAGGTGGATAGCCGTTTTCCTCGACGTATTCGTTGAGGAACTTGATGATTCTCTCTTGTCGTTTCGAAAGGTTCTCACTCATTTAGGCCTCCTTAAAAGCGAGTTCTTGGAAGCGTTCAAAATCCACTGTGCATTTTCGGGCGTTCTTTTACAGGCCTTTAGCAAAAGCGTTCAAAAACAGCTTGGTTTTTTTCCCGTTGTCCAGGGTGATTTTGCCCAAAAAGTACGAACTTGTTTTTGAACGCGGCCTTAGCTTTTCGACGGTTGGCATGCCGGGCAAATGTAGCTGCTGGTGCTGCCGGTCTTTAGTTTTTCCACGGTCGTGCCGCACGTCGGGCACGGCTGCCCTTCCTGATAAGCGACCAGGAAGAGGCTTTCGTCCCATTTGCCCTTCTCACCATATAGGTCGCGCTCCCACGCGCTGCCGCCTTGGTCGATGCTCTCCTGCAGCGTCTCTCGGAGCGCTTTCCAAAGGCGAGCCACTTCCTGATCGCTCAGCGTGCTGATGGACCGCAGCGGGTGGACCCCTGCCTTGAACAGGGGGTCCTGCACGTACACGTTACCGATGCCGGCGATGTGTTTCTGGTCGAGTAGGAACGTCTTGATCGCCCCACGCCGCCCACGCAAAAGCTCTCGAAATTCGTCCAGCGTCAGATCGAGGGCGTTAGGGCCTAGTTGAGCCGTCATCTTGTGATCTGCGGGGTTGGCGGCGTAGTGCGCGTAACCGAACCACCAAAAGTTGATTGCCAGGCAGGCGCCGTCTGCCAGGTCAAAAATCAGACGGTACTTCTCCGGCAAGTTGCCCCGGTCGGTCAGCAGAATCTCGCCGCCCATTCCTAGGCTCAACAACAGCCAGCCCTGCGTCGTTTCGATCTGCAGCCACTTGCCCCGGGGCGTGACGTCAATAATCCTGGCGCCGCGCAGCGCGGCCTGGAATTTGCCTGCCGGCACGTTCAGGCACTTGGGCTGCAGCACCTCGATAGAGCTGATCGTTCTGCCGACCAACTCTTTCTGCATATCGCGGGCAAAGACAAAGCTTTCGGGCAGTTCAGGCATAGGTTCTGCATCATCTTGCGCGAGATATGTCTATTATACAAGAACAAATGTTCTGCGTCAAGCCCCTTTTTTCTGGTGATTACTCACATCTTCGATGTGGCACATTCCAATGCCTCGGAAAAGAAATTCTTGGGGTATGGGCGGGCGCTCCGCGCCCGCCCATACCCCAAATTTCCCTCTTTATCCAGACATATGGTAATCACCAGCCTTTTTTTCTTTATTAAAGGTAACTGCTCAGCCCTGCTTCGCAGTTGCCTTTCGCGACAAAAAGAGGAGGAAGGACTCTCCCTTTTTCGAGCGAGGGCCACTGCTCGGGCGAA
>JAFGED010000072.1 GCA_016931785.1 Anaerolineae bacterium
CCCCAGCGGGGGGAGTTGGAGGGGGGAGAAAACGTCTGTCCGGAGCTATTTCCAAATACGGTGTTGCCCCCAACTACAAACACACCCACCACCGTCGATATCACCACCCCAGATGTGCTGCATCTCCTCGCACGTTTCCAGAAGCGTGTCCCGCGTCCCCTCCGCCTCAACCCGGCCATCCTCGAGCACGATGATGTGATCTGCGCGGCGCAGCGCCGGACGGCGGTGCGAGACCACCAAACAGGTGGCACCGCCACGGGTGAACGAGCCGCGCTCTAGCCGCAGGTCAACGCCCTCGATTCCTCACCCCGAGTCGGGATACGCGTACGTACCCTGCCCGCCAACATCCGAAAACGTCCACCGATCAAAGCCAACCACAAACTGTGTAATGACCTGCACAAATGCATCGGGGCATTCTTCCTGCGGCACATGTCCACATTCAGGAATGACGACCAGTTGAGCGCCGAGAATCCTGTCCGCTAACCGGGCGTTCTCTTCAGTGCCAAGGACCTGGTCATCGTCACCCGTGATCACCAGCGTGGGCACCGCGATCGTTTCATATCGCGCCAATGACTCGAACGGACGCGCGGCGACGATCAACTCCCACAGCCCACGATCCCAGTCCTCCATTTGAAATATCTTGCCGTATTCATCCATATCCCCAGGATCGATCCTGCTGGGGTCGTGCCAAGAATCGCCATATACCTTCATTCCAAAATCAAGGACGTTTTTACGCAGATACAGCGGCCCCAGCCGCCGCATCTGGGGGGTAGAAAACAGCAAGGCCAGCAGTCTTGGTACGCCATGGCTAGACTGCACCGGAGCAGCTAACACCAGCCCGGCGACTCTCCCTGGATCACGCTGGGCCGCCAGGGCAGCAATTCCGCCACCTAGCGAGTTGCCGATCAGGACAGCGCGCTCAATGCCCAAAGCATCCATCAGTGCAATCAGCATGTCGACCTGGGCCTCGTGACCATACGGGCTTTTGCCAGACCACTCCCCCGGCATAGGACGAGACGACAGACCAAAGGCCGGCCGGTCGTAAGCGATCACCGTGCCTATCTGTGCCAAAGGTTCGACCACCTCGCGCCAAGTATAGGTGGTGGCCAACGTGCCGTGTAGCAAAATGAAATTCGGCTCCCCACGGCCATACTGCTTGTAATGCACGGTGATGCCGTCGACCTCGATGAAGCGACTGTCGGCATCGGCCAGTTCTTGCAAAGATACCACCTCCTCCAAAGGCGCAACAGGTATTAAGAAGGGACCGACTAGCGCGATCACCAGACAGACACCAAGAACAACTAGAACACCTCTTACATGTCTTCGCATAATTCACTCCCTATGCCGCCCATACGGCGGAAACCCAAAAAGCGCCCCCTGCGTGATAGGCGTGACGTAGACCGCTTGATCCATCGTCATGTACAACCCCTTTTCCCCGCCGGTCTCGCGCCGGTATTCCCTCGCGTGTTCTTCTGACCAGAAGAATACCGACTTGCGTCAGAACGCGTCGATGATGCTGGGATCATCCAGTTTGTCAAAATCGACCATGGGCACGTGGACCAGCGGCTCGGCCCCTTCTTCCACGATGCGGTAGTTCAACTCGGCGTCCATTTCAATGTGGATCGGTTGCCCGCAGTGCGCACACGACGACTCGATGGTAAATGATAGATCCTCTCCCCGCAGTTGCCCTTGCACGAAGGGCGTCGCAATCGCGTCGATAGCTCAAGCGGCGTACACTTGCTCGCCGCTGCTAAAGGTGACGCGATGTGGGGTCTGATCGACCGTCACCGGGTACGCCCATGTGACCGCCCCCTGTTCGTTCCTGAACAAAAAGGTCATGTGCGCCTCCAGGTCATCCAGAATAGAAACCACCTGGGGCCGTGACAGGTCCAGCGCCTGCGCGATAAAGTCCGGCGTCAGCGGCTTCCCAACTCGGGGAATCTCCAGGACGGCAAAATCGCGGACGCGGTGATGCTCCTCGGACATAAAACCAAGCTCCGCGTCGCCGCGCACCTGGCTCTGCCATATCGGGCGGGGGATGGGAACCAAGTAGCGCCACACCCCCAGCAGCAAGCTATTGTCTAGTCCCACAGCAGCAGCAACACCTCCGGTGACGGCAGCGCCTGCCGTCGCCGCCCCTGCTATCTTGAGAAACGTTCTACGATCAATCCTTCTTCCAGGCATTTTATCTCTCCTCTAGACATCTTCATAATCGAGATCTTGTGCGAATGAGGCAAGATTTCGCAGCGCCCAGCCTTGCAAACGGCAGTTTAGGCGGCGTAAGGCGCCGAAACTGCCATGCCTTTCGCGGAGCGCAAAAAGGCCCTAGTCATTGCCAGTCTCAAAGTGATCTATGCCGAATAGTACACCTCCAATCTGCGGAATCAGCCCTCCTCTTTTTGTCGCGAAAGGCAACTGCGAAGCAGGGCTGAGTAGTTACATCGAACCTACTATAGCAGACGCACCGGTCACACGGTAGTGAATGCGGTAACGACTCGCAATGCTCCTAGGCATTCACCGGCATGACACGCGTCATGCGCAGATATGACTCGGCTCAGTGTGGCCTGGAGGAAAATCGGGGTATAATAGACCCATGGCGCACGAAACACGAGAACCCAGCGTGCTGCCGGTTTTCCGGCTCTTTGCCCTCCTGTGGCTGGGCCTTTTCCTGCTAGGCGGCGGCATCCTCCTGGTATCGGAGGCGTTCTCCCACAGCGCCCTCGTCTTTTACCTGGCCGGTATTGCCAACGCGCTCCTCCTGCTGGGCTACCTCCTATGGCCGCCGCTGCAACGCTACTTGGGAACCAAGTACCTGCCCATCGGCATCGTCATCGCTTCTGCCGGGCCGATCGTCATCAACCACCTCGTCTCGCTCCTGCAAATCCATTCAATAGAGGCCAAGTCGCTGCTCGATACCTGGCCCCTGACCGCGATCCTATTCGTACCCCTGGTGATCGTCGCCTGGCAGCACCCGCTGCGCAATATGATTCTATTCTGCCTGGGAACTGCCCTGCTGGACTTGGCTCTAGCGATCCCAGCCGCCAGAGGGAATCAATGGACCTTTCTCTCCAGCGCTCACGGCGTTCTAGGCCGAACTGGCTCCTTCTTACTGGTCGGTTACATGGTCGCCCGAATCATGGAGATCCAGCGGCAGCAGCAGCAATCGCTGGCCGAGGCCAACACCAAGCTGACCCACTATGCCACGACGCTGGAGCAACTGGCCACCACCCGCGAGCGCAACCGTCTGGCGCGTGAGCTCCATGACACACTGGCACATACGCTGAGCGCCGTCGCCGTGGAACTGGAGGCGGTCGACTCACTATGGGATGGCGACCCTAGTCAAGCTCGCGCGCTCCTGCAGCGCTCCCTGAGCGTCACCCGCACTGGCCTGAACGAGACTCGCCGCGCGCTGCAAGCCCTGCGCTCCAGCCCGTTGGAGGACCTGGGACTGGCGCTGGCAATTCGCCAGGAGGCGCAGACGGTCGCAGAGCGAGCCAACCTGGCCCTCGACCTACACATCCCAGAACCAGTGAACAACCTGCCGCCAGATGTGGAACAGTGCATCTACCGTGCGTTGCAAGAGGCGTTGGCCAACGTCGCGCAGCACGCCCAGGCCCGGCACGTGGGAACCAGCCTGCTTCGTGAGGAAAATCGCCTGACACTGACCATATCTGACGACGGGCTTGGCTTCGACCCCGCTGCCGTCGACGTCGAGCATCATTTGGGCATACGGGGGATGCGAGAACGCGCAGAGATGGTAGGGGGCACGCTAGAGATTGAAAGCGGACCGGGGCAGGGCACGACGGTTCGCCTGACCTTGGAGGAAAAACCGTGATTCGCGTGCTGATCTGCGACGACCAGGCCATCGTGTGCGAAGGGCTACAGGCCATCCTGAGCACCAACCAGGATATCGAGGTCGTGGGCACAGCCAATGACGGCGCGCAAGCGGTGGAGATGGTCAGTGAGGCACAGCCCGATGTGGTCTTGATGGACTTGAAGATGCCGGTGATGAACGGCGTCCAGGCCACCCGCCTGATCCATGAGCAGCACCCACAAGTGCACGTGTTGGTGCTCACCACCTACGATGCAGACGAGTGGGTGTTCGACGCCATCCGCGGCGGAGCCTCTGGCTACTTGCTCAAGGATACACCCAGGGAAAGGCTGATCGAGGCGATCAGGGAAACCGCCGCGGGCAAGACGCCTGTCGACCCGAACGTCGCCGGGAAGCTGTTTGCGCAGGTGGCCCAGGGCACCGCGCCGCCCGATACGTCCATAGCAGAGGACCTAAGCGAGCGGGAGCGCGAGGTGCTGGGGCTGCTGGCGCGGGGGATGACCAACGCCGAGATTGCGGGGCAGTTATACCTTTCCGAGGGAACGGTGCGCAATTACGTCAGCGCCATCCTGGAAAAGCTGGGCGTCGCCGGCCGCACGCAAGCAGCGGTGCTGGCGCTGCGGCACGGGCTGGCCGCTCCAAAGGACGTTCGGACCTCGTCGTAACGCCCAAAAAAACAAAGGCGCCGCAGCACGGACGCTATCACCCGATTGTGTCCGGGGATATTTGGGTATATACTGTCCCAGCGACGCAAAGGGAAAAAGGAGGTACCCAGAAAGATGAACGACCTAAACAATTGGAGCAAGGCGCCGACAAGAAACCTGATCGTCTCACTGCTTCTGGCGACCGCCGCCCTCGTGGCGTTGGGCTTGATAGTTTCATCTCGATCCGTTAGCGCCCAGGCCGGCGACATCTATGTAGACAAGCAGCTGGGCCGCCCAAGTCCAGTGGTGCACGTGGGCGAGTACCTCACCTTCACGATCTATATCAGGAACGATTCCGCCTTTACCGTCACGACCCTGCCCCTGTCCGATACATACAATACAGTAGTCCTGGGCTTTGCCGACGCTACCCCGCCGCCCGACAATGTGAATGAAGGGGCCGGGCGGCTCGACTGGAACGACCTGACGGACTACTTTGGCGATCTGCCGCCGGGAGCTTCCATCGTCGTCGTCGTCGGTTTTATCGCCGAGCACCCGGAGACGGCGGTCGTCAACGCGGCCGAGGTCCACGATGCGCTGGGCACCGGGGGCGCGTTGAGCGGAACCAACAGCATCCTCACCAATACCACGTCGGTAGGTGGCAGCAGCCCGGTGGAAAAAGATCTGCTGGAAGGATTGATCCCCCAGGTCGGCCTGCCGCTGACCTTTACCATCACGATCACCAACAACGGGTTTACCACCATGACGGTCGTGCCGTTGGTAGACACCTACAACCCGGCCTGGATGGCCTTCAACTACGCCGTTCCCGCGCCCGATATCATCGATGAGGTGAACGGAGAATTGACCTGGTCGGATCTAACCGATTTGGCCGGCGACATTCCGCCTCACGGCACGGTCACGGTGACAACCGTCTTCACCGCACTGACATCCGGTGATGCGACGAACTCTGCCGAGGTCTCGGGGGCCAGCGATTGGTACGAAAACGAGTTGACAGGAGGGTCCGACCTGGTGCCCATCACCATCATCGAAGGTCCCACCCCCACCCCGACGGCGGCTCCCACGTCGGTGCCCGCCACACGGCAGCCGGCCCCCACGGCGGCGCCGGACTCCACGGCGACACCTGGTTCCACACCGACGAACACCGTGATCCCCCTCTTGCCCCAATCGGGAAAACATAGCACAAAAGAAGGACGTGGCAACGCATCCGCAGACCTGCTCGTCCTAGGCGTGGGGGGGGTCGGCCTTGGCGCGTGGATAGCGGCCCTGGCCTGCATGCGGCGCAGAAAGCAGTGAGCGGGGACTTTAGATTCCGTCCTGCGCTAAGACACGGGCCGGTCAGCTTGACGGATCTGGACGCGACGTAGAATCAGCAGCCCACTCGTACGCTGCATACGGCTTGTTCACCTGAAAATGACAGCGCTCCCTCTCCTGCAGGGAGTCTATCAGGGCCACCATGTACTCCTTCGGAAGCTCTGGAGAGATATAGTTGACCTCGTTGAAGAGTTCCCCGTCATCCTTCAACTGACCGTCTTTGCGCGCATCGTCAAGCACCTGCTGATGATGCGTCCAGAGATTGAGCCCAATCGTCACCCACGTCCATTCTGACGCAGGAAAACTATCGATCACCTCGAACGTCTCAGCGACCGTCTCCGGCGTCTCTCCCGGCGCGCCGAACATCAGGGAAACCCCGAAGGGGATGCCCGATCTGCCCAGGAAAGTGAGGGCCTCCTTCACCTGCTTTACCGTGTAGCCACGGCGCATGGCTTTCAGCATCCTATCCGACGCGCTCTCGACGGATAGGCCAATATTCACGCAGCCGGAGTCGCGAAAGAGCCGGCAAAGATCGTCAGTGATCCCAACTGGCTTGATGTTTCCGGCGCTCCACTCGACATCCAGGTCACGCCTGATGATCTCCCGGCAGATGGCCTCCGCGTGTTTCCTGGGTACGTTAAAGCTGTTATCGCAGAACTCGATCTTGCTCTGGGCTCTCGCCCGTTGGACGTGCTCCATCTCGTCGGCGACCCGCTCAGGCGACTTGAGCCTGTAACGCGTTCCCTCCAACGAGCTATACGGACAGTACGTGCATTGGAAACTACAACCGCGTTTGGTGAATACGCCAACAGAGATGTTCCGTTCGGCGTACCTGTCCAGGTCAAATAGATCGTAGGCAGGCAGGGCGGTTTGATCCAGATCCTCTATTCGCTGCCGGGGAACCTTGGAGATGCCGCCATTTTCGTAAAAGATGCACCCAGGCACGGCGCGGACGTCCTGCCCGTCTTCCAGCATTTCCAGATAGCGCGGAAACGAGAACTCGGCCTCACCCCTGAGCCCGTAATCGAGCCCCAGGTATTCCAGCCACTCGGCGCCATAGTAGTTGAACCCGCAGCCACCCAACACGATGTGCGCCTGTGTAATTCGCTTCAAGCAGTCCACGATCTCTTTGACCGGGCCACGTGCGTCAAAGGGCCTGGTGTTGAACTCGGCACCCTCGATAGAGGTCTTGTCTACGATCTTGCCGGCGACAGCCCGTATCGAGATGCCTATGACATCTGGGACAAACCTGGCGACGTGTCCTTCGAGTTCACGCACCGGGTCTTGGGCGAACAAGCAATCGAACACCTCGACCGTGTGCCCGGCGTCACGGGCCGCTCCGGCCACATACGCCGGGCCGGACGGAGAGCCGGAAAAGGTATTTGCAGAGATAATGAGCACGTTCATGATGACTTTCTCCGCCTCAACTCCCCGTCGAGCCAACCCCTCCCGCCCCACGCTCCGTATCGTCCAGTGACGCGACCGGCCGCCACGCCACGCGCGTCACCGGCGCCACCACCATCTGCGCGATGCGGTCGCCGCGCCGGATGGTGTAGGGTGCGCCGCCCAAGTTGACCAACCCCACCCGCACCTCGCCGCGATAGTCGCTATCGACCGTGCCCGGCGCGTTGGCCACCGTGATGCCCTCTCTGATCGCCAACCCGCTCCGGGGTCGAATCTGCGCCTCGTATCCTGGCGGCAGCGCGATGCGCAGCCCGGTGGGCACCAGGCAGCGCTGCCCAGGTTCCAGCACCAGCGATTCCCCCACCGCCGCACACACATCCATCCCTGCCGAGCCGGGTGTGGCATAGGTGGGCAATGACAGCCCCTCTGCATGAGGCAACGTCTGAACCTCCACACCAAGTTCGGTCACGCCGCACCTCCCAACAACTGCCGCAGCGCCGCCCGCTCGTTGGCTCCAAGCCGCGCCAGCGCCGCCTCGTCGCCATTCAAAACCGCCTTCCCCAGTCCCGACCGGCGAAAAGCGGCCAAATCCTCCTCGAATGCCGTCCCCACCAGGTGTTCGTGCACGATGTCGCCATCCTGCATCACCAGGATGCGATCCGTGTTGCGCGCCACGGCAGGGTCGTGGGTGACGACGATGAAAGTGGTGCCCAGCCCGTGGTTGAGTTGGTGCATCAGGGCGATCACCTCCTCGCCGCTGTGGGAATCGAGGTTGCCCGTCGGCTCGTCGGCCAGGACGAGGGCGGGCTCGTTCGCCAGCGAGCGCGCGATGGCCACCCGCTGTCGCTGCCCGCCTGAGAGCTGGTTGGGCAGGTGGTTCATGCGATCCGCCATACCGACCAGAGCCAATAGCTCCCTGGAGCGCCTGTGCCGCTTGCCCCGTCCCACCTGTCCCATCATCGGCACCTCGATGTTCTCCACCGCGGTGAGCGTGGGAATCAGGTTGTGCAACTGGAACACAAAGCCCACGGTGCGCGCGCGAAATGTATCCAGGTCACGCACCCTGGCCAGGTCTTTGCCATTGATCAGCACCCGCCCGCTGGTAGGCCGGTCGAGCGCGCCGATCATGTTCAGCAGCGTCGACTTGCCCGAGCCCGAAGGCCCCATCACCGAGACGAACTCTCCGCGCGCGACCTGCATGTCCACACCATCCAAGGCCCGCACCTGCGCGCCGTCGCCGTATACCTTAACCAGGTCTTTTGTTTCGACAATAATCTCTGTTGCCATATCCATTCCTCCACCACACCGTAAAAAAGTAGGTAACTACTCAGGCTATTCGCCCGCGCAGTCTCTCTCGCTCGAAAAAGGGAGAGATGGGGTTTGGAGAGCGGCGATCCTTCGGCTTC
>JAFGED010000405.1 GCA_016931785.1 Anaerolineae bacterium
AGTGGGACACGCCCGAACAAGTTCGGGATTCCGGCGCCATTGGGTGGGGCGCTATCTGTGCTGGAACGAGTTTTTTCAGTAGAGTCATAGCACCTATTCTGGAATGGCCGCGCTTGTATTGGCGCGATGATCTCTTCTGCAAGGCGGCCAAGACACGCCGGAAAGGCCTGTCGCCTGAATCTACTCAACAGGAGGAAGTATCATGAAGCCATTGTCTGGAGAGATGACTCCATCTTGGCATACCTTGTCCGCCGATGCTGTATACTCTGACCTGCAATCTACGCCCAATGGATTGACAGAAGCTGAAGCAGCGCGGCGCCTGATGGAATACGGCCCGAATGAACTGCAGGCAGCCCGCCGCACCTCACCGTGGGTGATTCTGTTTGAGCAGTTCAAGAATGTGTTGATCCTCATTCTCCTCGTTGCGACGGCGATCTCTGCCTTACTCGGACATGGCGTTGAGGCTGCTGCCATCGCTGTCATCGTGTTTTTTGCCGTGCTGTTGGGTTTCGTACAGGAATACCGCGCCGAACGCGCCGTGGAGGCGCTACGCCACATGGCTGCGCCTACGGCGACCGTCCTGCGCGATGGGCGCGAGGCCAAAGTCCCGGCGCGCGACCTCGTGCCGGGCGATGTCATCCTTTTGCGGGCAGGCGATAAGGTCCCCGCTGATGTCCGGCTGATTGAGGCAGTCAACTTGCAAATTGAAGAGGCTGCACTGACAGGCGAATCTGTTCCTGTAGAAAAACACGCCGCCTCTCTCACAGACGACGAATTGGCCTTGGGCGACCGCAAGAATATGGCCTACGCCGGTACAGCCGCAACCTATGGCCGGGGTCGCGCCATGGTCGTCGCTACAGGCATGGACACCGAGTTTGGCAAGATTGCCCAAATGCTGCAAACGATCGAGACCGGCAAGACTCCGTTGCAGGAAAACCTGGACAAGGTTGGGCACATGTTGGCACGAGCTGCTGTTGTGATCGTGGCGGTTATTGTAGCCCTCGGCTTGTTCCGTGGTCAAACCTTCATCTCGATGCTGATTTTCGGCATCGCGCTGGCGGTCGCCGTCGTTCCCGAGGCTCTGCCCGCCGTGGTCACCATTTCGCTCGCCATCGGCGTCCAGCGGATGGTCAAGCGCCACGCGCTGATGCGTCGCCTTCCGGCGGTCGAAACGCTTGGCAGCACCTCGGTCATCTGCTCCGACAAGACGGGCACGCTCACCAAGGACGAGATGACGGTCCGCAAAATTCTCGTCGCTGGGCAAATACTGGAGGTCTCTGGAGCAGGCTATGAGCCGCATGGCCAGTTTTCACACGATAGTCTCACCGTCGAACCTTCCAGGCTGTTGAAATTGTTGTTGCGGGCGGCTGCGCTTGCTTCTGACACGCATATCGCCTACGACGGACCGGATGACCGCTGGCACGTTAGGGGTGACCCGACGGAAGGTGCGCTGGTGGTAGCCGCTGCTAAAGCCGGACTGAACAAGGCTGATCTTGAATCACAATTTCCCCGCGTGAATGAAATTCCGTTTACCTCCGAAACCAAACGCATGACCACGCTGCACGCCGAGCAGGAAGGTGTCGTCGCCTATTCCAAAGGCGCGCCTGAAATCATCCTTGACTCCTGTGTTCGATGGTTGGCAGCGGATGGGGAAGCGGCCCTCGACGCTGCGAGCAGGGAGGCGATTCTGGAGACGGCCCACCAGATGGCAAGTGAAGCGCTGCGCGTTCTTGCGGTAGCTTTCAAAGCGGACGCGACTCTGGAAAGCGCCGAGCACGAAATGACATTCCTTGGATTGATGGGCATGATAGACCCGCCGCGGCCCGAGGCCAAGTCCGCGATCCAGACGTGTGAGCAGGCCGGTATCAAGGTGGTGATGATTACCGGCGATCATCCACTAACCGCGCAGGCCGTGGCCCGCGAACTGGGCTTGCTCAAGACAGGCCACGTCGTCACCGGAGCGGAACTGGAGGCGATGAACGAGGCCGAGTTCGGACGTGAGGTAGAAAACATTGAGGTGTATGCCCGCGTTTCCCCGGCGCACAAGCTGCGCGTGGTCACGGCTCTACAAGAGAAAGGTCACATTGTCGCTATGACGGGGGATGGCGTCAACGACGCACCCGCGCTCAAAAAGGCCGACATTGGCATCGCTATGGGCATCACCGGCACGGATGTGACCAAAGAGGCTGCTGCCATGACGCTCACCGACGATAACTTTGCTTCCATCGTGGCGGCGGTGGAAGAAGGCCGGGGTATCTTTGGTAACATCAAGAAATACTTGATGTACCTGCTCTCGTCCAACGTCGGTGAAATCTGCCTCATGGCCGGGGCCTCGCTTGTGGGCCTGCCGCTGCCCTTGAGCGCCGTGCAAATCCTGTACGTCAATCTTGTCACCGATGGTTTGCCCGCCCTGGCTTTATCGGTAGATCCGCCCGAGCCTGACTTGATGCGTCGTCCGCCGCGCCATCCCAGCGCCGGCATCTTTACCCGGCCGGTCGTTAGTCTCATGGCGGTGGGCGGACTGTGGTCGGCCCTGGTCAACCTGGGCCTGTTTGCCTGGGCGTTGAACTCTGGCCGCGGCGCTGAAGGCGCCATGACGATGACCTTTGCATCGTTGGTGTTGATCCAATTCTTCAAGGCGTATAATTTCCGCTCTGATCGCCATTCGGTGCTGAATCAGGCTTTTGCCAACAAATGGTTAAATTTGGCTATTGTACTGGATTTACTCCTGTTGGTCATCATCATTTACGTCCCCTTTTTGCAGGAACCATTCGGCACGTTTAGTCTGGCGTTGATAGATTGGGCGATCGTTGTTGCCCTGGCCTTCTCGATTTTCCCGGTGCTGGAGCTGGCGAAATGGATAGGGCGGCGCGGACGGTTTGGGGGCACCAGCCGATCCGTGTTGGTCGAATGAGACACTTGTTCATCCGATGGAGTGAAGCTCCCCGGCGCAGAGCGCCGGGGCTTCTTAAGGGAAGAAGCCTGTGCGAGCTTTGCTCGCGCGGGGGCTGCCGCCCCCAAATCCCCCGCTTTGCGGCAATCCTGCGGATTGCCCATCATCCCCACCGCAATGCGGTTGCCAACCGCGAAGCGGTTGGACGTTTTCTGGCTTTTCCCCATAAACAACCAACGCAGGTGACGGACGCGTTATCTACAAGTGATAATCCCCTGACGCTTCCGGCTGGTATAGAACTTGCTCGACCTTCAATCTCCTGACGCCATCGGGGACCCTCCACGTGAAAACGTCACCGACGCGGTATCCCAACATCGCCGTGCCGATAGGGGCCAAGACCGAGATCTTGGATTGGGTGATGTCGGCGTCCTGCGGGAATACCAGCGTATAGATCATCTCCTCCTGCGTATCGAGATCTACCAGACACACCTTCGAATTCATCGTGACGACGTCAGGCGGCACCTCTGTAGGAGTCACCAACTGGCAGCGGCCCAACTCGGCCTCCAGGCTTTCCAGGTATTCATTCTCACGCCGGTCCAGGTGCTTGGCCTCATTGATCAAACTCTTCAGGCGCACCATGTCATATTGTGTAATGTAAATCGTCCGCGTTTTCATGGGGCTCGCTCCTGTTTTATGGGTTTTCGCCTTGAGGGCAGGCCAGCATGTAACCAACTCCAGGCGAGGTGATGATATAGCGTGGATTCGAGTGGTCCACTTCTAACTTGCGCCGCAGGTAATGAATGTAGGCGCGCAAGTAGTCCAAGTCGTCCCGATACTCCGGCCCCCACACCTCGGTCAACAACTCCTGATGCAACAGAACCCGGTTGGCATTCAGAGCCAGATGGCGCAGCAGGTTGTACTCGGTCCGGGTGAGCGGGATCTTCTCGCCACGCGCCTTGACGGTGTGCCGGGCGAAATTGACCTCCAGCTCACCGCACGTGAAGGATGTGGTGATCTTTTCCTCGGGCCGCTGAGCGCGTCGCAGGACTGCCTTGGCCCGGGCGACCAGTTCCTTGGCGCTGAAGGGTTTGGTCAGATAGTCGTCGGCCCCTGTGTCAAAGCCCTGCAGGACATCGCTTTCTTGCGCCTTAGCAGTCAGCATGATCACCGCTACATCGGAGAATTCCCGGATGCGCCGGCACACCTCGTAACCGTCCAGGTCTCCGGGAAGCCTTACATCGAGCAGCACCAGGTCGGGCTGCTCCAGCGCGATCATCTCAAGGGCTGGCTCGCCGCTGGTGGCGGCGACTACCCGGTAGTCCAATGCCTGCAACACCGCGCTGACCAGCCGCACGACCCGAGGTTCATCGTCCACAACCAGTATCTTTTCGTTCACTGTCACACTCTCTCTTACCTTGCTATTTGGTGATTGCCCACACATGTGAGCAATCACCATCTTGCTATCTCTTGACTTGGGCCTTCTAAAGGCAGTGCGAAATAGAACACGCTACCCTGCCCCAGCTTGCTCTTGGCCCAGATACGCCCCTCGTGGCTTTCCACGATGGTGCGCGCGATGGGCAGCCCTAGCCCCGAGCCCACGACGTGGCGACCCAGTACCCACTCGACCCGGAAGAACTTTTCGAACAGCCGATTCAGATGCTCCGGAGCGATGCCGACCCCCTGATCGGCCACGCTGACGATCACCTCGCCCTCGCGTACTTCGCCCCGCACGACGATCAATCCCCCTTGTGGTGAGTACTTGACCGCGTTGTCCAGCAGGTTGCGCAGCACCTGCTCGATGCGGTGAGGGTCGATGTCCAGGATAGGGAAATCCTCAGGGAAGTTGATCAAGAAGCGGTGTTTTTCACTGCGATGTGCCATGTCATCGATCACACCCTGTGTCAGGCGTGGTAGCCTCGCCGGCTGGAACTCGAGTCTCAAAAGGCCGGCGTCGATGACGGACGACTCGAGTACGTCGCGGATCAGGTCTTGCAGGACACCGCATTCCTCGTCTATGGTTCGTAGGAACTCTTGCTGGGTCTCGAGATCGAAGGTCGCTTCGTCCATCAAGAGGGCCGTGGAATAACCTTTAATCGAAGTGAGCGGGGTGCGCATCTCGTGGGCCAGGGTGGAGATGAGCTCTGCTTTGAGGCGATTAGTCTCCTCAAGTGCCCGTGTATCCTGGAGTTTCTTTCTCAGGCGAACATTTTCGATGGATAGGGCAATGATGTCGGCCACGGCACTCAGGAAGGAAACCTCGTCAGCGGCGAAACTGCCGGGCTTGCTCCGGTTCTCCAATAGCAAGGCCCCTACTTTTACCTGTCCGGCAACCAGCGGTATGCAGATGGCGCTCTGTGGCTGCCCCAGGCTGGTGGTTGCCATTCTGAACAGTTCACAGCTCTCTGGACTCTGATTTTCTCTAACTGCGGCAATGGCCTCCGGGTTTGGGTATAATCCAACCTGCCCGGTCTGAAATGCTTGGCCACTCATCGCTTCGCCCGGTGCGATGCGGATCTTGCTCAACGTGGCGAAATCGTATCCCTGTGCTTCACTCACGGCTAACAGTTCGGTTGACTCGTCATACAGCAGCAAGATGCCCGTGTCGGCCACCTCCAGCGTCGCGATGAGACGGGAAAGGAACTGTGATAGCATACTCTCCAGATCCTGCTCGGTAGCCAGGATCTTGGCCACCTCAAAAATGGCGGATAGCTGTTGGTCTCTGTTCCTGATTCGGGTTTCTACCTGGGAGGCGAAATCGATCATATTCCTGCCGGGGTCCTTGTGTCATCGGGTGTAACACGCAGTATACTGGATTTCGCTGAGGAGGTCAAAGTAAATAGCTCGACAACGCGTTGGAAATTACAGCGAAAGGACTTGGCGAGGCCGACGTTCTTTCATATGTTTTTTA
>JAFGED010000406.1 GCA_016931785.1 Anaerolineae bacterium
AGTTACTTGAAAATTGGACTACCCCCGTCGCTCCCGCTGGAAGTAAAAACGGTATAACACAAGGCTCAAGGCCTGACGAAGCATATGCTTCGTCAGGCCTTTTGCTTTATCTACACGCCACAGGAGGAAATCGTGTCTCAGACAGAAAAACCAATCATCGCTTCACGAGCACTGGATCTGCTGACCCTGGCAGAAACAGCCGCCGTTCTCAAGGTCAGCCGCAAGGCAGTCTCGGTCTGGGTCAACCAGGGTGCACTCCCTGCCGTCCGGCTTGGCCCAGGGAAACGCCTGATCCGCATTCGGCGAAGTGATCTGGAGGACTTCATAGCCCAGGGGGAAATCACGGCAGACCCTACCGACTGACCTGTCGTCGACATAAAAAAGCCCCGGCGAGGTGGTGCTCGCCGGGGGAGCGGAACACCTGGGGGTGTCCCATAGCATCCAAAATCAGTTTAGCACACCCCCAGTAGAAGTCAAGCACCTGGGGGTGTTTTGTGTTATCAGTAGACAATCATTGCGCAGCTCAGGACGGAGGGATGGACAACCCCTGTGCTCCGGCGGCGCAGCTGGCGGAGCCAGCTAGGGTGCACGAGGAAGAAGTATCTCAAAGGAGGCCGGACAATGGCAACTGAAACCGTGATCATACTGGGTGGGATCGGCGTGGCGCTGCTCGCCATCCTGATGCTTCGGCTGGGCAAGCGGCTGGCCATTGGGTTGCTGGTCCTGGGCGGCCTGGCCGTGGTGGGGGCCGTAGCCCTTTCGATGCTCACTCAGGCCCAGGCGAACCGGGAGACGGCCATCGCCGCGCAGCGAGCGGCAGAGGCGGCGCAGATCGCGGCGGCTGGCCAGACGATGACGAGCGCGGCGACGAGCATCACGCTGTTCCTCGTGATCCTGCTGCTGATCCTGGTGCTATCCATCGCCGGTGTGGCCTTCGCCTGGACCTGGTGGCAGAAGCGCCAGAGGCGGGAGCAGTATGTTGATGTGCTGCGCCAGGGGCAGGTGTACGCGACCCTGCAGGGACGGCGACTGCCAGGCGTCGCGCAGCGGCCAGCCTACTCCGCGATGCAGCCACTGCCAGGCTATCCGGCGCAGGCGGCGCCCCCATCGGTGATCGTGGTGGGCCAGCAACCCCAAACCCCTTATCCTTATCCCTACGCTTACCCGCCGGTGGCGATGGGCCCGGGCGACGTCGATCCCTACACCGGCTTTTTTCCTCCGGACGACGAATGGGAGGTGCTGGATTGAAGGCGCGTCATTTCTGGCCTGTGGGGCTGGCGCTGGCCTGCCTGCTGCTGGCCGGCGTGGCTTGCGATGAAGGCTCGACCTCTGGGCAGAGCCTGCCCCGCACGCCGTCTCCCTCGCCGACCCCCACATTGCCCGCCCTGAACCCGACCTTGCAGCCGACGGCCGAGGCGATCGCGCTGGAACGGTACGGCACCCAGAGCGCGATGGAGTTGGCCGCAATAGAGGCCCAGGCACAAGCGACCGCCGAGGCCGCGCAGGTACAGGCCACCCTGACTGCATTGGCTGCCCAGCGGGAGGCCCAACGGGACGCCGCCACCCTCCAGGCTGCGGAGGCGACCGCTCGGGCGGAGCAGACACGCCAGGCGGTCCAGGCGACCAGGGAGGCGCAGGCCTGGGCGGCGACCGCTACGGCCCAGGAGCGGGACTACCGTGCTACCGCCACCCGGCAGGCCTGGGAGGGGGAACAAACCCAACAGGCCCTCGAAGCAACGCAGGCAGCCGAGGCCACCGCCGGCGCGCTGGCGTTTCAGGCCACGGCTACCCGTCAGGCCTGGGAGAGCCATCAGACGGCGACGGCCGAGAGTGTACAGGCTACTCAAGCGGCTTACAACGCCACACAGCAGGCGTATCAAGCGACGGCCACGCGCCAGGCCCAGCAGCGCGATGAGGTTCTGGCCTACGGCCGCGATTACGGCATCCCGGTGGTGCTGCTGGTCGTGGCCGGCGGGCTGTGTGGGTTGATCGTGTGGTCCATCCGCCAGCACGCCAAGCGCCCGGTGGTCATCCAGCGCGACCTGCGCGGGGACGCACCGCCCCTGGCGCTGCCCGCAGCGGACGGCGGCTGGAATCTGGTCGACCTGGACCGCCAGCCGGGCCACGTCACCCGGCTATTGCCCTCTGGTGACACTCTCGCCCCACAGTTCAGAAGCGCGGGCCAGGAAGAACGGACAACAGCCCGCGACCAACTGGTGGACGCGACGACGCGGCCCAGGCTGGGCAGCGGGCAGAGGGGGAGCGCAGGCGGGACGCCGGTCGTGCCGCTTGCCCCTCCGCCAAGACCGCCGGCGCCCGGGCTGCGGCAGGTGGCGATCCTCAGGCGGCTGGACCAGGCCGCGACGGCGGGGATGCTGCCCCCCGGCGTGGTGGCCACCCTGCAGGCCGATTGGGAGGAGGAGTAGATGGACGCAATACACGGCGAGATCGTGGGATACTGGCGCGGGATAGTAGCGACGTTGCACCAGCGCGGCTTATTGCGCGACCGGTCCAGGCAGGGGGGCAAGGTGCTGCCCCAGGCCGACGCCATCCTGCTGCCCGACCGGTGCATCTTCGCCCTCGACCTGCACCGGCTGGGCGGGATCCCGCGCGAGGCCTGGCTCTCCCCCGAGCTGTGGGCGCAGTGGCGGGCTACCTTGCAGGGGCGGCGCGTGATCGTCAGCGACGGCGCCGGCCTGTTCATCCAGGTGGGACGCCGGCCGGATAAGCGAACCGCCAAGAGACTGCCCCAGGTGATCCCCCTGGACCTGGAGGCCATGCCGGAAGGGGCCTACACGGTGACCCTGGGATATACCAAGGCCGGCGCGGTGACCCTCGACCTAGCCGAGACCCACCGGGCGATCCTCACCGGCGGCACGTCAGGCAGCGGCAAGACCAACCTGATGCAGTCCATCGTCCTGCAGCTGGCGGCCAGGCACTCACCAGACGAGTTCCAGGTGGCCATCGTGGACACCAAAGAGGTGGACTTTGGGCGGGACTATGAAGGGCTGCCTCATCTGTACGCCTCCATCGCTCACAATCTGCAAAGTGCGGCAGAGCTGGTCGAGCAGGTGGAGGCGGAGCGACTGCGGCGGCAGGCCGTGATGGCCAAAGCGGGCGTGGTCGATTGGCGCGAGATGCCTGAAGGGGCCGGGCTGCCCCTGCTCCTGTTGATCGTGGACGAGGCGGCCGACTTTGCCCGCACGCCGGCGATGGAGACGCTGGTCAACATTGCCCGTAAAGGGCGGGCCATGGGCATCTCGCTGATCCTGGGGACGCAGTCGCCTTCGAGCAAGGTGATCGATCCCCAGGTGCGGGCCAACCTGCCCACGGCCATCGCCTTCCAGACGCGTACCGACGTCGAGAGCCGCGTGATCCTGGGCTGCAAGGGAGCGGAGGAACTGAATCGCCCCGGCCTGGCGCTGGCATTTGTCGATGGAAAGTGGCAGACGGTGCAGACGCTGCGGGTGGATCGGGAGGTGGCGCAGGCCCTCGCCGGGCAGGTGGCTGCTCTCGAACGGGCCGCCCTGGGCGAGGTGGAGACCGACCTGGTGCGTTACGCGGTGCAGAACCTGGGTGGCGCCTTCGTCGTCAACCAGCTTTACGAGCAGTTCGCCGGCCAGATCAGCAAGCGCCGGCTCACGACATTGGCCCAGCAGTGGGAATCCCGGGGATGGCTGACTGCCGAACGGCGCGACGCCAATGGCCACCGGCAGGGACGGCAGGTGACGCTCGAACTGCTGGCGCTGGCATCCCCCGTCTATGACAGCCAAGACCGGTGACGTGGTGGCGTGGATGACATGGGGTGACGTGGGCATTATTGTGGTGACAAGGCGATGACAAGGACCACATTTTACGCATAGGAGGAAATGAAATGATCTCTCTAGGCATCGATCCCGGATATGGAAACACCAAAGTCGCGCTCATCACGGCGGAGGAGGAGACGCGTTTCGTCGCCATCCCCTCCGTCGTCGGCGTGGGCGAGACCGACGTGGGGCTGCTCTCTCTGGGCGACCTGGGCCGTCGCCGCCGCGCCACGCCCGACCGGGTGGCCTTTGGTGGTGTGACCTACCTGGTCGGCGAGGGGGTGGCCCGCTTCGCCCGGCCCGTGCAGCGGATGGACTTTTTGCGGCTGAGCGACGGGCCGGAACTGCGCGCCCTGTTCTACGACGCCCTGTACCACGTACTCGGCGTGGATGTCCCCGAACCTCTAGCCCTGATGGTCGGCCTGCCGGTGGAGGTGATGGCCGACAAGGCCAAGGCCAAGGAGACGCTGCGCGGATTGCGTGGCTGGATGGTGGGCCGCCACCGCTGCGAGGTGAACGAGGAAGCAGTGGCCTTACGCATCGAGGAGGTGCGCGTGATGGCCCAGCCGGCGGGCGCGTTCTTCGCCTGGGGGCTGGACGGCGGCGGGCGTTGGGCACGCCCCAAGGCCGACCTCAAGGCGCCGGTGGCGGTGTGCGACGTGGGCTTCAACACCCTGGACCTGTTCGCCGTCCAGGGCGGAGACGTGGTGGCCCGCTTCACCGGTGGTGACACGGCCGGGATGCGGCGGGCAGCAGAGCTGCTGACCAATGCAGTGAAGGCCAAGCACGGCGTGGATCTCTCGCTGCACGAGGCCGACGCCTTTTTGCGGCAACGGCGGCCCCGGCTCTACACGTCCGAAGGGGAGGCCAATCTCACTCCGCTGGTGACCCAGGCCCTCGATACGGCAGCGGCAGGGGTGGTGACCTTTGTGGAGCAACGTTGGGGCAGCGGGCGGCAGTTCGCCCACCTGCTGTTCGCCGGCGGCGGGGCGGAGGCACTGCGGGATGCCCTTCTGCGGCAGTATCCGCACGGGGTCGTGCTACCAAACCCAGTGGCGGCCAACGCGGTGGGCCTGGCGCGGTATGCGGCGCGGGTGTTTGGAGAGTCATAGATGGTGCCAGATGGCGTCATCTGGAGCCAGATGGCTGCATTTGTGAGGTAGGACAATGTCTCAGAAAAAGTCCGCCGAGGTACGTTTACAGATTCGTCTCTACGCCGGTCAGGACGACGACTTACTTCACTGGCTGGCGCAGTTCGACGACCGGCCTTATGGAGCCAAGTCGCAGGCAGTGAAAGACGCCCTACGCCGGGGCATCGGCATCAGTGCCGACGTGGGGCAACCACCTGTCACCGCTGCGCCCACCCTGGATCTAGCCGAACTGCGGCAGGTGGTGGAGGCCGCTGTCGACACCGCGCTAGGGCGATTCGAAGGGCAGATCGGCGGCGGTACGAGAGTCAAAACAAGCGAAGAGGACGACGAGACCGAGGCGCTGCTGGATGATCTGGAAGCGGCGCTTGTTCTCGAAGACGAATAACCTTTGTACAGGAGGAACAG
>JAFGED010000073.1 GCA_016931785.1 Anaerolineae bacterium
GAGAGCGGCGAAGCCGCTCTCCAAACCCCCATCTCTCCCTTTTTCGAGCGAGGGAGACTGCTCGGGCGAATAGCCTGAGTAGTTACCAATGGTGTTGATATCTCTGGAAGGAGACGCGACATGAGGGCGATGATTCTGCGCAAACCGAGACCTGCCGAGGAACGGCCGTTGGAGCTGGTCGACCTGCCGCTGCCCGAGCCCCGTCGCGGTGAGGTGCGTTTGAGGGTGCGGGCCTGCGGCGTCTGCCGCACCGACCTGCACACGGTGGAAGGAGATCTCGATTTGCCAAAGCTGCCCCTCGTTCCCGGCCACCAAATCGTGGGCGTGGTCGAGGCAGCAGGCGAAGGGACGACGCGCTTTCGACCCGGCCAGCGAGTGGGGGTGCCGTGGCTCTACAAGTCCTGCGGCCAGTGCGAGTTCTGCGGGCGAGGATTGGAGAACCTGTGCGCCGACGCCCAGTTCACCGGCCTCCACGCCGACGGCGGCTACGCCGAAACGATGGTCGCCCCCGAGGACTTTGCCTACCCCATTCCCGATGGATTCTCTGACGTCGCCGCCGCTCCACTCCTCTGCGCGGGCATCATCGGCTACCGGGCGCTAAAGCTGAGTCGGATCAAGCCCGGTCAGCGGCTGGGGATGTACGGCTTCGGCGGCTCGGCCCACGTCACCATCCAGGTGGCCCGCCACTGGGGCTGCGAGGTCTACGCCTTTACCCGCAGCGAGGGACATCAGGAGCTGGCGCGGGAGTTGGGCGCGGCGTGGGTGGGCCGCGCGGAGGATACCCCACCAGCCACGACACACGGCGCGATCATCTTTGCCCCGGCTGGCGAGCTGGTGCTGGACGCGCTGCGCGTGCTTGAGCGCGGCGGCACGGTGGCGCTCGCGGGCGTGACGATGACGCCTATCCCCGAGATCGACTACGACCGGCTGCTCTACTGGGAGCGGTCCATCCGCAGCGTGGCCAACTTTACCAGGCAGGACGCCCAGGAGCTGCTGCAGGTCGCCGCCGAGATCCCCATCCAGGCCAGCGTGCAGACCTTCCCTCTCGAAGAGGCGAACGAGGCGCTCCTGGCCCTCAAGCGCAGCGAGATCGACGGGACAGGTGTGTTGGTCGTATAGACCTGCGAGGTTTTTAGGCGACCGCAGGTCGCGCAACCTAGCAGGTCTGGCATCAATCCACCCAAAACGGCGCGCTGGCGTATTTGAACCCGCCGTCGGGCAGCAGAGCCACGACGGTGCCCTCTGCCAACTCCCGAGCCACCTCAAGCGCGGCGACCACCGCCGCCCCTGCCGAGATGCCCACGAAGAACCCCTCTTCACGCGCCAAACGGCGGGCCATCGCCTTTGCCTCATCCACGTCCACGACCGCGATCTCATCGACCAGGTGAGGGTCGTAGATTTCCAGGGCCTCGGCTGTCGCCAGGTGCTTTAGTCCGGGGATGCCTCTTTCAGAACTCGTCGGCTGCACGCCGACCAACCGCATCGCCGGGTTCCGCTCCCGCAGGTAACGCCCGGTGCCCATCATCGTTCCGCCGGTGCCCATCCCGGCCACAAAATGCGTCACCCACCCTGCCGTCTGCTGCCAGATTTCGGGGCCGGTGGTGGTATAGTGAGCCAGCGGATTGGCCGGATTGTTGTACTGGTCGGCGTAAAAATAGCGATCGGGGTCGGCGGCTGCCATCTGCCCGGCCACCTCGCGCGCGCCGTCGGTTCGGGCAGCAGGGTCCGATAGGATCAATCGCGCGCCGTAGGCCTTGAGCACCTGCACCCGCTCCGGGCTCGCGTCGGCGGGCATCACCAACTCGACGGGAAAACCCAAAGTCGCGCCGAGCATGGCAAAGGAGATGCCGGTATTGCCGGAGGTGGCGTCGATGAGGGTTTTGGCAGGGCTCAGTTCGCCCGTCCGCAGCGCCTCTTGAACGATAGACAGGGCCGCGCGATCCTTGACCGAGCCACCGGGGTTGAATCCCTCCAGCTTGACGTAGAGATCGACGGCCGGGGGCAGGTCGCCCACCACGCGAACCAGCGGCACCTGCGGGGTTTGGCCGATCAGGGATACGACCGACGGCGTCTGAAAAACACGGCGGCGCGGACGGCCATCGACCGCCTCGGACCACACCCCGTCGATCACTTTGGGGCGGGCATAGTCTGTATAGGGCTGTGTTCGAATCATTCTGCACCTTCTTATCACGGGATCTTTCGGAATCCCCCCAGGCCGCGCAAACAAAAAGACCAACCCTTGCTCTCGGCAAGGCCCCTCGAAAGTCCTGCGAGGGCGCCGTTGCCTGAGCCGGTTGGCCTGGGAGAAAGCGCGCCTGAGGCACGCAAATCCCGGAGCCTAGGCGCTCAACGCCCTCGCTCCAGACAGGTGCAACACAGACACGAATACATCATCACTATACCCATAATTACCGCGATTCTAACCGCAATGGCGCAATCTGTCAAGAGAGTCCTCGCCTGGGGTGTGTTTGTACTTGGGCATCCAAGCTCGCTGCACAAAAACGAGATTCGCAAGCGCGCAGTTTGGGCGCAAGCCCGAACTGCGCA
>JAFGED010000407.1 GCA_016931785.1 Anaerolineae bacterium
TCAGAATCATCAAATAGCGAGAGCAAATCCTTTTTCGGTAACAACACCGCGGGAGATTATTCTTTTACGGGTCCTAGCGGTGTTGATATTTGGCCTATCGACGGCGCGGCATCTCGAGAATCTTGCTGGAAATGCACGGGAAAGAACCAAATGTCGACACGGCCTAGACTTGCTCGAAGTGGGGGGCGTCTACGACAAAGATGGTAGCGCGGCATTGGCCGGGCTCGGGGGGCTTGCACGTATCGCTCAGGATGTCGATGATGGCCTGCACGTTCTGTTCCTCTACGCCGATGAGCAGCGTGACGTTGCCTCGGCGCAGGAACCCTCCGGTGCTGGCGACGCGGGTCACACGGTGGCCGTGAGACACCAGCTCCTCGATCACGGCGCCGGCATCGGTATCTCGAATGATGGTGATGACTAATTTCATTCCAACCTCGTCCTCAGATTTGTTCAAAGCGTTCGACGTTGAGGGTATAGACGGTCGCGCCACCGACTTCTGCCTCGATCATCATCGGTTGGACTTCGAGCAGGGGGGCCTCGACGTGGGCCGGGACGTAGCGCCGGCGGGTGTGGCAGCACTCGCGGACGAGGTCCAGTATCTGGAGTAAGTGTGCTTGGTCAAGGCCGATGAGCAGTGTCGTCGTGGCCTCATACAGGATGCCGCCGCTGGAGTCGATCTGGGTGACGTAAAAACCGCTGCGGGTCAGCCGGTCGGTGAGCTCGCCAGCTTGCGACCCGGCGACGTTGGCGATGATCAGTTGGTTGACGCTGTCTCGTGGTGGCACATTTCCTCCGCGCCTTATTGTATCACACTTCACGCGTAGCGCAACGAGAGCGGGTGGCTTGGCAGACTGGTACATTGGTACTTGGTAGATTGGGTGCTGCCTGGCTGCCGATTTACCAGTCTACCAGTCTACGGCCTACCAACGCCGACTTTGAGCCCTGGCCGTGGTGTGCTATAATCCTACCATCTGACATAGTTCGCTGCGCTCGAGGGCTTTATTCTTATGATCGGCGTGATAGCCTCTATATGTGTATATGCGACGCTCGCCTTTGTCGCGGCGTTGGGAGGTCTGGAGCTCGTCGCTTTGCGCCGCCGCCTTGGCGGGCTGGCCTGGCCGGTTGGGGTGCGGCACAGGCGGTTGGGCTACTTTGTGGCAGGACTGCTGGTGGCGATCGCCTTGGTCGTTGGTGGTGGGGCAAAGCTGTTGGTCGAGCCGCTCGCCCCATTGCTTTCCGTCGTGGTGAGTCTCGTCGCGATGGGCTTGGCGGTGCCGGTGGCGATCCTCGGCGCCACGACGCGATTGCGTCGCCATCGGCGGCGTAACTCGATGGCTTTGCGAGGGGGCAAGCTGGTCGAGCTCGGTCCGCTGCAGGCCCGTTTCTACCAGCCTGGGAGGGAAGGGGCATCGCCAGGGCTTTGCCTGTTGCCTGACCCCACCGCATCCGAGGACGACCTGCACGCGCTGGTGCAGGCGCTGGTGGAAGGTGGGATCGCCGTGCTGGCTCTCGACTGGCAATCGCTGGGCAGCGCCGACCGGCTGATGCTGCAAGGCGTCGTGGCGGTTGGCGTCTCGCACCTGGCGCGCTGGCCCGAGATCAATGCCGCGCGGGTGGGTTTGCTCGGTGTGGGGTTGGGAGGCGATCTGGCGCTGCGCAGCGCGGCGATGGACCAGGGTGTAGCCGCAGTGATGGCGATTGAGCCGGTGCTTTCGGCGCAGCGCCCCTGGGAGGGACTGGATGCCTTGAGCATCCTCCCGTGGTTCGAGGCGCGGCGGCGCGTTGGCCGCTGGCGGAAATCACCGCTGGTGCAAGAACTGGATGCGCTGGCGGCGATCTCGGGTATCTCCCCGCGCCCGGCCGCCATCATCGTCGGCAGCCTTGGCAGGACAGAGACCGTGGGGGGGGTGGAGATCCTGCGGAACGGCGGCAGTTGCTCGCTCGTTCCCGCTGCGCACAATCGGGCGGTGCAGTGTGCTACTAGTTGGTTCAAGGAGCATCTGGCATGACGGATGTCCTGTATTTTTACGTGTCGATATTTTGCGTTCAGCGCTCGCTTTTTCAAGGGCTCCCCGCAGGGGTGAGCTATGTGCTTGACTTTCTGGCGGGCTGGTACGCTGTACCTGTTGGATTGCTGTTGGCCGTGCTCATCTATTGGTTTGTGGGGGCGACGTCGGCCGACCGTCTTGCCAATCAGCGGGCAGCGCTGCGCGGCCTGCTGGCGGCCCTGATTGCGTGGGGCTTGACGGTGCTGGTCGAGCTGGTTTGGCTGCTGGTGCTGCGCGGGCCGCAGTGGAAAGAGATCGTCAGTGAGTGGGCGTGTTGGGAAGGGATTCCATCCGCCTGCCCGGCTGCCGCTGTTGGGTTTGCGCTGGGGGCGACGCTGTGGCGGCGGAATTGGCATTGGGGGATGGGATGTATCCTGGCGACCAGCCTGTGGGCCGTCGCCCAGGTGTCTGTCGGCAGTTACTATCCGCTCGACGTCGTCGTCGGCACCGTCGTCGGCATCGGCCTGGCCTGGTGGCTGAGTTCCATGGCCTGGCTGGACCGGCCCCTGGACGTGCTCATCCGCTTGGCGCGCCGCTTCTTGCTGGCTTGAATGTGGGCAAGCGATGCTGATCGATTACCGCATCCAGTTACGCGAGTACCTGCTCCAGATCAGCCGGGCCATCACGGCGCAACTCAATCTTGACGACGTGCTGCAACTGGTGCTGGAGGCGGCAACGCGCATCCTCGCCGGACAGGCTGGCCTGATCGCCCTGCGCGACCCCGGTGGAGAGTTTGCCATTCGCGCCAGCTATGGACTCTCCCGCACCGCCGTGCCGTACTTTGCGCCGCTGCTGACGGACATCCCCGACGACGTGGACCGCAGCCGCTTTCACATCCCCGGCCTGGCCGATAAGCTGGGACGGGTCGCCGCGGAGCTGGGGCTGCGCTTGCAGCAGGTGGTGGCGCTGCCGATGGCCATCGGGCCGGAGTTGATCGGCGTGCTGTACGTGTTCCGCGCCTACGGGACGCGCTTTACCGCCGACGACCGGCAGATGCTATCGAGCTTTGCCGATCAGGCGGCCATCGCGGTGAACAACGCGCAGCTCTACGAGGCGGTCTCGCAGGAAAAGCACCGTCTCGACGCGATTCTGGAGTACAGCGCCGACGGGGTGCTGATCCTCGACGCGGCCCATCGCATCACCGTCTTCAACCGGGCGCTCTCAAAGATGAGCGGCTGGCCGGCCGCCGAGGCCCTGGGACGGCAACACGACGAGGTAATCCGCTGGGCGCGGCTGGAGACGGAGTTGAACCTGGCCGATGCGGTAGCCGGCGGGTGGCCGCTGCCCCCGGCGCGCCCGCTCTACGTCGAGGGCGATCTGCGGCGGCGCGCCGGCGGGTCGATCAGCGTCGGCATCACCTACGCGCCGCTGTTTACCCGCGAGGGGGCACTGGCCAACATCATCGCCAGCGTGCGCGATATCACGCGCTTCCGCGAGGCGGACGAGCTCAAGTCGACCTTTGTCTCCGTGGTCTCGCACGAGCTCAAGACGCCCGTGGCGCTGATCAAGGGGTACGCTGACACGCTGCTGCGCAAGGACGCCTGCTGGGATCAGGAGACCATGCAGGAAAGCCTGGGCGTGATCCTGGAAGAGACCGACCGGCTCAATCACCTGATCGATAATCTGCTCGACGCCTCGCGGCTCCAGGCTGGGGCGCTTTCCTTGGAGATGGATCAGGTGGCGCTCGACGCGCTGGCCGAGCGGGTGGCTACCCGCTTCCGCACGCAGACTGACAGCCACGAGATCGTGACCGACTTTCCTCCGGACCTGCCCGTCGTGCAGGGGGATGCAGGCCGGTTGGAGCAGGTCCTGAACAACCTGCTGTCTAACGCCATCAAGTACTCCCCCGACGGGGGGCGCATCGAGATCAGCGGACGCGCGCTGCCTGATGAGGTGGTTGTCACCGTGACCGACAAGGGGGTGGGCATCCCGCCGGAGGAGCAGACGCGCATTTTTGAGCGCTTCGTGCGCGGCGCGCGCGAGCGTCACCAGCGGACGCCCGGCGCCGGCCTGGGATTGTATTTGGCCAAGGCCATCGTCGAGGCCCACGGCGGCCGCATCTGGGTCGAAAGCCATCCCGGGGAGGGGGCTGCCTTCTCGTTCGCACTTTCCCGGTCTTGATTGTCAAATCTTGATTGAAAGGAAATACAGACGATGCTTCAGACGATTGCACGTATCACGTGTCCTAACTGCCAGAACCAATTTCAGGTGCCTGTGGAGCAGGTGATCGACGTTCGGGCCGATCCCGGAGCCAAGGGGCGGGTGCTCAACGGCTTGGTCAACATGGCCTTCTGCCCGCAATGCGGGATGGGTGGGGCGCTGGGCCTGCCGTTCCTGTATCACGATCCCAATAAGGAGGTGGCCTTTGTCTATATGCCGATGGAGGCCGGGCGCACCGATATCGAGCGCCAGCAGGCCATCGGCAAGCTGACCACCGAGGTGATGAACGGCCTGCCGCCGGAGGAGCGTAAGGGGTACCTGCTGCAGCCCCAGGTTTTCTTCTCGATGGAGAATTTGCTCAACAAGCTCCTGGAGTTGGAGGGCATCACGCCGGAGATGATCGAGGCCCAGAAGGCCAAGGTCGGGCTGCTGCAACAAATGGCAGTTGCCGAATCGGACGAGGCGTTGGAGGCGTTGATCAAGGAGAACGAGGAGGCCTTGGACGACGAGTTCTTCCGCCTGCTGGCGGTCAACTTGCAGATCATCCAGTCGGCGGGACGGGATGCCGGCCTGGAAAGGCTGATGGCAGTGCGCGAAAAACTGCTCGAGTTGACCGAGGTAGGTAAAAAGGTCAAGGTCCAAGAGGAGCTGGTCAAGGTCCTGCAGGATGACCCCAGCCGCGAGACGCTGCTCGACTTGCTCGTAAAGGCCCCCGACGAGGAGGCGCGCGAGGTGCTGCTCCTGGTCGGCCGGCGGTTGGTGGATTATTTGTTCTTCCAAAAGCTGACCGCGCGCATTGACGCCGCCTCCGCCGCCGCCGAGAAAAAGCGCCTGACCGCTCTGCGGCAGGAGGTGCTGGATGTGCGAGACCGGCTCGACGAGGCGGAGCGCACGATGCTCGAACAGCGGGCCGCGCTCCTGCGTGACCTGCTGCTGAGCAGCGATCCGGAGAACCTGGCCCGCCGCCGCATGGCGGAGATCGATCAGCCGTTCCTGGCCTTGCTGGTATCAGAGATGCAGGAGGCACAGGAGGAGGGGAACGAGGAGGCCGTCAAGTCGCTGCAGGCGATCTGGGAGATACTAATGCGTCTCTCGGAGGAATCGCTGCCGCCGGTGGTGCGCTTGCTCAACCGGTTGATGGGAGTCGAGGACGAAGGGGATATCGACAAGCTGCTGGAGGTGAACCGTGCCCTGGTGACGCCCGAATTCGTCGAATTGCTGGAGCGGGCTCAGGCTGGCATGCAGGAGGACGAGGAGGCCCCGCCGGAATCGGCCGAGCGCTTGGCTCTGGTGGTAGCCAAGGCCAAGCTGCTGCTGGGCTGACGTGCGCGTTGTGTGAAAACGAGAAGGGGACGCCATCTCTGGCGTCCCCTTTTTTGTTTTCCCTCCCCCGCTGGCGGGGGAGGGAACCGACCGAAGGTCGGGGGTGGGGGTCGCTTTTCCCCCCCCCTCTAACTTCCCCCGCTTGCGGGGGGAGGATTGGGTGATGATACCCCCAACGCCTCCTCCTGCAACATTGCTGAGAAACCAGGTTTCTTTTGGTCTACCGATTCTCCAGCCGGAAGCCGTGTCCGCGCACGGTGACGATGTAGGCGTGGTCGGGGTCGGCGGCGGCGAGGCGCTCGCGCAGCCGGCGCGCCAGCGCGTCGATGGCCTGCTCGGAGATGCCCGTCGCCTCCTCCTCGGGCCACACGATGTCGATGATCTCCTCGCGCGAGATGACCTCCCCTTCGCGCTCGAACAACGTCTCCAGCAGGCGGTACTGGGCGATGGAGAGGGGCGGGCTCAGCTCGTGCCCGCCTACAAAGACGCGCCGGGCGGCCTGGTCGATGTGCAGGCCGCGGCTGGGGCCGCTCATCGCCAGTGGCAGCGTCGCGTCGGCGGCGACAAAGCCCAACTTGATGCACAGGGCGATCTGGACCTCGTCCTCGTCCTTCAGGCGGCAGGGCTTTTCCAGAACCGGCTGGCTGTTGACGAACGTCCCGTTCTTGCTCCCTAGGTCGCGCAGCAGGTAGCCCTGTTCGTCCCGTTCGATCTGGGCGTGGTGGCGCGAGATCTGCCGCTTGGGAATCATGATGTCGCAATCCGTCCCGCGTCCGATGATCATCTTGTCCTTGTCAATGACCCAGCGCTGTCCCTCCATGTCCCCTTCGTAGACGATGAGCATTGGCATGTCCTGACGTCCCGTCATTACAACCTCCTTGGGTGAGTATCGGTTTTTGGATAATTCCACTTTGTCGATATGCATCTTCCGGCGTGCTTCTGGCGCTCCAAATGCACGATCTCACGGCGCGACCGGCGAGTCGAACAAACGACAATATTCTCGCCCTCAGATAGGAAAGCACGCCCAGCCTCCTTGACAGAATGGCCCTTCTCGCTTATGATGACACACAAGGAGAAGAAGAAAACCTGTGGCCCGCTTGCTCGACCCCGATACCGTCCTGCGCAGACGGTATAAAATCATCGCGCCTGTCGGCCAGGGAGGGATGGGTGCGGTTTACCGCGCCGAAGACCTGCGCCTGGAGGGGCGCGTGTGTGCCGTCAAAGAGATCTGCCCCGACCCCGAGGCCTCGCCCGAGACGCTGGCCCAGGCCCAGGAGCAGTTCCGCCGCGAGGCGTTCACCCTGGGACGGCTGGACCACCCCAATCTCCCCAAAGTTTCCGACACGTTCTCCGAACACCGCCGCGAGTACCTGGTGATGGATTTCGTCGACGGGCCCGACCTGCGCCAGTTGATGGAGGCGGAACGGCGGCAGGGACGCTTCCTTGACGAGCGGCAGGTGCTTGAGTGGGCCGATCAGTTGTGCGATGCGCTGGAGTACCTCCACGCTCAGGGTCCCCCCGTGCTTCACCGCGACATCAAGCCGGCGAACATCAAGCTGACCGCCGGCGGGTTGATCAAGTTGGTGGACTTTGGGCTGGTCAAGCTGCTGGCGACGGACGACATGCGCACCGTCACAATCCTGCAGGGGCGGGGTACCGTCGCCTACACCCCGCTGGAGCAGTATGGCGGGGACGCAGGTCACACCGACGTGCGCACCGATATTTATTCCTTGGGTGCTACGCTCTACCATCTTTTGACCAACCAGCCCCCCGTCGATGCCAAGCAGCGCTTTCTCGATCCGAACGCGCTCGAATTCCCGCGCGCGATCAATCCCCACATCTCTCCCTCGACCGAGCGCGCCATCTTACAGGCCATCGCCATGCACCCCGATCCCCGTCCCCAGACCGTGACGGCGTTCCGCGAGGTGCTCCACGCCGGTTCGCTGCCGGCTTCCCTGATTCCCATCGTCCCCGCACATGGGGAGTGGCGCCGGGCGGTTAACGAAAACCGCGACCTGTTGATCACGTCCGGCGTGGTGTTTGTCCTCGCCGTGTTGGCGACTTTGCTGTAAAGTGCGCTGGTCTACTGCGCTGCCCTGCGCCGCGTCACGATCCGCGTGATGACCAGCGGCACGATGCTGCCCAGCAGGGCGACCCATCCCGCGGCGCACACACCGCTTTGCTGCCGCAGCCATTCGGCCCCCGGCAGTCGAATTGCGTAGGCCACGTACAGCCCCAGCCCGCCGATCAATCCCCACAGGGCGGCGCGCAGCGCTCGCTCCACCGGCTCGTTCCTAAAGCGCAGGATATAATACCCGGCACCGCTGACGATCAGGGTGCCGAACAGGGCCAACAGCAGCTCTCCCAGGCCGGATCCACCTTCTGCATTGATGCCCCCGCCGTTGCCAGGTCCTGGGGTCGGCTGGGGCGACTCTACAGGAGTGGGCTCCGGCGTCGGCTCCGGCGTAAGCGTGGGCATGGGCGTGGCTGTAGCGCCGGGCTCTGTGGTCGAGACGTCCTCCTCTCCTCCCATGACGGTGATTTGCAGGACGATTGTGCGCGGCACGGGGTCCGTTTGGATAGAGATGTCGAGCTGCCCCGCGCGGTCGAGCGTGAGCGCCGTCTCGGCAACGCCGCCCCGGGTCGTCACCGTGACGGAGCTTTCGAGTGCTTCCTGCGGGTAGGTGAAGATGAACTGTACGGGAGTGCCATCCGGCACCGCGTGACCGTTGCGGTCGACGATAACGTTCGTCTGCAATCTCAGGGTATCGCCCGTCTCCGGTTGAGGTTCTGGCAGCGGGCCTTCCGCTGTCGCCTCTGGGGACGGCGTCTCCCCCGTTGGCTCGGCCGTTGTTTCCGCAGGCGTTGGTTTACTGACGGAATAGTTGAGGGTGATGGTCTGGTTGGGGTCGGGTGCGGTTCGGAGGCTCAGGTCGTAGTTGATGCCGGTGACGTTGACCGGGGACTTGCCCGTAGGGGCAAACTCCTCAAACATGGCCTGTATCGAGGCGTCGATAAAGGGATCTATACGGCTGTAGGCCACGTAGTAAGCATTCAGTTTGTTGATCTCTGTGGCATCCAGGTAATAGGGGGCGTCGTACGCCAGCACGATCAGGTTGGGGGAGCGCAGTGTGTCGGCGTGCTCGGCCAAAAAGCGCCGCACGACGCCGGGCTGGGATGGACCGTTGCTTGGATCGAGCATGGCAAAGATGATCCAATTGGCGCTCTCCAGCGCCGGTCTGACGGGACTGGGTGCGGGGGTTTCGACTGCCTCTTCCCCCGCTGCCTCGACCGGCGGCGCGCTCATGTATTCCTCGAGTTCGTCGAAGGTAAA
>JAFGED010000074.1 GCA_016931785.1 Anaerolineae bacterium
CGCTGGCCCCGCTCGCCGGCCCGCCGCTGGTCTATCCTGGCGGATCTGCAGAGACCGCGCCGCCGCTGGCCGAGGTCATCCCCCAGTTCAGCTCGCCGCAGACGATGTGCGTGCCCCTCGATCCCGCCCGCTACGGCGGCGCCACGTTGGCCGTGCCGCTGTGGAGCGAGCGCGGGCTGGTCGGCGTGCTGCTGCTGGGCGAAAAGCGCGGCGGAGGGCTCTACACCCAGGAGGAGATCGAGATCGCCCGCGCCAGCGGCGAGCGGCTGATCGATTCCCAGGCCGGGGCGGAGATGGCCCGCCGCCTGATGGCGCTGCAGCGCGAGCGGTTGGCCGAGAGCCAGGTGCTCGACCAGCGGGCGCGGCGCGTGCTGCACGACGAGGTCCTGCCGCGCCTCCACGCGGCGATGCTGACGTTGGGTGAGGATAGCCACGCAGATACCGTCACGGCGCTGGCCGACGCCCACCGCCAGATCGCCGACCTATTGCACGAGATGCCCACCGCCACCGCACCGGAGGTGGCGCGCCTGGGGCTCATCGGCGCGCTGCGCCAGGCGGTGGACGAGGAATTCGGGCACGCCTTCGACGCCGTGGCGTGGGAGATCGAACCCGAGGTGCAGCAGTATGCACAGGCCATCCCCACCCTCACCGCCGAGGTGCTCTTTTACGCCGCGCGCGAGGCGGTGCGCAACGCCGCCCGTCACGGTCGCGCCGACGACAGCGTCCCGCTGCGCCTGCGCCTCGGGGTCGCCCAGCGCAACGGGCTGGAGATCACCGTCGAGGACGATGGCGTGGGCCTGGGAACGGTAAGCGCATCGGAACCGGGCAGCGGCCACGGGCTGGCCCTGCACTCGACGATGATGGCCGTCGTCGGCGGGACGCTGGCGGTGGATAGCGCGCCGGGGACATACACACGCGTGACACTGAGGTTGCCGATGTAAGGCAGGAAAACCAAAATGCAAACCCTTGTGATTCTTGCACGGTTGCTATCAGGACTGGCTCTTGGGGTAGCATTCGGCTATTCTGTCAGACGAGTGACACAATCAGGTAGACAGCCCTGGCAAGCGGCGATCCTGCAAGTGGTATTGCTTATCTTGACACTGAGCAGCGCGGCAATAGCAACCTGGATTCTCCCGGCACGCGAGGTATATCTTTTCCTTACCCAAAGAGTATATGCTCTTGGCACCTACTGTTTAGGTTTCGTAGCAGGGCTTGTGATGCATAAACACTACCCCATCTCAAAGAAACCAGAGATCATTTTGCTGCTGGACATCTTTGTTCTGAGCACACTGTGGTGCCTATTTGTTGCACTTGTCGTAAGCAAAGTCAGTACGCGTCCTTCTCAACTAGAGTCATGCTCGTACATATCCAGAAAGGTATCAATTTACGATCTGCCTATCCATACTTGGGGCGGACTTGCCGTCAGTGCAGGAGCCTTTGGACTGGCCACCGCGATAGCACAGAATTTCGGATTGACAGGTAGATGGCGCACAAACCTCTTACCGCTTTCGTCTGCTTGTGCGCTGGTCTTTATCGACCTTCAGCAGTGGATCGAGGTCATGCACCGAGGATTCGTATATATGGACATGGCTGAAGCTTTTGTAGAGGGGCTTGCCCCTTTCTTAGTCTGTCTGCTTGTATTCCCCTTGTCCCTAGCGCTGGGCATTGCAGGATTCTTGGTAGCGTACAAAAAGGCAGACTACCATGCGACAATCGCTAGCCTAGCACAACTCGCCTTTTTGGGCTTGAGACTGGTATGTGAGTTCCTGCCTGATTAACAAAGGCAAGCATCTGGTGAACCTGCGCCAGGCGTGGTAGAATAGCCGCCACTATGCTCTCCTACATCCTCCAAGGCCTGGGCTACGGCTTCGCCGCCGCTGTGCAACCCGGCCCTTTCCAGACCTACGTTCTCTCGCAGGCGCTGAATCGCGGCTGGCGGCGCGCGCTCCCCTTGGCCCTGGCCCCGCTCCTCAGCGACGCCCCCATCATCACCCTGATGCTGCTTGTGCTTAGCCAGATTCCGAATTGGATGGAGCGTTTCCTCTACATCGCCAGCGGGCTGTTCATCCTCACCCTGGCGTGGGGCGCGTTCAAGGCCTGGCGCGCGTTCGATGCAGATGCCATGCTGGAGGCCAGTCCTTCCCAACTGGGCCTGCTCAAGGCCACGCTGATGAACATGCTCAGCCCAGGCCCGTACATCTTTTGGAGCCTGGTCACCGGACCGATCCTGCTGGAGGGTTGGTGCAAGGCCCCTGCTCACGGCGTGAGCTTTTTGGCCGGGTTCTACACCGCCATGGTCGCCACCCTCGCCGCCCTGATCTTGCTCTTTGGCCTGGCTCGCCACCTCGGACCTAAAATCAACCGCATCCTGCTGGGCATATCGGCCATAGCCCTGACCGGATTTGGTCTCTACCAACTCTGGCGCGGCACTAAAGGCCTTTAGGGTTTTGGAAACCCCAAAGGTCTACACTTGCCTTTTTCCCCATCTCTGGTAGACTCTTCGCTGTTTGCGGGTAACTACTCAGCCTTGCTTCGCAGTTGCCTTTCGCATGTGAAAAGAGAGGGGGCGGGGGGTGGGAGAGCGGCGCCTGTCCTGAGCAAAGCCGAAGGATCGCCGCTCTCCCAACCCCCATCTCTCCCTTTTTCGAGCGAGAGAGACTGCTCGGGCGAGTAGCCTGAGTAGTTACGTCTGCGGAGAGAATGAGCGCGATGAAAAGACTACACTGGCTGCGCTTGCTCGGAACGTGTATGCTTTGCTGCATCACGGCCTCCTGCGCGTGTTCAGTACCCAACCAACAAACACCAGCTGCAGGGACCGAAGCGGTACGATTCCCCGTCCCCGCCACACTCGCCACAGCCACGCCGCCGCCCACCTTCACCTCCCTGCCCTCGCCAGCCTATCCCGGCACCTACTCAGGCACCCCCACACCCAATCCTGCCCCCGCCGACCTTCCCAACGGCGAGGGGATCGAGACGTACGTGGTGCAGCCCGGCGAGACGCTGTCACAAATCGCGCTGGTGTTCGGCTGCACCGTCGAAGAGATCGTCGCCGCCAACGGACTGGCCAGCGCCAACGCCATCCGCGCCGGACAGACGCTCTACATCCCCATCACCGCCACCGAGACCGGCCCATACCTCAAGCTGATCCCCGATAGTGAGCTGGTCTACGGCCCGGCCACCATCCACTTTGACCTGGAAGGGTTTGTGGCCGAACAGGGCGGCTACCTGGCGAGTTACACCGAATGGACGGAGGGGCAGGCGCGCACGGGCCCCCAGATCGTCCAGTTGGTATCACAGCGCTTCAGCGTGGGGCCGCGCGTGCTGCTGGCGCTGCTGGAGCTGCGGGCCGGTTGGGTGACCCAATCCTCCCCGCCCACCGAAAAGCTCGATGCGCCGCTGGGCAGCGTGGGCCAGGCAGGCCTGTTTAACCAGCTGAGCTGGGCAGCGGTAAAGCTCAACGAGGGGTATTATGGCTGGAAATACAACAGCCGCACGACGATACACCTGCGCAGCGGCCATCGCTTTGCCATCGCACCCGAGCTCAATCCCGGCAGCGCCGGCGTGCAGGACTGCCTGGGCGAGCTCGCGCTCAGCAAGGAGGAGTGGCTCTCGGCAATCGGCGCCGAGGGCTTCCTGGCGACCTACCAGCGCTTGTTCGGCAACCCCTTCGCCTACACCGTCGATCCGCTGCTGCCGCCCGATTTGACCCAGCCGGAGATGAAACTACCGTGGGAGGCCGGCAAGATGTGGTACTATACCGGCGGGCCGCACGGCGGCTGGGGCAACGGCAGCGGACGCGCCGCGCTCGACTTTGTGCCCAGCGACAAGATCCCCCACTGCGCCGTCTCGCAGGACTGGGTCACCGCCGCCGCGCCGGTGCTGGTGCTGCGCAGCGATTACGGGGAGGTGATCGTCGACCTCGACGGCGACGGCTACGAGCAGAGCGGTTGGGTGGTGCTCTACATGCACGTCTACTACGAGGGCCGCGTCGCGGCGGGCACGTACGTGGAACAAGGCCAGCCCATCGGGCACCCCTCATGCGAGGGCGGCTTTGCCGATGCCTCGCACCTGCACATCGCCCGGCGCTACAACGGCGAGTGGATCCCCGCCGGCAGCGGCCCGGCGCCGATGGTGCTCTCGGGCTGGACGGCTCACAAAGACCTGATGCCCTACAACGGCACGCTGACCAAGGGAGATGAGGTGCGCACCGCCGAAGAGTGCTGGACGCCCGAGATCAATGGACTGGTTTCTGATAACGCTCCATGAGTTCACAGAGTAGTTGTTCAGTCGACGTGAAACGTAAGGAGCAAAGTTGCGTTTTGCGTTTCACATTTGCGTCTTGTGATCGACAAGACACCCGAAGGAGAAATTGCAATGCCCAACTTTGACAAGGCGCGCTCCCTGCTGCGCGAGTTCAAAGGCGACGCCTATCTTTTCGGCGCGGGGGTGCTGCCCCGCGTGGGCGAGACGGTAGCCGAGTTAGGAAGTCTCGCCGCCCTGGTGCGCGGCACCTTCCCCGGCAGCGACGGTTACGTACGCGCCATCCGCGCCTCGCTGGAGAAAGCGGGCGTGGCATTGGCGGGCGAGATCAAGGGCGCGCGCCCCAACGCCCCGCGCGAGGACCTATCCCGCATCACCGACGAGCTCAAGGCGCTCGACCCCGACGTCGTCGTCAGCTTTGGCGGCGGCAGCACCATCGACGCTGCCAAAGCCGCCGAGGTGCTGCGCACGCTCGGCGGCGAGATCGACGGCTACTTTGGGACGGGCCTGGTGACCCAGGCGGTGGAGGAAAGCGGCAGGGAGCTGACGCCCCACGTCGCCATCCAGACGGTCGCCAGCTCCGCGGCCCACCTGACCAAGTACTCCAACATCACCGACGTCGCCACGGGGCAAAAGAAGCTGATCGTGGACGATTGGATCGTCCCCACGCGCCCGGTGTTCGACTATGCGGTGACCCACAGCGAGCCGCTCTCGCTGACCGCCGACGGCGCGCTCGACGGCGTGGCCCACGCGCTGGAGGTGCTGTATGGCGCAGTTGGGAAACCAAACTATGCCAAGGTGGCCGAGATCGCGGCCGAGAGCGTCGGCTTGGTCGTGAACTACCTGCCGCGCGTGATGCAGAATCCCACAGACGAGGAGGGCCGCGAGGCGCTGTGCCTGGCGACCGACCTGGGCGGGTACGCCATCATGGTAGGCGGCACCAACGGCGGCCACCTGACCAGCTTCTCGCTGGTGGACGTGCTGAGCCACGGACGGGCCTGCGCGATGATGAACCCGTACTACACCGTCCTCTTCGCCCCGGCCATCGAGGCACCGCTCAAGCTGGTGGGCGAGATCTACCGGGACGCCGGGCTGACCAGCGCCGCCATCGAGGTGTTGAGCGGGCGCGCGCTGGGCGTGGCCGTGGCCGAGGCAATGCTGGCCTTTAGCCGCCGGATCGGCTTCCCTACGACGCTGGGTGAGGTGCAGGGCTTTAGCCAGGCCCACATCGACCGCGCGCTGGCCGCGGCCAAGAACCCCCAGCTTAAGATGAAACTGCAGAACATGCCGGTGCCTCTCACCGCCGACATGGTCGACGCGTACATGGGGCCGGTGCTGGAAGCTGCCCGCGACGGCGACCTTTCGCTGATCAAGAACGTCGAGGCGTGACGCGTTGCGCATCAAGCTGGCCTACGGCAAGACGGGACTGGAGGTCAACCTGCCCGACGGCGCAAGCGTGACCGTCGTCGAGCCAAAGTACCTAGACGGCCTGCCGGACCCGGCGGGCGCACTTCAGGAAGCGCTGCGCCATCCGATCGAATCGCCGCCGCTGCGAGAGCTGGTGCGCCCCACCGACAAGGTCGGCATCGTTTTTAGCGACGTCACCCGCCCCACCCCCAACCACCTGCTCCTGCCCGCCCTGCTGGCTGAACTCGACCACGTGCACGACGAGCAGATCCTGCTCTTTAACGGCACCGGCACGCACCGCCCCAACACGTCCGCCGAGCTGCGGGAGATGCTGGGCGACGAGATCGTCGAGCGATACCGCATCCTGCAGAACGACTCGAACGACCGGAAGTCGCACGCGCTTTTAGGCACGACGGGCAGCGGGAACGACGTCTGGCTGCACCGCGGGTTCGCCCGCTGCGACGTGCGCATCCTGACCGGCTTTATCGAGCCGCACCTGTTCGCCGGCTTCTCCGGCGGGGGCAAGGCGGTGATGCCGGGGCTGGCGCTGCTGGAGACGGTGCTGCGCAACCACAGCGCGGCGCACCTCGATAACCCCTCGGCGTGCTGGGGCGTCACCCACGGCAACCCGCTGTGGGAGGATGTGCAAGAGGCGGCGGCGATGGTCGAGCCGACATGCCTGCTGAACGTGACCCTCAACCGCGATAAGCAGATCACGGCCGTCTTTGCCGGAGATTGGCGGGAGGCCCACGCGCAGGGGTGCGCCTTCGTCAAGGAGACGGCAATGGTTCCTGTGGAGGCCCCCTTCGACATCGTCATCACCAGCAACTCGGGCTACCCGCTCGACCTGAACGTGTACCAGTCGGTCAAGGGGATGAGCGCGGCGGCGCAGGTGGTCAAACCGGGGGGCAGCATCGTCATCGCCGCCGACTGCTGGGACGGCATCCCCGACTATGGGGATTACGTCCAAATGCTCACCGAGGCTGAGAGCCTGGAATCGCTGCTGGCGATGGCGCGCGATCCAAACTGCACCCGGCAGGACCGCTGGCAGGTCCACGTCCAGGCGCTGATCTGCCAAAAGGCGGACGTCCACTTTTACAGCCACAACCTGAGCGACGCGCAGATCGAATCGGCGCTGCTCACCCCATGCCGCGATATCGAGGCCACCGTAGCGGAGATGCTGCAAAAATACGGACCGGACGCCACCATCTGCGTGCTGCCCGAAGGCCCGCAGACGATCCCCTACCTGCGCGCCCCTACGCATTGTACATGCACGCAACACACCTTGCCGCTTTGACCTAGCTATGCTATCATCACACTCAAGATGCATGTGGTGATGATCGGCCCGTTCGGGCTCAAACCCCGTGGCACGATGAGCGTTCGCGCCCTACCGATGGCCAAGGCGCTGGCCGCACGCGGGCATCGCGTCACGATGCTCCTCCCCCCCTGGCAGAACCCGGAGGACGCGGGCAAGTCCTGGGAGGAGGATGGCGTCGCCGTCGAGAACATCGACCTGCCGCCGCGCGTCCCGATGCTCTTTCACCTGCTGACCGCGCTCCGGCTGACCCGCCGCGCGCTGGCGCTCCGTCCCGATGTGGTACACCTCTGCAAGCCCAAGGCCTACAGCGGTCTAGCCCATTGGTTGCTCAAGACCTGCGAGGTTTTAGGGGAACCGAAGGTTCGCATAACCTCGCAGGTCTACCCACACTTGGTAGTCGATACCGACGACTGGGAAGGCCCCGGCGGCTGGAACGAAATCGGCGGCTACACACGAGCCCGGCGACGCTTCTTCGCCTGGCAGGAGCGCTGGGGACTGACCCACGCCGACGCGGTCACCGTCGCCAGCCGCGCGCTGGAGAGCCTGGTGTGGGCGATGGGCGTACCGCCGGAGCGGGTTTTCTATGTTCCGAATGGCGTTTGCTGTCCAAAGCCTGATATCAAGAACGAGAGATTAGAGACTGGAGATTGGCCGACTATCCTGCTTTACACGCGCTTCTTCGAGTTTCCCGTCTCGCGCGTGATCGAGGTGCTGCACCGCGTGCGAAAGCAAATACCAGAAGCGCGATTGTTCGTCGTGGGCAAAGGGCTCTTTGGCGAGGAGAGAGAATTGTTCCGCCTGGCCGGGCAGCAAGCTTTGACTGTTGCCGACAACTCGTCACAAATCACGAATCACGTTTTGCACTTTACGCACGACATCACCTACTGTGGCTGGGTTCCCACCGAAACCCTGCCCGACTACTTTGCCCGAGCCGACGTTGCCATCTACCCCTTCGACGATACGCTGGTCAACCGCTGCAAGTGCGCGGTCAAGCTGCTCGATCTGCTGGCGGCGGGCGTGCCCGTCGTGGCCGAGGCGGTGGGGCAGAATCGGGAGACCATCCGCCACGGCGAGACCGGCTGGCTGGTGGAGCCGGGGGATGTAGAGGCGTTCGCCGAGGCGGTCGTGCAGCTACTGGAGAATACACCGCTGAGGAAAAGATTAGGGCAGGCGGCCGCGGACGATGTGCAAGAGCGGTTCGGATGGGACAGACTGGTGAAGAAAGTCGAAAGAGCCTATCGCGACGAATGAGCCACCACATCAAACCGGTATCGGCGCGATGACCTGGGACGAGGTGAACATCCACGTCACGATGGCGGCGTTGACCACCGCGCCCAGGTACGGACGTCCCGTGAGCTGGTAGAACCACGTCGAGATCGGCGTGGTCAGGATCAGCACGACGATGATGTGAAAGAGGTTCATGGTGAACGAGGCCAGCATCCCACCGGGGCCGACGAGGGGGATCACGCCCGCCGTCAGCAGCGGCACGTACTGGACCATCAAGAACAACACCAACGGCACCACCAGAGCGGCGACGTTGGAAAGCGACCAGGAGACGAACGTCTTGAACCAGGTTTCCTTCCTGGCCCGACGAATCTGCCCGTGCAGGAAAAAGCCCACCAGCACAAAGCCAAGGAGGATAAAGGGAAAGTAGATGAGGAACATCAGCGCGCGGTATGGCGTCAGGTCGCTGGCGAAGGGGAACAGGAAGCGATAGTCGACGATAAAGATGCTTTCCAGCACGAGCTCGACGAGATAGGCAAAGGCGAACAAGATCGCCGCCAGCAAGATCGTCTTGCCGATGGCCGCGCCGTCGAGGGCGAAGCGATCGTCCCGGTAGGAAATGCCCAGGTCGGCCAGCGTCAGCCCATCCTCCCGCGCTTGTCTCTTGAACCAGCGACGGAAGAGGAAAAAGCCGATGACGTTGATCAACACGAACCACCACACGGTACCGTTGACCATCATCATCGGAAAGACGCCGTCGATGGGCACGACGTAGACGTGCAGGCCAAAGAGGACGAAAATCAGCGGCAGGTAGAGCCACATCAGCAGCCCGTTGATCGCAGCGTGCTTGATATACGCGCGATTGGAACAGGCATACGCGCCAGCGGGCCCACGGATCGCGCCAAAGAACGGCGTGCGCAGCAACATCAGCCCCAGCGGCAGCAGCGAGGCCAGCCCGGCGAACAGCGCGACCAGCGTGGCCCACTCCTTGATCTCCCAGATTTGCCTGCGCGAATCAACCCAAGCTCTCCCGTAGGGCTGAAGCGCGCTGCGCATCCACTCCACCGCTTCCGCCACGCCAGCGCGGCTGTGGGACTCTTGAATATGAATCGCTTTGAGCACCACCACGCGCCGCGCGGTTCCTTGGGCGAAATCGCCATAGGTCACGCCCAACTGCGGGTTTGCGTCGGGGATCGCGGCCTGGGTCTGCGGACTGCTCATCCACTCCACCTCGATATCGCCCACCCCCGTCATACGCTCGCGGTACTCGTCCCACTTGCCGATGATCATCAGCATGTTCCTGGGGCGCGTCGGAGTGGCGTCGGTCGTGTAGGCAAAGCCGGAGATAACCAGGGCCTTGACGCTCTCATCCTCCAGCGCGGCGGTGTAGGCCATCTCGGCCCCCAGGCTGTGGCCCATCATGCCGACGCGCTCGGCATCGACAAAGGGCAGCGACTTGAGGTACTCGAAAGACGTGCGCCCGCCAAAGGTCTCGTCAAAATCAGGGGCGTCAGGGGCACCCGGGTTGCCGGAATTGCCGCGCCCGATAGCGTCGATGCTGAGAACGACGAACCCGCGCCGCGCCATCTCGATGACATAGGCGTCGCTGGTCTCGCGGTTGTTCTGATAGCCGTGGATGTAGATGACGCCGGGCGCGGGGTTATCCGCTGTGGCTCCAAGGGGCCGAAGGAGTTTGGCCCGGATGGGAATCCCGTTGTAATTCTCATAGGTCACATTGGTGACCTCGACCAGCCCAAAATCGCGCTGTACCAGCGAGGCGAGCGCCACCGCACCGACCAGCACAGCCAGGCAGGCGGCAAATGCAATAGGCGCCTTGCTGCGACGCCGCGTGTCGAAAAGCGCATCCGTGTCCATCGCATCCTCCCGACGTGATCTACCCCCAAGTATACAGCGAGAGGGCTTGCTGAGCAACACGCAGGCACGGATCAATGATCGAGTGCGGCTGTAGTTGGGGCAACGCTACACTTGGACATAGCTCCAGACAGAAGTCTTCTCCCCCCTCCAACTCCCCCCGCTGGGGGGAGAGTACGGCATCCTCTCCAGCGGGGAGAGGATCGAAGGGGAGGAGAGAAATGCAAGATTAGTGCCCCAACAACAAGCACACCTAGGCGATCGCCGGGGAGGCTTCACTTCAGCACCAACGGCAAACGAATGCGATACACGCGCGGTACCACTTGAAACGTCAACGGGTCGGTCTCAGGGCCACCCGGCACCCCCGAATCATCGTAGACGGTGACGAGCACATCGCCCACCGTGCTCACATCGGCAGCGTAGATCGTGGCGGTCAGCACGGAGGAACTGACAAAGCCTGTGGGTCTATCACTCCCACCCCAGCGCACGACGCTGTCCTCCGTGAAC
>JAFGED010000075.1 GCA_016931785.1 Anaerolineae bacterium
CCCATATCAAATCCATACGTCGGAGGAACTCATTGATCAGCGTCTTTGAGGTTCTAGGAGGCCTGGCCCTATTCATGTTCGGCGTGCGCATGCTCAGCACCGGCATGGAGAAACTGGCGGGCAACCGGCTCCAGGAATGGCTGGATCGCCTGACCAACAAACCCATCAAGGGCGCCGCCTTCGGCGCCATCGCCACGGCTCTGATCCAGAGCAGCAGCCTGCTGATGGTCACCATGCTCGGCCTGATCAACGCCAACTTGATGACGCTCGAACAGGCCGTCGGCGTGATGATGGGCCAAGAGATCGGCACGACGCTCACCGCCCAGATCGTGGCCTTCAAGATCGGGGACTTTTGCTTCCTCTTCATCGCCCTGGGGTTTGTCCTGATCGAGTTCGCCCCCCGCCGCGGCTGGCAGGAGTACGGCGAGATCATCCTGGGGTTCGGCGTCCTGTTCCTGGGAATGAACCTCATGTCCGGCGCGCTCAAGATCCTCACAGAAATGCCGGCCGTGGCAAGCTGGCTGATGGGCATGGGGCAAAACCCGCTGGCGGCGGTGCTGGCCAGCACAATCCTCACCGCCATCATCCAGTCCAGCTCGGCGATGACGGGTCTCGTCGTCGCGATGGGGCTGAGCAACGCCATCACCCTCCCCTGCGCGATCGCCCTGATCCTGGGCGCCAACATCGGCACGTGCATCGACACCCAGTTCATCGCCTCGCTGCGTCTCGCCAGATCCGCCCGGCGGGCGGCCGTCGCCCAAACGCTGCTCAACGTCGTCGGCGTGCTCCTCTTTCTGCCCTTCCTGTCCCCCTTCGCCGATCTCGTCAGCCGCACCTCGCCCGACCTGGCGCGCCAGATCGCCAACGCTCACACCATCTTTAACGTCACCGTGAGCGTCATCCTCTTTCCCTTCGTCAGACCCATCGCCCGGGCCGCCGAGTTCCTGGTGCCGAAAAAGGCGGAGGAGGAAAAGAAAAAGCTCACGGCGTACATCGACGAACGGCTGTATCGCCTGCCTCCGGTCGCCCTGACCGAGGCCCTCAAAGAGCTGATAAGGATCGGAGAGATCACGGCCGAGATGATCGAGCGCAGCCGGCTGGCGCTGATACGGGAGGACATGGACGCCGCCCAGTGGGTGCTGGAACAGGAGAGCGAGTTCGTGGATCCAGTCTGCACGATCCTCGAGAACTTTGTCAACACGCTCATGCAGAGCAACCTGAGCGTCAAGCAGCAACAACGCTGTTTCCAACTGAGAAACCTGCTCACCGATATCGAGCGGGTCGGCGACATGACGGAGGACCTGGCGCAGGCCGCCCAGAAAAAAGTGGTCCACCGCGTCATATTCAGCCCCCAGGCCATCGAAGAGATGGATCGGCTCTGCCAGTACACGCACCACACCTATACCTGCGCCGTCCAAGCCCTGCGGAACGACGACAAGCTCCTGGCGCGGCGGACCTGCCGCCTGGAGGACGAGTTCGACCAGCTCTACCTCGAGGCGCGCCAGGGCCACATCGACCGCCTGGATTCCGGGGTATGCCAGCCAGAGGCCGACGTCATATTCATCGAAGCGCTGCGTAACCTGGAGCGCATAAGCGACCACGCCGACAATCTGGGCATCAGCGTGATGCGGAACTGATCCTTGAGGATGCAAATCCTTAGGATTTCACCACAGAGAGCGCTGAGCACGCCGAGAAGAAACAAAGAATCTCAGCAAACTCGGCGCACCCCGCGGTGAGGTAAACTCGTCAATCCGAGGCAAAGCCTCGCTAGACGATTGAGCAAGGAGGCACGTATGCTGAACCTTCCCGACTTTCTCAAGATCGCCCGCGGCGACGCACCCGCCGACCTGGCGCTGCGCAACGGGCGCGTGATCAACGTCTACACCGGCGAGATCGTCGAGGCCGACGTCGCCATCGCCGGCGATACCATCGTCGGCGTGGGGCCGGGCTACGAGGCCAAAGAGGAGATCGACCTGGGCGGGCGCACCGTCTGCCCAGGCCTGATCGACGCCCACGTGCACATCGAATCCTCGATGGTCACCCCGCCCCAGTTCGCCCGCGCCGTGGTGCCGCGCGGCACGACCACCGCCATCACCGATCCCCACGAGATCGCCAACGTCGCCGGGGCAGCGGGCATCCGCTACATGCTTGCCGCCTCCGAGGGGCTGCCGCTGAGCGTGTACGTCAACCTGCCCTCCTGCGTCCCGGCCACGACGATGGGCACCGCCGGGGCCAACCTGGAGACCGCCGATCTGCTCGCCCTGGCCGATCTACCCCGCGTCATCGGCCTGGCCGAGTTCATGAACGTGCCCGGCGCGGTGCTGGGGCTGCCCAACGCCCTTGAAAAGCTGTTAGCTTTTCAAGGGCGCGTGATCGACGGCCACGCCCCCGGCATCAGCGGCAAGTGGCTGCAGGCCTACGTCGGGGCCGGCCCCGGCTCCGACCACGAGTGCACGACGCCCGAGGAGATGCTGGAAAAGCTGCGCCTGGGGATGGTGGTGTTCGTCCGCGAATCGACCGCCGCCCAAAACCTGCACGCGCTGCTGCCCGCCATCACCCCGCAAAACAGCCGCCGCTGTGCCTTTTGCAGCGACGACCGCCACCCGGCCGACCTGCTCGACGAGGGACATCTGGACCACATGGTGCGCCTGGCCATCGGCGATGGGCTCGACCCCATCACCGCCATCCAGATGTCCACCCTCAACGCCGCCGAGTGGTTCCGCCTGCGCGACCGGGGCGCTATCGCCCCCGGCAAGCGCGCCGACCTGCTCGTCTTCTCCAATCTCAAGGATTTCCGCCCGGAGATGGTCTACGCCGGCGGCGCGTTGGTCGCCCAAGATGGCGCTCCGGCCGGTCCCTGGCCGATGCCGGATACCGAAGATTCCAGCGTGCTGGACACCATCCACGTCGAATGGGAAAAGCTCAGCTTCGCCATCCCTGCCGAGGGAAGACCGGTGCACGCACCCGCTAGGGTGCACGCACCCGCTAGGGTGCGCGTGATCGGCGTCGTGCCCGACCAGGTCGTCACCGAGCACCTGATCGACACGCCGACCATCGTCGACGGCCTGGCGGTCGCTGACCCCGAGCGCGACCTGCTCAAGCTGGCCGTGGTCGAGCGGCACAAAGGTACCGGCAACGTCGGGCTGGGCCTTGTGCGCGGCTTGGGCCTCAAACGCGGCGCGATCGCCGGAAGCGTGGGGCATGACGCCCACAACCTCACCATCGCCGGCTGCGACGACGTCTCGATGATGACCGCCGCCCGCGCCGTGGGCAAGTTGGGCGGCGGGCTGGTGGCCGCCACAGGCGAGGAGATTCTGGCTAGCGTGCCGCTACCCATCGCGGGGTTAATGTCGAATCGACCGGTGGAGACCGTGCGAAAACAGATGGACGCGCTGGTTAAGGTAGCCCACGAGCTCGGCTCGCCGCTGCACGATCCCTTCATGGCGCTGGGCTTTTTGGCGCTGGAGGTTATCCCATCCCTGAAGCTGACCGACCAGGGGCTGGTGGACGTGGAGAAATTCGACTTTGTGCCGCTGTGGACAGAATAAGGAGCATACGAGAGATTGAAACCACGGAGGCACAGAGAACACAGGGAAAAAAGTCTGAAATCTCCGTGGTCTCCGTGGTAAAATTCCTTCCCGCTGTACAAGAATTTCACCCACAAGGTACTAGCCGATGAAGGATGAACCAGGTAAACCTACCGACCTGCGCGCCCGGCGTCGCCGCGAGCAGCGACGCCTCTTTTGGGTCGTCGCTGCCTTTCTCATCGCCGGCGGCTCGGTCGCCATCGGCGTGGCCTACGGCCCGAGCGCCGTGCCGTTGGGCCTGACCTGCCTCGCCGTCGGTGCGGGGGCATTAGGCCTACTGTGGCTGCTCCTGACGCTGATGGAAAAGCTGATCGACAAGTAGGCACGCATGTTGCCCAGAACGACGTGCAGTAAACAGCACTTCCCCCTCCCGAGCGTCGGGAGGGGGAAAGCTTTAGGGTGTAAAAGCGACGCTAATCGAGCAACCTAGTCGCCTGAGATCTCCGTCTCTGTGGGAACCTCTGCATCCTCTGCTTTGCCCTCTTTGCGCGTGACAAAGTAGACGATGAGCAGCCCCAGGCCAATAAAGAGCGGAATCAGACCCAGCAGCAGCAAGGGGCTCATATAGACGTTGGTGATCGCGACAGGAAGCAGACCGGCGACCAATGCCAAGCCCAACCCAGCCAGCACGATCCCCCAAACCAAAAACCCCAGTCCGCGCTTGCGCGGCGCTTTCAAATACTTGGCGTACTGATCCGGCAGAAGGCCTTTTTCGGCCATCGCCAGAACTTCTTTGTGCTGAAACCAGCGCAGCAGGACGATGGTGCCAAAGATCAAGATGAAAAAGATGCTAAAACCCGCACATGGGATCAAAGAAAATACTGCTACGTCATCCATTTTTCCTCCTATATGCCTGATATTACCTATTCCGCTCCACTCAGAAGCGTAACGCTCCCGCTTCGAGTGTAAACCTGCAGCAACGGTCCGCCGCCGTTGACCTGTCCCTCAATAGCCTGTTCGTCAAAACTTGTCATCACCACAGAAAAATCAGGGGCAATGTCGATATCGCCGTGAGCGGTCTGGACATCCAGATCAAAGGCAGCCTTCACCGGGAGCTCTATGCGCACATCTCCGACAGAGCTCTTCACGCGATGATCCCCTTCGGCAGCCAAGCTCCCGGAAAAGTTAACCTCGCCGCTGCTGGTTTCGATATCCAACTGCGCATCAGAGCAGTGCCTTATCTCCACATCACCCGGGGACGTGCGAAAGTAAAGCGGGCCGCTACAGCCATCCAGCGTCGCACTGCCAGAAGATGTGACCAACTTGTAGAAAGCAGCGCGCACATCCTTTACTGTGATATCCCCAGAGGTCGATTCAAGGTCTAGATCGCCCGCAAGCACCCCAGTCTCTACCCGGATGCCGCCAGCGCCGGTGTGAACGAATAAACTCTCGGCCTCTATCTCGCGCAAGGTCGCGTCGCCGGAGGATGTATCGATCTCGATGCCGCCCATCACCTCCAAGTCAGCCGCTGTAAACTCCCCAGCACCGGTGCCGACGACAAGGCGCTCTGCCGACATCTGCCAGATGTTTACGTCCCCGGGCATCGACCTGACCTTCACCGCACCCGATATGTCCATCTCTACCAGGCTGATCTCGCCGCTGGACGATCTGACGACGAGGTCGTCGGATTCTATGCCCTGCAACGTTATATCGCCGGCCAAGGTCTCGATCTTGACATCTTGCGCATCACCAACCCCGGTCACCATAATGTCACCACTGCCCGACTGGATGTCTATCGCTCGTAGCTCCATACTGCCAGCATCACCTCCTACCTCTACATCGCCAAAGGAGGTTTCCAACTCCAGCCGAGTCCCCGCAGGCACGCGAATATCGAGCGTGACGTGAGGTCCTTTAGCATAGACAGCCAAAGCATAGATACGCGGTTGCCGCTCAATGCTGACAACGACGCGGCCTTCCTCTTGATACATCTGCACGTCCAATTGCTGACGCGCATCCTCCTCGTCCTCTCCCCACAGATCCAGCGTAGCGGTTACCTCGACGTCATCCCCGGCACCGACGATCACATTCACATCGCTGGACGCACTCACATCCAGGGTCGCCGGGCCGTCCACGGCAAAGGTCTCCTCCACCGTCTGTACAACGTGGGTATCAGCCACGTAGAAGAAGCGCGCCTTACCTAGGGATTGTCCACTTATCCACACAACCGCAATAATACCCGCGCAGACCAGCAACTGCAGAAAACCCAAGATGCCAACGATTAACCATTTTCGCTTCATATCTTCCTCCGCATCAGCTCTCCATTCACCCTTTTTGACAAGCACCGGTGAAAAAAGTTTCATCGATCACGCATCACGTTTTACGTTTTACGCTTTACGCCTTATAATGCAATCGAATGAAACATTCTAATCCTCAACCCGGTCTAACTAACAGGAGATAGGGTGAAAGATAGCGACGCAGCATTGGTGGCGCAGGCGCGTAAGGGCGACCAGGCCGCCTTTGAGCAATTGGTGCGCAGGCACCAGCGATACGTGTTCAACGTAGCCTACCGGGTGCTCGGCGACACCGTCGAGGCGGAAGACGTGACCCAGGAGGCATTCGTGCGCGCCTGGCGTGGGCTAGCTGGATTTCGAGAGCAGGCCCGGTTCACTACCTGGCTCTACCGCATCACCCACAACCTGTGCCTGAACCGGCTGCCCAAACTGCGACGCGAGCTTTTGCAAGTCGAACCGTTGGAAGATATTCTGGATGACGCAGCGCCCGCACCACCCGATCTCCTCGAAGCTCGAGAACAGATGGCGTTCCTACACGCCGAACTGGGGCGAATGCCGGAAAAGTATCGCCTCGTGCTATCGCTGCGCTACCTGCAGCACCTATCGTATGAGGAGATTGCCACCGCACTGGGCGTCCCGCTGGGCACTATCAAGACCCACATCCACCGCGCGCGCCGCTTGCTGGCAGATCGTGTACGCCAATGGGATGAAGGCCCCCTGCAGGCCTTTCCAAAAACGTCAAATCCCGCGCAATCCAGTCCAGACAAGACCTCGAAACATCCAGAGGAACCCCCCAAGAACCTCGATAGGAGTGTGAGATATGCGTTGCCTTGACGCACAAACGGCCTTGGAAACATACGTGGATGGAGAACTCGACCCGGAACGAGCTAGAAACCTGAAAGCCCACCTCGCCGGATGCGCCGAGTGCCGGGCCGAGTTGGCCTATCTGCAAGTGGCGGAAGAAGCAATCGAGACCTGGCCACTCCTCGCCGAACCAGCCGATCTCACAGCGCGAGTGATGGCCCAGGTGAAACCACGTCTGGAGAAACCCCGCTTCCGACTTCGCTGGAGCGACGTAGCCGTCAGCCTGGTCGGGGCAGGGATAGCCGCCATCGCTCTGCCCCTCTGGCAAGTCCTAACGTCGACCGATAGTTGGGCCCAAACCCTTCTACAGACCCAAGACGCTTTAAGACTGCACCTGCTGCCCCTCGAGATGTTGCAACTCGATATCACACTAAAACTGCAACCGTTGATCAAGAGCGGCGCATTGATGTGGCTGCCGATTCTTGCAGGTCTCATCTTTGTCCTCGCCGTGCTTCCCATGGTTTGGTTCCGCAGCCCGCGGCGACAAAGATCCCTTGCGTAAACCCTCGATCCCTTGGTGCATTTGGATGATCCCAAGTGCGTTGAGCGGTATTGTTTCTCTCTTCGTCAGGTGAACTTTTCTTGCCCCAGGGAACAAATGCACCCCTTTCCTTCTATCCACTGGCGCAATCACGTCAATGGTGGTACACTGTACCAAGCCATCAATCCCACCAATTGCGAATGCGTGGGCATTGTCATTTGCGTCCAGACAGCGACCAACCCAAAGGAGGTGATCTAGACTGACGAAATGCCTTTGTGTTTAGCCAACCCCAGTACTTTGTAAGCGTTCAAAAATAACTTGCGGTTTCTCCCGTTATCCAGGGTGATTTCTCCCGAAAAGTACAAATTTGTTTTTGAACGCGGCCTTAACCCAAAAGAGGAGGAAAGAAATGTCTAAACGTTTGTCAGGTGTGATGGCTTTCCTGGCCATTCTGGCCCTGGCGCTGGCAGCCTGCTGCCCGCCGGTAGAGACACCAGAACCTACTAAGGAGGCAAAGCCAGAACCCACCGCCGAAGAGGCCGAGGAATTTGTCTTTGGCGTGATCCTGGTGGGTCCGTACAACGACCATGGCTGGAGTGAGGCCCACTACACCGCCGCCGAGTACGTCACCGAGAAACTCCCCAACAGCCGCTTCGTCTACCTGGATAAACTCAACCCCGCCGACCGACCCGAGACCACCCTGGAGCAAGCTGTGGACGACATGGTCTCTGAAGGCGCCAAGGTCATCTTTACGACCTCGGACGACTTTAAGGAAGATACCGACCGGGCCGCAGAGAAATACCCCGACGTGGTCTTTATCCACATCTCCGGCGACCACGTCCTGACCGGCGACGCGCCGCCCAACGTCGATAACTACATGGGCAAGATGGTATACGGCAAGATGATCGCCGGCTGCGCTGCCGCGATGGCGACCGAGAGCGGCGCCATCGGGTACGTGGGCCCGCTGATCAACGAGGAGACCCGCCGCCTAGCCTCTTCCGCCTATCTCGGCGCCCGTTACTGCTATGAGACCTATCGCGGCAAGGACCCCGACGACCTGCGCTTTGTCGTCTCCTGGATCGGCTTCTGGTTCAATATCCCCGGCGTGACCCTCGACCCCACGGAGGTTTCTAACGACCTGATCAACGAGGGCGCCGACGTGCTGATCTCCGGCATCGACACCACCGAGGCGCTGGTGGTCACCGGCCAGCGCGCCGCCGGCGGCGAGCGCGTCTTTGCCATTCCGTACGACTATGAGAACGCCTGCGACGAGGCTCCCGACGTCTGCCTGGGCGTGCCCTACTTCAATTGGGGCCCCAGCTACCTCGAGCGCATCAAGGCAGTACAAGACGGCACCTGGGAGCCGCAGTTTGTCTGGGCCGAGCCGGATTGGGACGACATCAACAACCGCGACAGCAGCCCCATCGGCTTCTTGAAAGGCCCGGCTCTCACCGACGAATGGGCCACCAGCGTGGATACGTTCATCGCCGGACTGGCCGACGGCTCCATCGAGCTCTTCGTCGGGCCGCTCAACTACCAGGACGGATCGACCTTCCTGGGTGATGGCGAAAAGGCCACCGACGAGCAAATCTGGTATATGAAGCAGCTTCTGGAGGGCATGGAAGGCCCCAGCGAGTAAGTAGTATCCTCAAGTTGCCAGGCACCTTGGAGGTGCCTGGCAACTCACTATCACTATGAAAGTCGAACTCATCGACATCCACAAGCACTTTGGCCCGGTCCGCGCCAACGACGGCGTCTCCCTGACGCTTGAGCCCGGCACCATCCACGGCCTGCTGGGAGAAAACGGCGCCGGGAAGAGCACGCTGATGAAGTGCCTCTCCGGCTACCAGACGCCGGACAGCGGGACGATCAAGGTCGATGGTCAAGCGGTCTCTTTCGCCTCTCCCGCCGAAGCCATCCAGCACGGGATCGGCATGCTGCACCAAGATCCGCTGGACTTTCCCCAGATGCGGGTCCTGGACAACTTTTTGCTCGCCTTCGACGAACGCATATTCCCAGACCGGCGAAACGGGCAGGCCACGCTACATGATCTGGGCGCGCGCTTTCAATTCCAGCTTGACCCGGACGCCGAGATTGCGGGTCTGACCATAGGGGAGCGGCAGCAACTGGAGATCCTGCGTCTGCTGGCCCTGGGCGCGCAGGTCGTCATCCTGGACGAACCTACCACCGGCATCTCCACCCCGCAAAAGGCCAAGCTCTTTGCCACGCTGCGCCGTCTGGCCGACGAGGAAGGCCGCTCGATCGTCTTTGTCTCGCACAAGCTGGAAGAGGTGGAGGAACTCTGCCACCGGGTAACCGCCCTGAGAAAAGGCCAGGTCACCGGCGAAGCCGAGATGCCGTGCCCGGTCGACCGGCTGGTAGAGATGATGTTCGGGCGCAGCCTGCCGCCGGCCGAGTGCCCGGCGGTGGAGCCGGGGGCCACCGTCCTGGAAGTCGAGGCCATCACCATCCCCTCCTATCGCCTCACCGTGGTGAATGCGAACCTCACGGCACAGACAGGCGAGGTGATCGGCCTAGCCGGGCTGGAGGGCAGCGGCCAGCGGCTGTTCCTGCGCGCCTGCGCTGGACTGGAGCGCACCACCTCGGGCCACATCCTGGTCGACGGTCAAAACCTGACCCACGCGCCCTACAGGCGCTTCCTGAAAGCCGGCGTCGCCTACAGCCCGGCAGGCCGGCTGGAGGAAGGCCTGGTTGGGGGCCTGACGCTCACCGAGCACTTTGCCCTGGCGGAGCGAGACGGCCCCTTCCTCATCGACTGGGGCGCTGTCCGCGACCAGGCGGCGGAACGTATCCGGCACTTTAACGTCGTCGGCCGGCCCGAAAGTCCCGTGGAGGCGCTATCCGGGGGTAACCAACAGCGCATCCAGTTAGCCCTGCTCCCGGCAGGACTGCGACTGCTGTTGATGGAACACCCCACTCGCGGGCTGGACGTCGAGTCGGCGCGCTGGGTCTGGCAACAACTGCTGGCCCGGCGCGAGGAAGGCACCACCATCGTCTTCATCTCCGCCGATCTGGACGAACTATTGGAATACTCGGACCGCATCGCAGTCTTTCACAACGGCAGGATGATGGAACCACTCCATGCCTGCGATACCGCCGTGGAGCAACTGGGATACCTGATCGCGGGCAAGGAGAAAGCGTAACCCATGAAACAGGTTCTACCCAAGCTGAAAAACAGCCTCTTGAGCGCATCCTCGGTCGTGTTGGCGCTCCTGTTTACCACACTGATCCTGGTCGCCGTCGGCGCGCCGCCGTGGGAGGCCTACAGGCACATCGTCGAAGGCGCGTTCGAGAGCCCAGCCAAGATCGCCGACGTCGTCTCCGCATGCGTGATCCTCATCCTCTGCGGCGCGGGGATGTGCATCACCTTCACCGCAGGGCAGTGGAACGTCGGCGTGGAAGGGCAGATCATCCTGGGCGCCATCTTTGCCACGTGGGTGGCCCGCAGCGTTCCTTGGCCACAAGCCCCCCTGCTGACGTTGATGATGCTGGGCGGGATGCTGGGCGGCGCGCTGTGGGGCGTGATCGCCGGCCTGCTAAAGGTCTATGGCAAGGTGCACGAGATCTTTGGCGGTCTGGGGATGAACTATGCCGCCCAAGGGCTGGCCATCTGGCTGATCTTTAACCCGTGGAAGCCGGAGGATGGGGCGACGATGAGCGGCACCGATCCCTTCCCCGACCCGGCATGGATGCCCACCCTGGGCGACCTGCGCGTCGCGCCGCTGGCGGTGATCTTGGCGCTGATAGCCGCGGCCGCAGTCTACTTCCTGCTGCGCGGGACGCGCTGGGGACTGGAACTCAAAGCGATGGGGAAGAACTTTCGCTCCGCTTTCCTCCTAGGGGTCCCATCCACGCCGCGCCTGCTGACCACCTTTGCCGCCTGCGGCGCGTTGGCCGGCCTGGCCGGGGCCATCCGCTGCTCGGCGCGCTACGGGCGCATGATCCCCGATATCGCCGGCGGGCAAGGGTACCTAGCGCTGCTGATCGCCCTGTTGGCCAGCTATCGTCCTCTGTGGGTGCCGGCGATCGCCCTTTTCTTCGCTGCCGTGGGGGTTGGCAGCTCCCGCCTGGAGATGAAGCTGCACCTCGATTCCTCCATCGCCGGCGTGCTGCGCGCTTCAGTGGTCCTGGCCGTGATGCTGGTGAGCGGCTGGCGGGCACTCCTGGCGCGACGGCAGTCCCGCCGAGACATCGAGGCAGGCGCTACGCGCGCCGAGGAGCCGGCCTGATGGAGACCAATTTCCTGATCCAGACACTGGCCACCATCGTCGCCGCCTCCGCGCCGGTCATCATCGCCGCCATCGGCGAGACCATCTCGGAAAAAAGCGGCGTGATCAACCTCTCGCTCGACGGCTCCATTGCCCTCTCGGCGATGACGGGCTTTGCCGTCGCGTTCACCACCGGCAGCACGGCCCTGGGCATCATAGCCGCGATGGTCATAGGGGCGCTGATCGCCCTCATCATCGCCTTCGCCAGCATCACCCTGCGCCAGGAGCAGGTGGCCGTCGGGTTTGTGCTGGCGATGCTGTGCACCGACCTGGCCGACTTTCTCGGCAATCCCTTCGTCCGCAAGCCCGGTCCTTCGATCCCTCCCGCGCCGATTCCCTACCTATCAGCTATTCCCATCCTGGGGCCGATCCTCTTTGACCACAACCTGATCGTCTACCTGAGCATACTTTCCGTCATCGCCGCCTGGTGGTGGATCTATCGCACCCAACCCGGGCTGAAGCTGCAAGGCATCGGCGAGCGCCCGGAATCGGCTTTCGCCCGCGGCGTGAACGTCAATCGCATGCGGTATATCTATACCGTCGTCGGCGGCGCGCTGGTAGGATTGGCCGGCGCCGCCTACTCACTCAACGTCAAGCTGGGCTGGAGCCACCGGCACACCTTTGGCATCGGCTGGATCGCCCTGGCCATCGTCATCTTTGGCGGGTGGAACCCCTGGCGAGTGGCGGCGGGATCGTACTTCTTCGGCCTGCTCAAGGCTTTGGGCAGCATCCTGCAAAGAGACCCGGCCTTTAGCCAAGTCCCCACCCAAATCTTTTCGTCCGCCCCCTTCGCGCTGATGATATTTGCCCTGCTGCTCATCAGCAGTGAGGGCGTAGACAGGCTGCTGGCCTTCCTGCCGCCGCGCCTGGCCCGGCGGATCGACCGCACGATCCGGGGCAGATCGCCGGGAGGATTGGGCAAGCCCTTTGTCCAGGAATAACCCGTGAAGCGCAAAAAATTTGAAAGGAGATACTGAAATGGGAAACACTTGCGGCCTGATTTTCGCTCTGGTTTTCGCTGGCGCCGGGGTGTTCGCGCTCGTCCGTGGTTTCATCGATTTCCGCACCAGCAAAGCGAGTAGAGACTGGCCATCTGTCGAAGGGCAGGTCAAAGTAGCGGCGGTAGAGAGGAAGGTTGAGAGCGACGAGGATGGTACTACCACAAGTTACAGCCCGCGAGTCGTCTACACGTACGCTATCTCTGGTCAACAGTACATGAGCGACCAGGTCATCGTCGGCGCCAGACGGTGGCACAGCTCCCAGGCCAGGGCCGAGGCCAAGTTGGCGTATCAGACCGGACAGCAAGTCACCGTCTACTACAACCCCAACAAGCCTGACCAGGCCGTGCTGGAGGCCGGGGCCACCCGTGGCGCGTGGGGAATGCTGGCCATCGGGATCGTCTTCACAATAGCCGGCGTAGCCATTGCGATCTTTATCGTCACTAGCTGACCCGGTTGGCAACTACATGGCAGATCTATCAATCAACATCGCAGGCATCCCCCTCACCAACCCCGTCATGCCCGCCGCCGGGCCGCCGGGGTGGAACGGCGAGGCGATGAAAGCCTGCGCCGAGGGAGGCGCCGGGGCCATCGTGGCCAAGACCGTCTCGGTGCAGCCCGCCACAGTGCCCACGCCCAACATGGCGCGCTTCCCCGGCGGATTCCTCAACACCGAACTGTGGTCGGAGCTGCCGGTGGAGCAGTTCATCGCGCGCGAATACCCAATCGCCAGGCAAGCGGGTGTGCCCCTGATCGTCAGCCTGGGCTACACCGCCGAGGAGATCGCTCAACTGGCCCCCCGCGTGCGGCCCTTCGCCGACGCGCTGGAGCTTTCCACCCACTACATCGGCGACGACCCCGCGCCGATGATGGACGCCATCCGCGCCGCGAAGAACGCGGTGGATGTGCCGGTGCTGGTCAAGCTGAGCCCCTTCCGCGATATGACGACCGCCGCCCGGGCCGCCGCCGAGGCCGGGGCCGACGGCATCGTGGCGGTCAACTCCTTCGGCCCGTGCCTGGGCGTGGATATCGAGACCGGGCAGATGCTGATGGGCAGCCGGGAGGGCTACGGCTGGCTCTCCGGCGAGGCGCTCAAACCACTGGCCCTGCGCTGCGTCTTTGACGTCGCCCGCGCGGTGGACTTGCCCATCGTAGGCGTTGGTGGTATAACCAGAGGCAGCGACGCGATCGAGTTCCTGATGACGGGCGCGTCCGCCGTGGGCGTGTGCACCGCCGCCATCCTGAAAGGGCCGCAGGTTTACGGCAAGATCGCACGCGAGATCGCAAAGTGGCTGGACGAACACGGCTACGCGTCGGTGGAGGACGTGCGCGGGCTGGCGATCCGGCGCTGGCGCGAACGCGAGTTTCGCACGGTACACGTGCCGCCAACACTGGATGTGGACGCATGTACCGGCTGCGGCCTGTGCGAGGCCAGCTGCGTCTACGACGCTATCCACGTAATAGACGACAAAGCGAAACTCTCGCCGGAAGCGTGTTACGGCTGCGGCTTATGCGTCACCCGCTGTCCGGTGCGGGCACTCTCGATCACTTGAACTGCAACGCGAAAGAGACATGGCAGACGACCTATTGCAACAAGGTATCGCCGCTCTCCAAGCAGGGGCCAGAGCCCAAGCGCGCCAACTGTTCAGCCAAGCCATCCGGCAAAACCCGGATGACGAACGGGCCTGGCTGTGGCTATCCGGCGCCGTGGAGACCGCCCAAGACAAGCTGATGTGCCTGAACAAGGTTCTGGCGATCAATCCGACCAATGAGGCCGCGCAGCGCGGCATAGCCGCGCTGCAGAAGAGTTCAGCGACTCCAGCGCCTGCCCCTCTATCCCCTCTAGAGACACCGGTACCACAGCACATCAGGCCGTCAGTCGTGCAAGCCGTTCTCGGCACCAGCTCGACCGCTGCCGAAGAGGTTCCCTCGCTCACCTCCACAGAAACGATCACTGCGGCAAACCCTTCCGCACAAGGCTCCGGCAGCCTGGATCACACCAGAACATTCGATCAACTCGATCCAGAGGAACAACGAGCGCTTGAAGGATACACATCCCTTATCGCTCATGAACTGGCCGAAGGCGACGTCAGCCAAAAAGAGATCGTCGAACGCCTGACCAAGAGGGGATTCTCACGAACTGCAGTAGAACAACACGTCGAGAAAGTAGCTAAAGCAACCAAGCATATTCGTAGGGCAGGAAAAAAGTCTATGCCCTTTTGGGCCTGGCTGTTCGTCGCGGCGTGTGGCATCATGGTGATTGTGCCAGGCGGTTTGATAGCTGGCGCCTTCGGGGGCGGCGGCGCGGCAGGATGCGCGGCGGTTGCCAGGCAGTCTTCCATGCCAACTGCGATCCGCATTATCACTTGCATAGGGATCACCATAGCCTGCTGGGTCGCCTGGGCGGCGATCTCTGGCATTCTGTTCACCATCCTTTGACTATGGACAAACAACCCAACTCCCGAATGTGCTTCCTCTGCGGCCTGCAAAACCCGCTCGGGTTGAAACTGGCCTTTTACGACGATCTGGAGAACCATCAGGTACACAGCGAGTTCAGCATATCAGACAACTACCAGGGATATCCCGGCGTCGCCCACGGGGGCATCGTCGCCGCGGTGCTGGACGAGACCGCCGGGCGGGCGGTGATGCTGAACGGGAATCACGACAATCTGTTCGCCACGCTGCGCCTGACCGTCCGCTACCGCCATCCCACACCCACCGAAACGAGGTTGACCGCCGTGGGATGGGTGGAAAAGGAGGGACGGAGAGCCACAAAGGTGGCAGGGGAAATTCGCCTGCCAGATGGGACCGTCACCGCCGAATGCGAGGCGCTCTTGGGCCCCGTTCCAGAGGAATTCAGCAAACAATGGGAACCCGAAAGACCTTATTGGAAGGTCTACGACGACTAAATGAGATAGGCTGCAGTCCCCTATCAGGTAGCCCAACCCGGAAGGGGCAGCACAGGAGGTTTTACCATGGGCAAATCATCCACCGAAAAGAGCGCGAGCCCGCGTCGATCCATCGGCCTCGGCGCCAAACTGGCCATCATCTTCGTAGCCGTGGCCGTTCTGCCGCTGGCGGGCGTTTCCTACTACATCGTCACGCAGACACAGGGCAAAGCCTCCGCCGCTGGAGAAACCCTGCTGCAGCCGGGAACGGTGGCCCTTGCCGGCGCGGTGCTGACGGGCGTGCTGGCCCTCGTCATCTCCATCCTGCTTGCTCGGAGCATCACGCGCCCCGTTCGCGGGCTGAACAACATAGCCATCGCCGTGAAGAACGACCAACCTGTGGAACCCTCGGATATCGCCGATACACAACGCGGTCAAGGTGAAATTGTCCAACTGGGAGTCGCCTTCGGCGACATGGTATCTACCCTGAACCGGCGCATGACCGAGCTGGAGATGGTCTACGAGATCGGCCAGGATATCACCGCCTCCGTCGAAGTGGACGAAACACTCCAGGCCATCCTCGGCAAGGTCAAAGACCTGGTCGCTTACGATGCTGCCGAGATCACGCTTTACGACCGCAAAGAGCAGGCATTGTTCGTCAAGGCATGGCGCGGCAGGCAGGGGTTCGAAGACACGCGTGGCAAGAGCTACCAGCTCGGAGTCGGGCTCACCGGCAAGATCGCCGCGGAGCGCAAGAGCCTCCTCATAGGCGACGCCCACTCTGGAGAGTACGAAGCCACACCCACAGGGAAAACCGGCATACTGACGCTCGCCATCATCGTCCGCTCCATACTCGGCGTGCCCCTCATCATCCGCGACCGCCTGGTGGGCACGCTCGAACTGGTCAGCAGTCAGGTCGGGGCCTTTGACGAGAACGACCAGCGACTGCTGGAAACCATCGCGCCTCAGGCCGCGCTCGCCATCGAAAAGGCCCAACAGGTTAGAGAGCGGGAACAGAAACTGCGGGACCAGATCGAGCAACTGCGCATCGAGATCGACCAGACCAAGCGCGACCGGCAAGTCAGCGCCATCACGGAGACGAACTATTTCCAAGAGCTGGCAAAGCAAGCCAGTGAGTTTCGAAAAAGAGCAAAAGAGCGCCGGGATTCCTCCTCAGAGGAATCCACGTGAAGCTCCCCGGCGCAAAGCGCCGGGATCTTCCTAAGGGAAAAGCCCTTGGGTGCTGCCATCCCAAAATCTCCCGCTTTGCCATTCATCCCCACCACAAGATGAGGCCTTCTGGCTTTTCCACGTAAAAGCACTCCAAGGTTTACACCCCCCGCATCAAGGCCCACTCGCGGGAGAAAACATAGGCCGCCAGCAGGACGGCCCCTGCAGCATAGAGAGCCGCCGCCGCCCACGCCAGGGCCAGCGCCCCAGGAGCGACGCCGCCCCCGAACAGGTCGCGCATCGCCACCAGCACGCCCGCCACGGGCAGCGCGTACACAGCCACCGGCGGCGAGGCACCGATGCCAAAGATCGCTAAAAGCGTTGCCCCAGGAAGTAGCAACTGAAAAAAGCCCAGGAAAAGATTGGACTCGCGATAGTTCTTGGCAAAAGTGCACACAGCCGCCACAAGACCGTTCGCCATCGTCATAAAGGGCAGCATCAGGAGCACGAGCCACACCATCGCCAGGCCCAGGTTCCCCAACTGGCCTACGAAAGAAGCCGTAAGCCCTCCCAGACCGGCGGGCACGGTCGAAAGCAAAAACGTGTAGCCCAGGCTATCGAGCGACCACAGCCCGACCGTGATCGCCGAGACGAGGATGCTGAGGGCTATCTTGCCCAGCACGATCCCGATCCGGCTGGCCGGGGTGACCAGCAACGGCTCCATCGTGCGGCGCTCCTTTTCACCGACCGTCATCGCAGCCATCAGGTTCAACCCGCCGCTAAAAGCCCACGAGGCCACGGCCAGGGGCAAAAAGATGCTGCCTAGCGAGGACGGGCCAGCCTCGCCCGCGATCGGCGCGGCAGCCACGCCCGTCGGGGCGGCGACCTCTCGGTCCAGGCGAACAGGCTCCAGCCAACTGCGGCCCAGCTCACGTTTGTCCAGCCGCTCCGCCAGAACCTCGTCGCCGTAATCCGCCAGCGCGCCCTCGATGGCAAGGACGGCAAAATCGGGCAGCCATCCACTGCGGCTGCTGGTCAGCCTGAGGGAGACCTGCTCCTCGGCCGCGAGTGCCTCGGCGGCGTTCGGGGGAACCTCAAGCACCGCCAACAGCTCGCCGCTCTGCAGCGCCTTTTCAGGATCAGACGGCAGGCCGACTAGCTCCAACATACGCGTTTGCTCCAGCCTATCGACCAGGCCCGGCAACTGCTCGCCGTTGACGACGACGATGGGGATCCCTTCACCGGCTTGGCGCGCCACCTGCCACAGGATAAACATCCCGGCCCCAGCGCCCAAGATGGGCGCCACCAGCGGCACGGCAAAGAGGAAAAAGAGCGCCCGCCGGTCGCGCAGCAGATCGAGCGCCTCGTGGGTGAAAACCGTGCGCATCGCCTTAAGCATCCGGCCGCCTCCGGGAAAGGTTCCGCCCGCCGCGGCGCCAGAATTGATACCAGCGCGGCTCGCGCCGCTGCTCCCACAGGTCGGTTCGCAGCCGCTCCTCCCCGACGATGCGCACGAATGCTTCCTCTAAATTGGATGCCCCGGTCTGGACCGCGAGATCTGTCGGGGTGCCAACCGCCTGCAAACGTCCCTTGTGGATGATGGCGACGCGATCACAGAGCCGCTGCGCCTCGTCCATCAGATGGGTAGAGACGAGGACGCAACGTCCTTCCTCGCGGAAGCGGGCGATGAGCGCCCGCACGTTGCGCGTGCTCATCACGTCCAATCCCGCCGTGGGCTCGTCGAGGATCACGTTGGGCGGATCGTGGACCAGCGCCTGGCCCAACACCACCCGGCGCCCCATGCCGGCGGAAAACCCCTCCGCCCGCCGGTCGGCAAAGTCAGCCATCTCCAACATCTCCAGCACGGCGTTCACGCGCTCCTGCAACCGAACGCCATCCAGGCCGTGAAGGTGTCCATAGAAGCGCAGGTGCTCACGCGGAGTGAAGCGATCGTAGAGTCCGGCAGACTCGACCAACAGCCCGACACAGGCGCGCACGCGCCCACTTTCCTTGCGCGCGTTCAGGCCGTCGACCAGGGCAACGCCTGCGGTGGGCTCCAGCACAGAGGCGATCAAACGCAGCAGTGTGGTCTTGCCCGCGCCATTGGGGCCGAGAAGGCCGAACACCTCGCCGTCGCGGCAGGTTAGAGACACGCCGTCTACCGCCACCAGTTTCCTGAATTGTTTGGTGAGTCCTTGGGTTTCTATCAAGATGGTAACTACTCAGCCTGATGTCGCAGTGCGAGTTTGAAGAAAGGCTGGGCAGAAAGGATCGCCGTTCAAGGCCATCACCAGCGCTTC
>JAFGED010000408.1 GCA_016931785.1 Anaerolineae bacterium
AGGCCAGCAGCCCTAACAGGACGAGGATCGGCAGGCCAAGGCCGAGTGCGACCCAGATCATAGCGCCCAAGCCGCGATCAGCATCGCAGCCATCAGCCAGGACCGGGTGTAACGCACGTACCAGCCGGCGGGTTGGCCGCGTTCAATCCAGGGGAGCAGCGCCAGTTGCGGGACCGACAGCAAAGCCAGGCAGCCTGCTGCCAGGGGTTGTTCCAGCGCGGCGAGGAGCGCCGCTGCAAGGAGTTGCGCGCCTCCCGCGAGGATGCGTCCGCGTGGCGATTCGACGCGCCATGCGGTTCCCCAGGCCAGGCCAAGGAGCAGCGCCAGCGCGCTTGAGCCTAGCGTGAGCGGCCCGAAGGCGACGTGACCTGCAAGCCAGGGAAAAGTTATGCCGAGGAGTGCGTTCCATTCTGGCGCCGCTGCGCCACTGCCGCGTGACGCAATGGCGCCTGCTTGTATTGCAGCCGCGGCCGCCATACTTAGAAGCAGCATCTCTTGCCCCAGCAATACGCCAAGCAAGGCTGTCACCAGTAGCGCGATGATGATGGACAAGACTGCAGGGCCGCAATCGAGCCAGAACAGGTGCCGCCACCAGGCGCGGAACAGCCCGATCCAGCTTATCACCCGATCTCCCGGAGAGTCGCGAAGCGTGTATGGAGGCTTGGGTGTGCGCTCCCCGAATTCCCACGTGCGCCATTGGTGCAGTGCTGCGGCCCAGTTTGTGCTACCCAGTGCGGCCCACAGCGTTCCCCATCCTCCATCTACCAATAGGATCAGCAGTGCCAGGCGCGACCAGCCTTCGCCTCGCCAGGTAAAGCCGCCTGAGGCGACGACGCCGCATAGGGCTGCCCACGTCGGACACACCCAGGTGGTCAGATCGACCAACTGGGCCTGCAGTCGGATCAGGCCAGCGGAGGCCGGGCGTGGATGTGCTGAGTGGGGGCTTTTATCCATAGGCGTGGATGATTATACCACAAGTTTCAATCGTTGGCAGATTGACATTCAGCAGCGTAGATAGTATACTTGGCGTAACATTCCGTCGGTCGAGAGGAGGGGGGAAGGAAAGAACGCAGTCATTTTTTGACTTTGCAGGGGGTAGTCCGTGGGAGTCCTATATCGTTGTCCGCAGATCGAATATTTGTCAAGTGGCTGGGTTGCATCTATGCTGCCTGGTCGCTTTTTTTGATGTGGGCGCTTTGCGAGCTGGTGAAACGGTGCGGCGGGTGGAAGCAAACGTCCCTTAGGGGAGATTTAGCATGAGCGATGCTATGAAGACGAAGAGCCAATTGATAGAGGACCTGGAGGCTGCGCGTGCGCGCATTGCTGAACTGGAGGCAGCGCTCGATGAGGCCTCGTTGGATCAGCAGCTGCTGCAGGCATTCTTGGATGGCATCCCTGACAAGGTTTACTTCAAGGATTGTGAGAGCCGTTTCATCAGGGTTAGCAGGGCCTTGGCCGAAAAGCACGGTGTGGATGGGCCTGAGAAAGTGGTGGGTCTCACGGATTTTGATTTCTTCACAGAGGAACACGCTCGCCCCGCACTTGAGGACGAGCAGAAAGTGATGCACTCCGGTCAGACTATAGAAAAGGAAGAAAAGGAGACGTGGCCTGATGGCCGGGTGACGTGGGCTTCGACCAGCAAGATGCCCCTGCGCGATAGGAAGGGGGACGTCATTGGTACGTATGGTGTTTCCAGGGATATTACCGAGCAAAAGCAAATTGAGGCAGAGAGCGCGCGTTTGCAGAAAGAGCTGGTTGATGCGCAGCAGCGGGCCATTCAGGAGCTTTCTACGCCCATTATTCCTGTGATGGACGTGCCCGGAGCGGGCAGTATCATCGTCATGCCGCTGATCGGCAGCATCGATACGCTGCGCGCGCGAGATCTCACGCGGCGGCTGTTGGAGGGGATTCGGCTGCATCGGGCCAAGGTCGTTATCTTGGATGTCACCGGCGTCCCCATTGTCGATAGCGGCGTGGCGTCTCATATGAACAAGACGATCCAGGCGGCGCGGCTGAAGGGAGCTCGAACGATTGTCACCGGCATCTCTGATGCGGTGGCGGAGACGATTATCGATCTGGGTTTGGATTGGAGCGGCATTGAGACGTTGGGCGATTTGCAGACCGGGTTGAGGGTTGCTTTGCGTCGGTTGGGAATCCGGATGGTGATGTCGCCTTGAGGAAGGGATGCACATCTTGCTTGATTGTGGCAGCGAAATCTAGGCGCAGACCGCCAGCGTCTGGGGGAGGAATCGGAGCATGAGGAATTTTGAAGCATCAGAAATCGGAGAAACTCTCGAGACTTTCACTGTCGTCCAAAAGCTAGAGGACCTGTTGCTGGTCTCTGTGCCGCGAGACCTGACGGATAACGACGTGCTCAGGCTGCGCCAGCAGGTGCTGCGGGACATCCGGCGGCACGACTCGCGCTGGGTGCTGCTCGATTTCTCCCTGGTCGACATCTGTGATAGTTTTTTCGGGCGGTTCATCCACAGTACGGCTCAGATGGCGAAATTGATGGGGGCAGATGTCATCGTCGCCGGGCTGCAGGATGCAGTGGTCGAAACGATGGTCGAGTTGGGAATGACCTTGCCCAACATCCACGCGGTGCTCGACTTGGACGACGCGCTGGCGCTGAGCAGAGAGTATAAAGTTCACGAGCAGGAGGAGAGCGCCGCAGGCTCCGACCAGGGTGAAAGTGAATCGGCAGGTTTGGACATGGGTGCCAGTTCGGCACTTGATAATTGGACAGAGGTGTAGCTATGGCCGAAGCACAATCGCAGAAAGAATATTTCCCCATCAATAGCCTGGTGGATGTGGTGCGGGCTCGGCGGCGCGGCCTGGAGATGGCGCAGGCGCTTGGTTTTCCTTTGGCTGAGGCTACCAAGATCGCTGTCGTCATCTCAGAGCTGGGGCGAAATATTGAGCGGTACGTGGGGCAGGGTTCTATCACTGTGACTGCGCATTCGGAGGATGAGAAATATATCTTGATCGTCGCTCAGGATAACGGGGCCGGCATCCCGGATGTGGATCGCGCCATGGCCGGCGGATACTCGACGTCGGGTGGTTTGGGCCTTGGGTTATCGGGTTCCAAGCGTCTGATGGATAAATTTGATATCAAATCGATCACTGGCGTGGGGACGACGATCAAAACGGTAAAGTGGTTGCGTTAGGGGGTTCCCATATCGTTGAGGGAGTTAGGGTTTGTTAAAGAATAACTTTACTCGTTCAAACCCAAGCTGCATACTCCTCTGGATGTTCTTGCCGGTTGAGGCCCGTAGAAGTATCTTCTCAACAAGTGGGGGAAAATGGGGGGCGAGGGCGGCTACGCCGCCCCCGCCCCCGCCCCCGGATTATTGAGATGATACCCGTAAAAGCTTGCCAGAACTATCGAATGGCGAGAGCAAATCCTTTTCCGTGGCAACTTCGGAGGGTTATTCTTTTGCGGGCCCGTAACTACTCAGGCTATTCGCCCGAGCAGTCTCCCTCGCTCGAAAAAGGGAGAGATGGGGGGTTGGAGAGCGGCGAAGCCGCTCTCC
>JAFGED010000409.1 GCA_016931785.1 Anaerolineae bacterium
CCCCCATCTCTCCCTTTTTCGAGCGAGGGAGACTGCTCGGGCGAATAGCCTGAGTAGTTACAGATACCAGATGCTTACTCTCTCGTGAAGCGGGCGACCAACCAGCGCACAAAACGGCGCACCAACGAGCGCAACGCGGCGTAGCGATAGCTCAGGGCGTACCATATCTTCTTCCGGCGTGTAAGCGGCGCGGTTGGCAGTGGCGCGCTCCAGCGCACCGCGGCCGCTGCCCAGGTCAGCCCGGCGCCGAACCCGACGAACACCACCAGATCGTCTCGATGGATGCGATCCTGCTCCACGGCTTCGCAGAGCGCGATTGGGATAGATGCAGCCGACGTATTGCCGTACCGGTCCACGTTGCTAAAGACCTTGTCTTTTGATATCCCCAACGCCTTGGCCGATGCATCGGTAATGCGGTAGTTAGCCTGGTGCGGGATGATGAGACTCAGATCCTCAACGGTCAACCCCGCCTTTTCCAACACCAGGCGCGTAGCAGCAGGCATGGCACGCACCGCGAAGCGAAAAACCTCGCGCCCTTTCATTTTCAGGTAATGCAGACCCTCGGACACGGTCTGATGGGAGGCGGGCTGGCGACTGCCACCAGCCGGGAGATACAACAGGTCACCCCCGGAACCATCTGCACCGAGGACGGAGGAAAGAACGCCGCCATCAGAGCCATTGGCTTGCAGGATCACCGCGCCGGCCCCATCACCGAACAGCACACAGGTTGCCCGGTCGTCCCAATCGGTGATGCGGGTGAGCGTCTCGGCGCCGATGACCAGGGCGTTCACATAGTTTCCAGTCGATATGAGGTCGGCCGCCAAGCCGACCCCGTAAACAAACCCGGAACAACCCGCCGCAAGGTCGAAGCATGCCGCTTGGGTAGCGCCCAACGCATCCTGCACCAGGCACGCCGTGGCAGGGAACAAGTGGTCCGGCGTGGCTGTGGCGACGATGATCAAATTCAGGTCAGTCGGCCGAAGAGTGGCTATTTCCAAAGCCTCGTGTGCGGCTTCGATGGCCATGGTAGCCGTCGACTCGTCTTCGGCGACGATGTGCCTCTCAACAATCCCCGTACGGGTACGAATCCACTCGTCGGAAGTATCCACCATGTGTGTCAGGTCGTCGTTGGTCAGCACGCGCTCAGGAATGTACTTGCCCCATCCGACGATGTGTGCTTGAACTGTCATGCGCCCTCCTCCCATCGGCGGAAGACAACGCAGGCATTGTGCCCGCCAAAGCCAAAGGAGTTCGAGAGGACCATGTGAGGATCGAGTTTCTTCGCCTCATTAGGCACATAGTACAGATCGCATTCCGGATCGGGGTGCTCATAGTTGATGGTAGGGTGAACCCACCCCGTCTCCAGGGTTTTGGCGCACACGATGGCCTCGACTGCACCGGCCGCGCCCATCAGATGGCCCATCATCGACTTGGTGGAGCTGATGGCCAGGCGATCGGCGTGTTCGCCAAAGATGCTGCGGATGGCACGGGTCTCCATGGGGTCGTTTAGCTGAGTGCTGGTGCCGTGGGCGTTGATATAGTCGATCTCGCCGGGAGCCGTGCCAGCATCTTGGAGTGCCAAGCTCATTGCCCGGGCTGCGCCAACACCATCCCCGTCGGGCGCGGTGATGTGACAGGCATCGGAAGTTGTGCCATAGCCGACGAGCTCAGCATAGATGCGAGCGCCGCGCTTTTGGGCAAACTCGAGGTTTTCCAAAACCAGGACGCCGCTCCCCTCTCCCATGATGAAACCATCACGTTCGGCATCGAAGGGACGGCTGGCGCGTTGGGGTTCGTCATTACGGGAAGAAATCGCCCCCATATTGCTAAAGCCGGATATGGCAACAGCGTGCATGACCATCTCAGTACCACCACAGAGCATCACGTCCGCATCGCCGCGGCGGATGATGTGCATCGCTTCTCCAAGGGCGTTGTTGCCCGTGGCGCAGGCCGAAGCGACGGAGAAGGTGGGGCCTTGCAAGCCGTGTGTGATAGAAACCGCGGCGGTAGCGGCGTTGGGCATCATCATCGGGATCATAAGCGGGCTGACGCGGCGCGGCCCCAGGCTGTTGATAATATCATAGTTCTGCAACAACGTGAGGACCCCGCCAATACCGGTGCCAATGATCGCACCAGCCCTGTGCTTTGACTCGCTATCGAGCACCAGATTGGCGTCGGCCACGGCCTGGCGGGCGGCTTCCATTGCAAAAAGGGTGACGGGGTCATTGCGGCGGGTATCTCGACGGCCAAAAAGTGCCTCGGCATCAAAACCCTTGACCTCTGCGGCGATCTGTACTGGCAGGTCAGATGCGTCGAAGCGGGTAATGTGGTCGATGCCGCTGCGTCCGGCAAGCAGGTTCTCCCACATTGTCGGCACGTCGTTTCCCATCGGGGTTACAGCACCGAGTCCAGTGACGACAACACGTTTTTTCATAAATTCCCTCCAAAAAAGTAACGAATCCCAGTAAAGAGTAACACCGTTTGGATGAAAACGTCACGCTGCGAGTAGGGGCAGAGGCGGATACGCTGCCGCCCAAGATGCTGGCCCCGCTCAAGGACGGCCCCGCCGATGGCATAGCGGTCGATGCTGCCGATCACGAGGAAGCCAGGGCGCTCTACCACCAAATGGTGGGCTGGGATGAGGAGTGCCGCCCCACGCGGGCCAAACCGGAGGAGCTGGACTTGGGCTGGCTGGGGGGAGAACTGGACTGTAGGATTATCTGTAGGTCACGTCTTCAACGTGACCGTCGTTTGGCGTCGCGCTGCAAGCGCGACCTACAAGGTTTCTCTGATTGGTGGAAGAGTTATAAGGGCGCAGGCAAGGCAACCTCAGGTTACATAGACTTTCTCAGGCAGAATCAATGCAGCCGCGATTTGGAGATCGCGGCTACCGAGGTTTGATATCAAGCTGCTTGACCGGCAGAGTTTTTGTTTAGAGCGAGAGCCCCAACCTACTCCTCGTCCTCCTCCGCCTCCTCATCCATGCGCGCCACGTCCACGGCCTGCGGCCCCTTCTCGGTCTGCTCAATGAGAAAAGTTACCGGCACGCCATCGGGAAAACTCTCCCCCTCCCCAGGTGCGACGCCGGAGCGGTGAAAGAATATCTCCGGGCCGTCGGGGTGTACGATGAAGCCGTAGCCCTTTTCGCCATCGAACCACTTGACGCTGCCCTCGTGCGGGCCCGGCCCCAACGCGACCGTCTCATCCACCTTTTTCTCCGCTCTCGGCTCCGCTCGCGGCTTGCGCTCCGGCTCGGGGCGGCGCTCCACGGTGCTCCCAGGCCGGCAGGCCGGACACAGGTCCAGGGGCGCAATCTCCTCGCCTCGCTCCGACTGCCTGCGCTGATCCTCAACCCTGAAGATGAATTCCTTTCCACATGCGGCACAGGTTACTAGAGTGTCTCGATACGACATTTTGATCTCCTTTACTCGTCGTTGTCTGATCCCAGCGGAGAATGCGGCGCGAAAGCGTCGGCTATAAAATCCCGCCCGCGCAGCGCGATGACCTCCTGGCCCTGCGTGGCGCGCCCCATGCGCGGCGCACTCCGTCCACGGATCGTCTTCGCCGCCCCCTTATCGGTGATCAGCACGATTGGGTCGCCCGATTGGATCACGCACGCACCGGCCAGCTTTACGCCAGCGCTGAAGCGTGCGGTGATGACGCCCTGTCCATAACGGCTCTGGGTGGGATACTCGCTCAGCGGCGCCCGCTTGGCCCGCCCATCCTCCGCGATCACAAAAAGGTCGGAGCGGGAACGTGCGATAGCCATCGCCACCACGCGATCCTCCTTGCCGCCCAGTTTGACGCCCATCACGCCGCCAGCGGGCAATCCCATAGGCCGCACCTCATCCTCCTTGAAACGGATGGCCTTACCCTCGGCCGTAACCAGGATCACCTCATCCGCGCCCGTCGTGACCTCTGCCCAGCTCAGGGCATCTTTGTCCTCGACGCCCATGACGACGAACGGTTCGCCGCTCACGCCGGGCAGATCGGCCAGCGCCACTCGCTTGACGCTGCCCTGGTGCGTGGCGAGGCACAGATAGCCCTCTTCCAGGGATGGAGGGATCACAACCGCTGCTGCTAGCTGATCACGGCGACCCAGCGGCGTCAGATCGGCGTAGTGGGAGCCTTTCCCCTCCCAGGCCACGCCCTCCGGCAGTTGGTGGACGGGATAAGCAGCGGCCTTGCCGTTGGCAGCAAGGAGGTAGAGCGTGTCGCGGGTAGAGGCGGCCAGCATGGCCACCGGCACATCCTTGGGCCGCGAGGGGACCCGTGGCGCTGAACCCCCGTCGGAGATGCGGGCCACCAGGCCACCCCGGCTGACCGCTATCCAGACCTTCTCCTCGGGAATCAGGTCGTGGGCGGTCAATTGTTTCTTGCCTGCGTCCATCACCTGCGTGCGGCGGGGATCGTCGTACTTTCCCTTAACCGCCGCCAGTTCGTCGCGCACGGCACCGCGAATCTTGGCCGGGCTTTTGAGCAGCGCCGTGAGATACTTGATAAGCCGCTGTTTCTCCTTGTACTCCTCCTGGATCTTTTTCTGCTCTAAAGCGGCCAATCGCTTGAGCGGCATGTCCAGGATCGCCTGGGCCTGCGCATCGCTCAGTTTGAATTTATGGCGCAGGTTCTGATGCGCGCTATCTGTGGTGCGGGAGCGGCGGATGGTATCGATCACCTCGTCCAGGTTGTCGAGGGCGGTGAGCAGGCCCTCCAGGATGTGGGCGCGCTCCTTGGCGCGAGCCAGCTCGTACTGGCTGCGGCGCGTGACGATGACCTGCCGGTGCTCCAGGTAGGTCACCAGCGCCTTTTTAAGCGTCAGCAGGCGCGGCTCGCCATCGACCAGCGCCAGCATGATCAGGCTGAAAGTCGACTCCATCGGCGTCTGCTTGAACAAGTCGGCCAGTACCGCCTCCGGCTCGACGGTGCGCGTCAGCTCGATCACCAGCCGCATGCCGCGCCGATCGGATTCGTCACGCAGGTCGGTAATGCCCTCGATACGTCCATCACGCGCCAGTTGGGCGATGCGCTCGATGAGGCTGCTCTTGTTAACCTGGTAGGGCAGTTCGGTGATGACGATGCGGTGTCGGGAGCGGCTCATCTCCTCGACGTGGGCACAGGCGCGAACGGTGATCTTGCCACGACCCTGCCCGTAGGCGTGAGCGATGAGGTCCTCGCCCTCCTCCTCCATCCGCCGGTAGACCACGCCGCCGGTGGGAAAATCCGGTCCCTGGATAAAGTGCATCAGGTCCTCGACGGTGATGTCGTCCAGCTTGCGCCAGTTATCGAGCATGTAAACCAGCGCGTCACACACCTCACCCAGGTTGTGGGGCGGGATGGAGGTGGCCATGCCCACCGCGATGCCCGACCCGCCGTTGACCAGCAGGTTGGGGATGGCAGCGGGCAGCACAGAGGGCTCACGCAGCGTGTCGTCAAAGTTGGGGGTGAAATCGACCGTGTCCTTGTCCAGATCGGCCAGCATCTCGGTGGCGATGGCGGCCAGGCGTGCCTCCGTGTAGCGCATGGCCGCCGGGTTGTCGCCGTCGATGGAGCCAAAGTTGCCCTGGCCATCCACCAGCGGCGAGCGCAGGGTAAAGTCCTGCGCCATGCGCGCCATCGCGTCATAAACGGCGGTGTCGCTGTGCGGGTGGTACTTGCCCAGCACCTCGCCCACGATGCGGGCCGATTTCTTGTATGCCGAGTCGGGCCGCAGGCCCAGATCGTACATGGCGTAGAGGATGCGCCGCTGGACGGGCTTGAGGCCGTCGCGGGCGTCGGGCAGCGCGCGGGCGATGATGACGCTCATGGCATAGTCCAGGTAAGCCACGCGCATCTCGTTGTCGATGTCTACCTGTCGGACGGTTCCAATTTCCATAGAACAGCTCCCAAATGATACGTGATGCACCAGACGGTATCGTCTCAATAATCCCGGGGTGGAGGGGGTTAGGGCGACACAGCCGCCCTCACACCCTCCGTCTTCCCCTACTTATTACTGAGAAGATGCACCAGGCGTAAGGTGTGGGTAATGATACGTCAGACGGCAGGTTCTGTCAATTGCGCCTGCTGGCAAATTCCCCGCCCTGCGGTATAATCCCCCTCGACTCTGGACAATGAGAGCGGGATGCGCATTCTCATCACCGGCGGGGCCGGCTTTATCGGCTCCCACCTGTGCGACCGCTTGCTAAGCGCGGGCCACGAAGTGATCGCGATGGACAACCTCAGCACCGGCAGCGTGGACAACATCGCCCACCTTGCCGGGCACGAGCGCTTCCAGTTCATCAAGCACGACGTGACCAACTATATCTTCCTCGAAGGGCCCGTCGATGCGGTGCTTCACCTGGCCAGCCTGCCCAGCCCGGTGGACTATCTGAACTTTCCCATCCAGACGCTCAAGGTGGGTGCGCTGGGAACGCACAAGACGCTGGGCCTGGCGATGGAGAAGAAGGCGATTTTCCTGCTGGCCTCGACCTCAGAGGTGTACGGCGATCCGCTGGTGCATCCCCAGGCCGAGGACTATTGGGGCAACGTCAACCCCGTCGGCCCGCGCGGCGTCTACGACGAGAGCAAGCGCTTTGCCGAGGCGCTGACGATGGCATACCACAACTATCACAACGTCGATACGCGCGTCGTTAGGATTTTCAATACCTACGGCCCGCGCATGCGCATGGACGACGGGCGCGTGGTGCCCAATTTCATCTGCCAGGCGCTGCGCGGCGAGCCGCTCACCATCTACGACGACGGCTCCCGCACCCGCTCCTTCTGTTACGTCGAGGACATGGTGGAGGGGATGATCCGCCTGCTCCATTCCAGGGAAGCGACGCCGGTCAATTTGGGCAACCCCGCCGAGATGACCATCCTCGACTTTGCCCGCAAGGTGCTGGAGGTGACCGGCAGCGATTCGGAGATCGAGTTCGTCACGCCCACCGACGTGCGCACCAAGGACGATCCCAAGGTGCGCTGTCCAGATATCGGCAAGGCCAAGCGCGTGCTGATGTGGGAGCCGAAGGTGTCTTTGGAGGAAGGACTGCAGCAGGCGATGACATACTTTCGCGGTAAGCTGGGGCTGACGTGATGTGGTGCGAGCCGACCGTATTGGTCTACGCGCTGCACGATGGCGAGGTGCTGCTGATGCACCGCAAGCAGGAGCCTAACCTGGGACTGTGGATCGCGCCGGGGGGCAAACTCGACCCGGGCGAATCCCCCTACGAGGCAGCCCGGCGCGAGTTCGCGGAGGAGACCGGGCTAGAGGCGCAGGACCTAAAGCTGCGCGGCTTTTGCACGCTGATCCCTCTGCTGAAGCAGTACCCGTGGTTCATCTTCATCTTTGTGACCACGGATTTCCGGGGAACGCTGACCGCGGACTGTGCTGAGGGCGACCTGACCTGGGTCCCACTTGATACGTATTTCACCACGCTCCCCAAGCCCGGCGCCGACGCGATTTTCGCCCCCGAAATCCTGACCGCGACCGATGGCCTATTCCAGGCCAAGTTCGTGTACGATGCAGAAAACAAGCTGGTGGAATGGATCGAACACTCTTAGCGCCTTTGCGCCTCTGCGTGAAGTTTTTCTCCTGGAACGGCCCGGCGGTCACACTCCTCGGGCTGGCGTTGGCCCTCACTGCAGGCCTGCTGCTGATCAAGCTCTCGCCGCTGGGCGGCGCGCTCTTTGTCCTGCTGGCCGTCGGCGGCGTGGCGACGGCGGTCGAGCCGCTGGCCGGGCTGGTCACTATGCTCTTCCTCGCTCCCCTGTGGGCCTACCTGCGCGCCGAGGTCCCCCAGGTCCCCGCGCAGATCGCTCAGGCCTTTTTCGCGCTGACGCTGGCCGTGTGGTTGGCGCGCGGGTTGGCAGGGCGGGACGTGCGGCTGGGCGAGCACAAGCCATCGCCCATACAGACGTCGCTGTTTGCGTTCGCGGGGGCGGCGTTGCTTTCGTTGTGGGATGCCGTAGAACTACCCGTCTACGGCGTGATGGAGTTCGCCAAGTGGGTGCAGATCGTGCTGTTGTTCTCTTTCGTCGCCACGCACCTCACGCCCAAAAAGCTGCCCTGGCTGATGGGCGGACTGCTGGCGACCGGGGTCTTTCAGGCCACGGTGGGAATATGGCAATTCGGTCTGCGGGGCGACGGACCGGAGCACTTTGCCATCCTCGGCGAACGCTTTTACCGCGCTTACGGCACCTTTGAGCAACCCAATCCGTACGCGGGGTTTTTGGGGCTGATGCTGCCGTTGGCAATGGGCGCAGTCGTCGGTGTTCTTGGGGATCGACTGAGAAGGCGACGAGGGGACAAGGAGACAAGGGGACCAGTAGAAGGAAAAAGTCTCCCTGTCTCCCTATCTTCCTGTCTCCGGGTCATACTGACTCCCAGTGTCCTTTTCTTGACAGGCATTGCTGCTGCGATGGGCATCGCCCTGCTCGCGTCCTGGAGCCGCGGCGCGTGGATAGGCTTTGCCGCGGCGGCGGCAGCGATGGCGTTTGCACTGCCTAGGAAAACGCGCTGGGGCGTGCTGGCGGTGATCGTGCTCGTCGTCGCGGGCGTTGGGCTGTACGCAGCCGGGCTGATGCCGGCGTCGGTCGAGGCGCGCTTGACCGACTTTGCAGAGTACGCCCGGTTCGAGGACGTGCGCGGCGTGGGCATCAACGACGCCAATTACGCCGTGATCGAGCGGCAGGCCCACTGGCAGGCGGCGCTGGAGATGTGGCGCTATCATTTCTGGACGGGCGTCGGCTTTGGCTGCTACGAGCCTGCCTACCGCGACTTTGCGCTCATCAACTGGCCCATCGCGCTGGGGCACGCGCACAACTATTACCTGAACATCGCCGCCGAGACGGGCCTCATCGGCCTGGTGGCCTACGTGGTTCTGTGGGGCGCGGTCTTTTGGCAGACCTGGCGGGCGACCCGCCGCGCCAGCGGTCTCTTGCGCGGGCTCGCCATCGGGCTTTTAGGCACGTGGACGCATCTCAGCGTCCATCACCTGTTCGATAATCTCTACGTCAACAACGTGCACCTGTACGTGGGGGTGCTGCTGGGACTCTTGGCGTACATCGTTCAGCGCGTGAGCGAATCAGCGAATGCACGAATGAACTTATGAATGGATGATTCTATGACGGCTATTCTTTCCCGTGTCAACAAGACTGAAATCGTTCGCTTTCTCAAGTTCGCCGTGGTCGGCGTGATCGGCGCCGTGGTCGATTTTGCCGTCCTCGCCCTCCTGAAGCGGTTTGTCGAACCCCCGGAGGTTCTCGAAACTTGGTGGTCCTCCATCGCCGTCGGCATATCGCTCTCGACGGCCATCGTCAGCAATTTCATCTGGAACCGGTATTGGACCTATCCCGACTCCCGCTCCAAGCCCATCGTCAAGCAGTTTGCCCAATTCTACGTCATCAACATTCTGGCCTACATCATCCGCGCGCCGACCATGCTCCTGGAGACGGTGTTTGCGGGATGGGTAGAACCGTGGTTTGCCTACGACCTGGAGGCCGCCGGTCTCTTGGGGATGCTTGTGCTCAAAGCGCTCGGGACGGAGCCGGCCAAGACGCTGGGCACGTATTTGGCCTGGGCGCTTGGCGTGGGCATCGCGATGTTCTGGAACTTTTTCATCAACCGCGTCGTGACCTACTCAGACGTGGACCAGGCGGAGCAGTCGGCCGATGCGGATCGGGATTGACTATACCGCCGCCGTGCGCCAAGGTGGCGGCATCGGGCGCTACACGCGCGAGCTGGTGGGTGCGCTGTTGAAGCTGGAAAGCCCGCACCGATATACGCTCATCGCCGCCGTTGGGGGACTGAAAGCCGGAGACTGGAGACTAGAGATTGCAAGTCTCCAATCTCTAGTCTCTGACTTGCAATTCCGCGCGATTCCCATCACCGACGACTGGCTCCACCGCCTGTGGCAGCGGCTGCGACTGCCCATCCCGGTCGAAGTGATCACCGGCCCGCTCGATGTCTTTTACTCGCCCGACTTTGTGCTCCCCCCCACGCTCCACACCACACGCACGCTGCTCACCGTCCACGATCTCTCCTTCCTGCACTACCCCGACGCCTTCGTGCCGGCGCTGCGCGAGTACCTGGAACGCGTCGTGCCCCGCTCGGTGGCCCGCGCCGACCGCGTGCTGGCTGATTCGAAATCGACCCGCGACGACCTGATCGCCAACTTTGGCACACCTCCAGAGAAGGTGAAGGTGCTATACAGCGGCGTAGACTCCCGCTTCCGCCCAGAAAAAGCGCCGGGGGAACAAGAGCGGTTAAGGGAGAAATACGGTATCGAATCTCCCTATGTCCTCTCCGTCGGCACCCTCCAGCCGCGCAAGAACTATGTCCGCTTGATCAGGGCGTTCGCCAACTTGCCACTTGCCGACCTGCAACTCGTAATCGCCGGCGGGCGGGGCTGGCTCTACGAGGACATCTTTACCGAGGCGGAAAAACACGGCGGCCGCGCGCACGTCTTGGGGTTCGTGGATGATGCCGACCTGCCAGCGCTCTATCGCGGCGCGGCGCTCTTTGCCTTCCCGTCGCTGTACGAGGGTTTTGGCATCCCACCGCTGGAGGCGATGGCCTGCGGCGTGCCCGTCGTCTGCTCAAACGCCTCGTCGCTGCCGGAGGTGGCCGGTGATGCGGCGCTGATGGTGGATCCGCTTGACGTCGACAGCCTGGCGGAGGCAATGGGGCGCGCGTTGGAAGATGCCAACCTGCGGCAGGAGATGACCGACGAGGGATTGGCCCACGCGGCACGGTTCACCTGGGAAGTAGCAGCTCGCCAGCTTTTGGACGCATTCGAAGCACTTTGAGCACTTTTTTACCTCCCGCCTCTTGCATCCTGCTTTCTCCTGAGATATAATCTCCATACCGCATTGGAGGTCTAGTCATAGTGAAACCGATATACACTACAAGCGGCGAGTGGGTCGCCATGCTCGAAGGCAACTACCTTTACGACGTCTACGGCGAATGGGCCGGCTGGATCGAGGGTAAGGATGTCTACACCCGTGACGGCGAGTACGCGGGCTTTCTCTCCAACGATACGCACGGAACGTGCGCCCGTCTCTTGCGAGAGCGCATCCGCCGCCAACACACAATCCGCCATGCGCCTACCGCCCCTCCCAAACTCAGGCCGCCATCCAGAGTGCCTCTGGCCCCGATGTTCTCCGAACTGCCCTGGAACCAGGTTGACGTCTTTGAAGAGGATCCCGATTTCTTCAAGCACATCTCTGAACTGAAGCCTGATTGGGAAGGTTGAGGGTGGGGAAACTGCAAATCTCAAATCTCAAATCTCAAATTGAGAGTTGGGGGGTTGTGTTCCTGGGGCTTGTTCTTGCCATAGTCGGCTACTTTGGGCCGTGGATTCCGCACAGGACCGCTGCATTGGCCGTGACCGGCTCGGAGCTATCGTGGTTCGCCAAACCCTTTGCCCAGGTGACCCGCGAGCTGTTCGCTTTGCCCCCGATCGCCGCCGCCGTGCTTCTCAATCTCGCCGCTCAACGATTCGTCACCCGCCCTCTTGCCCGCCTCGGCGCGGTTGTCTTGAGCCTCCTGGTGATCCTGGCCTCCACGCCGGTCTATGATTCGATTTTCACCCCAGAGTATCGGGGGCAACTGGTGCTGATGGCCGTCGGGGGAGGGCTGGTCGGTCTGACCCTCTTCGCTCCGCGGCTGCCCCGCTCCGTTTGGGACGGATTGATCGTGCTGCTGGCGCTGGTTGGGATTCTACCGGCGCTGTTGCAGTTCGCCGCTTTTCACCCCCGCGTTGCCGCGCTCTACGACGATGCCCTCGGCCTGGGATGGGGATTGATCGCCTGCGCGGCCGGGTTCGCACTGATCCTGGTGCGCGGCGTCCTCGTTGTGATTACTCCGACATCCTAGTGTTTCGCGGCGTAAATGAGCACCCGGTTTTAGCGCGTGTAACAGCCGCGAAACACTCTAGACATCTTCATATCTCGAATCTTGTCCAAATGAGACAAGATTTTGCGGGCCCTCATCTTGCCCAACCTCAGGTTTGCGAAG
>JAFGED010000410.1 GCA_016931785.1 Anaerolineae bacterium
ACCCGCGCCTCGTCGCCGCGCTGTACCAGTGGGGCTACATCGAGGAGCTGGGTTTGGGCGTGGACCTGATGATCGAGGAGATGATGCGCGCGGGCCATCCGGCGCCGCAGTTCAAAGATACGCCCTATGCCTTTACCGTCACGCTCAAGAACGTGCGCGAGCGGGCGCCGATGCCGGCGTGGGCGCCGTCGATGAACGAGCGGCAGGCCCGGGCGCTATCCTACGTGCAGGAGCAGGGGCGCATCACCAACCGCGAGTACCGCGATCTGTGCCCCGACGTCACCTCCGAGACGCTGCGTCTCGACCTGGCCGACCTGGTCGAGCGGGGCATCCTGCTCAAGATCGGGGCGAAGAAGGGGACGTACTACATACTGAAATGACAAATGTCAAATGGCAAGTATAGGAAGTGGCAATGGAGATCACGGTTGAGAGAAACCCCGGCGAGGAAAAGCTGGACGAGATGGGCGTGCGCGGTTGGCCCATCTGGACGAAGGAGGCGTCCGAGTTCCCCTGGTCGTACGACGCCACCGAGACCTGCTACGTGCTCGAAGGGCGCGTGGTGGTCACGCCCGATGGCGGCGAGCCGGTCGAGAGCCAGCCGGGCGACCTGGTGACGTTCCCCGGGGGAATGTCGTGTACTTGGCAGATCATCGAGCCGATCAGGAAGCATTACAACTTTTCGTGATAGGCTGTGCCAGTCCTGGAGCGAACGACGATTTTGGCGCCCGTTTCCCTAAAGTGCTGACGGGGCATCTGGGGCTTTTTTACCGCGCAGGACATCAGACCCCCCTCGCTGTATGAGCCTCTTGGAGCAGGAGCTACATGGAATTGGGTGGAGGCGCTCTCTACGTAACCGTTTTTGCGATAGCGGTTTTGTTGGATGCCGGGTTAATCCTCGCCTGGCGCCATTTTCGCAGGCCCTCGGAGCGACCGCAGGAACCGCCTGTGCCTGTGTCTGAGGACTCTTCTCCTGCTGCCACTCCGCCTGCCCCTCCCGATCTGCGCGATCTCCCGGCCTGGGCTGCAGCGCACTGGCGCGAGATGGTGGTCGTCGTGGTCCTGCTGGCCGTGCTGGGGTACGTTTGGGTCCTCACTCCGCGTCACGTCATCCCCGCCCTGGCCGCTTGGCCCGTCGAACGCCCGCCGCTGGCTGGCTTGGCGCGCGTATGGCGTTTTTTTATCGAGCGTCTGTTCACCTGGATCTTTTGGTGGCCCATCGTCAGCATGATCGTGGCGGCGGGCCTGTGCCTGCTGGGCTGGCGAACCAGGCGCTGGTCGCAGGCTCTGCGAGCGGCGGTGCTTTTTGGCCTCCTTGCTTTGGCCCTGGAGGGGGAGATGTTCCTGCTGGGCGACGATTTGGTGGGGGTCGGGCGTGTTCTTCACGTCCTGGCGCTGCTCGGTTTCGCGGCCTGGGTGGGCATCTGTCGGCCTGCCCCTGTGACCCAGGAGCAACCCGTCGAGGGCCGGCGAATGGATTGGGTGGAGTGGGCGCTGTTGCTCTGTGTGGTGGCCTTGGCTGCCTTTGCCCGTTTCTATGCCTTGTCCCGCATTCCCTACGGCATCGAGGGTGACGAGTCCAAGTGGACGGTCGAGGTGGTCTCGGTGATGGTGGATGGGCAGCACGCCATCCAATCCGAGTTTCACTATGGCACCGAGCCGGTCAGTTTCTACATGCAGGCGCCTTTCCACCTTCTTCTCGGCCCGAGCATCCTGTCGGCGCGCGTGGCCGTCGCCACGTACAGCCTGCTGGCAACGCTGGCCTTCTATTGGCTCGTGCGGGAGACCGCAGGCTGGCGCGTGGCCCTCTTGGCGACCGTTCTTCTCTCCGTCTCCATAGCCGACGTGAGCGCCAGCCGCTTGGCGCTCGTCGAGGGGCACGTCAAAATCTGGGCCGTGATAGGACTGGCCTTTCTGGCCCGCGGGCTGCGGGTGCGGCGGCCCGTGCACTCGTTCCTCGGCGGGGTGGCCTTGGCTTTTGGCCTGCTGACCTACGACACTTTTGCGCCGATGGTCGCCGTCGCGTTGATCTGGGCGGTCGTCGCGCTGGCCTCCAGGCGGGCTTCTTTACGCGAGTGGGCGGTGCATCTCTCCGCGCTGCTGCTGCCGATTCTGGCCGCGACCCCGTTCGTGCTCGAGTATCTGGTGGGGCGAATGTCGTACTACAGGCGCGGGCAGCTTGGATGGGGCATCACCTCTTTGGATGTATGGAATGGCTTCTTGGGGGTGGTCCAGAATTTCTGGCTGGCCCCCCGCGACTTTTTGCTTGTTCGCTCCGGGCCGCTCATCAACGCGCTCTTGGTACCTCTCCTGGCGCTGGGTCTCGTTTTGGCGCTCTCGCGTCCCCGTCGCCCGGGGTATGTGCTTCCTGCGCTTTGGTTTGTGTTGCTCTTTTTTCCCGTTCCGATTTACACGGGACATCCTTTTTTGCGCGTATTCTATCCCGGCCTCCCCGCCGTGTACGTTTTGGTTGCTTTTGGCGTCCTCCTGGTCTGGCGCGAGATGCGGGCGCTGCTGCCAGCATCTCTTCGCTCGCCCTTGCTGTCCCTGGCTGGCCTGGCGCTGGCCGGGCTGGTACTGCTCAATCTCTTTCTCTACTTTAACGTCGTCCAAGATCCGGAGGAGCGCCAGATGCGGCGCGAGCTGGCGGATATGGTCACAGAGGGAGTGGCGCCGGGACGCCGGGTCTATGTGCCGCATTTTGCCGATTCGGGCGATGCCGCCCAGGTCGAACAGCCGCTTTTCCTGCTGGAGGCGCGCCGCAGGCTGCCCCGCGATCAGATTGAGCAGCATCTCTGGATGGGCACCTACAGGGAGTTTCTGCCCACGCTCTCGCGGGAGCGAGCTTATTTCGAGGATGCGGCTGTGGTGGTCAACCGTTGGCCTGCGCTGGGTGGGGACTTGGAGGACGTGAATTCTGTCCTGGACGCCTTGGAACGCTGCTTGGGGGCGCGTCTGGAGAGGCAGGGGCGGTGGTTCAGCCTGTACGCGATCGACGCTTTCGATCTCGATGCGGCGCGCTGTGTGGCGCCTCTCGCGCGCCTGGAGGGGCCGTTCCCTCTTGATCCCACCCCAGACCAGTCGATCCAACTGCGTTGGCGGTTGGAGGACGCCACCGGCCCAGCCGAGGCTGTGCTGGCGTGCCAGCGGCTTCATACGGGGGTTGTCGTGCTGGAGGCGGAGGATATGGCGTCGGATTTTGCCTGGTACGAGGATCGACGCTTTGCACCGGGGTTCCAAGGCCGGAGTTACCTGGCGGATCGGACGACCGTGGGCGATGCCCATGCCGATATCACGATTCCTGAATCGGGTGCCTATACGCTCTGGGCGCGCATCTACCGGAGTTCTCCCGATTCCTATCCGCTCTATCTGAGTGTGGACGGTCGGACTGAGGACCTCGTTTATACGGGGGGTGGTTCTCTGGACCAGTGGACGTGGCGGCAGGTGGGGCATTTCGATCTCGTTGCCGGCACCCACACGGTGCTTATGGCCCGTCCGATCCGGTACCCGATCCCGGGGACTCGGTCTCTGTTCGTCGATCGGCTCTTGTTTTCGGCCGATCCGGCGTTCGATCCTGCGGTGGACGATGAGTGGGTTTTTTCCTTCGATGCTCGTGATGAGGTATCTGCCTACGCCAGCTCGGGTGTTTTTCAGCTTGATGGTCTTTCCTCTGGCAGCTATCGCTGCTGGGCAGAGTTCTCCGACGGTAGCAGGTTGGTCGATTGGAATGGGCAGGCGGGAGTCTGTTCCAACCCGTTGGATTTTGCTGTTTATTCTGAAGAGGACAAGTAGCCCGGGAGGGGGTATGAAAGAGCGTAAGCGTCGCAAACCGACCTGTTCTCAGCAGTGTATCGCCGTGCTGGCGCTGGTGATGCTGGCGTTGGGGTTGGGCAATTTGGCGCGGATCGCGATGGCGCTGCGTTATGCCGCTCAACTGCCCGATCTAGAAATGACGGCATCGTGGACTTACCTGGCCGTGATGGGCGGGTTCTGGTGCTTGGTTTTTCTCGTGTGCGTGCTGGCGTTGATGCGCCTGTGGCCGTGGGGTCGCTGGGCTGCACTGGCGGCGACGACCCTCTACCAGGTTCACGTCTGGGTCAATCACTTTTTGCTCGATGCGAACGAGCGCGCGCGCCAGCTTTGGCCGCGGGATGCAGCGCTCACCTTGGCGCTGCTGGCTCTCGTTTGGGTGGGTTTGAACTGGCCGAGCGTGCGCCGGGAGTTTCAGACGAAGGGCCTGTAAAAGAACAACTTCCCGCGGCGGCAAGACGAAAAGCACCTTGAATCTTCTAGAGGGCAATCAGGACAAGCTTTTGCAGGCCTGAATTGGCAAGAATCGGCATGTTGTTGCGCAATCTGGATTAGGATACGAGAGGTTATTTCTTAACAAATCCTAAGCGGAAGGCTATTTCTTGAGGAGGAATGAGCGTCATGTTTAACTTTACTTTTCACAATCCGACCAAGATCGTCTTTGGCAAGGGGACGATCTCCGAGCTTGGCAACCTGGTGCCGCCAGGCTGTAAAGTCTTGATGACCTATGGCGGCGGCTCGATCAAGCGCAATGGCGTCTACGACCAGGTGATGGAGGCCTTGGGTGCGTGTTCGGTGACCGAGTTCGGCGGCGTCGAGCCCAATCCCCGCTACGAGACCCTGATGAAAGCAGTCGAGCAGGCAAGGGCCGGGGAGGTCGACTTTCTCCTCGCCGTGGGAGGCGGCTCCGTCTTGGATGGCACCAAGTTCATCGCCGCTGCTGTTCCCTACCGGGGAGGCGATCCGTGGGACATGGTGCTCGATCACGCCCTGGTCACTGCCGCCGTGCCGATGGGCGCGGTGCTCACGCTGCCGGCAACTGGCTCGGAGATGAACGGTACCGCCGTCATCTCCCACGAGACGCTGCAGGATAAGCGGCCTCTCAAGAGCCTGCTCATCTACCCTCAGTTCTCAATCCTTGACCCCGAGACTACTTATTCTCTGCCCGAGCGCCAGGTAGCCAACGGGATCGTGGATACCTTCGTCCACGTCACCGAGCAGTACCTGACGTACGACGTCAACGCCCCATTGCAGGATCGGCAGGCGGAGGCGATTCTTTCCACACTGGTCGAGGAGGCCCCCAAGGTCAAGGCCAATCCCAATACCTATGACGTGCGCGCCAACCTGATGTGGTGCTCGACCCAGGCGCTGAACGGCTTGATCGTCTGCGGCGTGCCTTCCGACTTTGCCACGCACCTGATCGGCCACGAGCTGACGGTGTTCTTCGGCCTGGATCACGGCCAGACCCTGGCCATCTTGCACCCCGCCGTCCTGCAACACCAGCGGGAGCACAAGGCGCAAAAGCTGATCCAGTACGCGCAGCGTGTGTGGGGCGTTCGCGGGCTGGGTGACGAAGAGACGATCGACGCGGCGATTGCCAAAACGGACGAGTTTTTCAGGAGCGTGGGCGTGCCCACCAAGCTGAGCGATTACGGGATCGAGTTGGCCGCTTGCAAGCCCATCGTGGAGCGGTTCAAGGAGCGTGGTACCAAGATGGGCGAGCACAAGAACATCGGCTACCGGGAGGTCGAGGAGATACTGGCGTTGTGCGCCGGTTGATTATAAGGAGACGAGGTATGAGCAGTAAGGTTTATTTCGCACCGGCGCGGGCGACGCGTTGGGACTATAGCGCCAGCCAGGCGGCAGGTCTGGAGCGCCTGGTCGAGAAGATGGATTTTGGCAGCGTCATCGCCGAGAGGGAGTATGTGGCGATCAAGACGCACTTTGGCTCGTGGGGGGCACATCGCATCGTGCGCCCGCGCTTTCTGCGCATCCTGGCCTCGCAGGATATCGTGGCGGTGGAGCAGGCGACGCTGGACCTGATCAACGGAGCTGCGCCGCTGCCGGGTTCCTTGGCGGAGGATGGGTCGGTCAAGGCGGGGCAAAAAATCCTGGCCGAGATATTGGGGGTCGATGGGCAATTGCACGTCGATGCCGCCGCCCAGGTCGGGTTGGGTGATAAGGCGTACGAGTTGGCCAGGGTGTAGGACGGCCGTCTGGAAGCAGGTGATTAAGGACCCGTAGTAACTACTCAGCCCTGCTTCGCAGTTGCCTTTCGCGCTAAAAAGAGGAGGATGGGGGGCGAGGGCGGCTTCGCCGCCCTCGCCCCCCATCTCTCCTTTTTTTAGCGAGGGCCACTACTCGGGCAAACAGCCTGAGTAGTTACGACCCGTAAAAGAATACTAAACCGTGGTGCGAGTTGAGGAACCCGATTCGGGCTCAAAACAGACGTTGTAGGCGCGCTAAGCGCGCACAGGCGGTAGCGCGGATTGGAATCCGCGGCTGCATTGGCGATCACGGCTAAATGCGGAGCTGCCGGATCATATAACGCACCGGCTGAAACGGCAGTTAGCCTTTGCCTCGGAGGTGAGTGCTCGTCGCATGGGCCGGGGTGGACTGCGCGTGGAGTTGGTGGTATAATGCTCCCGTTTTGCCAGGAATACGTTTACAGGTAACTACTCAGCCTTGCTTCGCAGTCGCCTTTCGCGTGTGAAAAGAGAGGGGGCGGGGGCTTGGAGAGCGGCGATCCTTCGGCTTCGCTCAGGACAGGCGCCGCTCTCCAAACCCC
>JAFGED010000411.1 GCA_016931785.1 Anaerolineae bacterium
GGACCAGGCCGGCGAGCGCGTGTTCGACGAGCAGGTCAACCGGCTGACGGTGGTGGCCAACGAGAGCTACCGCGAGTACGTCGACCGCCTGCAGACCGAGTACGTCGAGGAGGTCGGCGCGGACCAGCGCGTGGAGATCAAGAACGCGCGCCAGCGCAAGACGGTGCAGCTCAAGAAGGGGTACGAGCTCAACCCTGCCTTCAAGGAGCTGTGGCAGCGCGTCGCCCGCCGCACGCGCTACCGGGTGCAGCTCGATACCGAGGCATTGATCGCGGCCTGCGCCGACGCCGTGCGTCCCATCGCCATCGCGCCGATCCAGGTCCGCACCGACCGCGTGCGCGTGGACCACATCCGCGAGCAGGGGACTTTTATGACCGCGCTGCTGGGGCAGGGCGCAGTGACCGTGGAGCGTGAGTACGAGGTGCCCAACGTCACCGCCGCGCTGGCCGAGGAGACCCACCTCACCCGCCGGACGCTGCGCCGCGTCCTGGAGCGGGCGGGCAACCTGGACCAGGTGTTCGTCAACCCGGCCGAGTACATCCAGCGCGCCGGCGAGGCGATCAACCGGGCCAAGCGCCGCTTCCTGGTCGACGGCGTGCAGTACCTGGAGGCCGACGGCCATTACGAGATGTCGCTATTCGAAGATCTGCAGGGGTACGAGGATAGCCTGCTGCGCATCGAAAAGTCGATCTACGACCGGGTGATCGTCGACTCCAAGGTGGAGCGCGGGTTTGCCGAGGCGCTGGAGGGGATGGACGAGGTCAAGCTGTTCGTCAAGCTGCCCAACTGGTTCACCGTCCCCACGCCCATCGGAGACTATAACCCCGACTGGGCCATCGTCTTTTACGTGCAGGATGCGTTTGGCGAAACGCGCGAAAAGCTCTACCTGGTGCGAGAAACGAAGGGGGAGAGCGTCGACGTGGAAAAGCTGCGGGGCGCGGAGGAGCTAAAGATCGAGTGCGCCAGGCGGCACTTTGGGACGGTCGAGGTGGATTACGACGTGGTGAGCAGCGCCCGGGAGATGCGGGAGCGGATTCTGGGGACGTACGGCGATGCCTAGATCGCCCTTTCCGACATCCCCGAGCGCAAGGACGACCTGGTCGAGGGTCGCTACGAGTTGCCCGCGCCGGAGAGGGAGACGACGTTGGCGGTCAAGGTCATCGATATGCTGGGGAAAGAGGTCATCGTGGTGACAAATGTGTGAGATGGGGTCTGAGTCCGAAGCGTTTGACCTTCTGGAGCAGGTCGACGCGTTCCTTGAAAACATCTATGGCGCACCCCGACGGTTGAGCAGCATTCTGCGTGATCATGGATTGTGCGAGGAAGACGTCACACGCCTGGTTCAGGAACGCCTCGATGCCTACCTGACCAAGTTCCTCAGCCATTGTACAGCCTGGATGGCCAAGATGTTATCGGAACGCCGTTACCATGTCCTCGTACGATACTACGGATTAGACCGTAATCCAAGGACAACGCTGACCGCCCTGGCCAAGAGATACGGCGTCTCGCACCAACGTGTCCGTCAACTGAGAGCGAGTGCTTTCCGACGTCTGGCGCACAGTGCGCACAAGCAGCAGCTTGAGCAAATGGCGTTGGCGGCAGCCCAGATGTTTTTGTATCCAAATGACATCGCGGCTAACTCTGAGCTCGAGGATCTCTTGTCTCCAATGCCTAGACCCCTCGGCACAAAAAGGATACGAAGGGATTCGCCCGCCAATGCCGGCCAACCGTGGACCAAGGAAGAAGAACAGCGCCTCGTGGCAGGCTACAAGGCCGGCGACTCGATCGAGGACCTGTCCACCAAGCATCAACGCACCCCAGTCGCCATCAGGTCCAGGCTGGCGCGGCTTGGCGGACACGAGCGCGCAAACCGACGCGGTTCTGTAGGTGCGATGAGCACGTCACCCAGGCAAGCAAATAACCCATGGAGGCATGAAGTGGTACAGTTTCCAGATGAACCCAAAAAGATCAAAGCCCGGATCGCGCGTTATGAGCGGGCGCTGCGTGAAGAGCAAAAGCGGTATGGCCACATTGACGATGGCTATGGAAAACGGTATCTGCTTGGCCCGCTCTACATGCTCTTGGGCGACGAGAACGGGGCTGTGAAGTCGTTCGAATGGTTTGAGCGGACGTTTCCAGATGATGAAGGCGAGCCAATCCAATATCTGTGCTGGGCTCTGGCTCTTTATCGCACGGGGGATACTGCCGGAGCGGCGCGCAAGCTGCGGGAGACCATGCTATCGAACCTGTATCTGATTCCACATTTGCTCGGTGAGGATCAAGAAGAGCTTGACATCTGGCATGGCACGAACATCGCCGAGAAGAGCTACCTCGAATATTGGCCACCCGAGATCTGGGCGCTGTGGGACGATGCGGCGTTGGAATGGGCAAGAGAGACCTATCATAGCGACGAGTTCCGTCGGGTTCTCGGTCGATACATCCAGATCCTGGAGCAACTCGGCTCCGAACCGGTTGGCCCAAGGCGCAGCCGTCTGGTTGACGAGATGTACAGGCTCAAAACTGCAAAGCTCGACGAAGAATGAAACCGGGTAGCCGCGACGTCAAGCACACCATCCTCATCAGCGGGTTGGAGCTGGAAGAGCTTCAGCGCTTCACCGGCTGGATGGCTGAATCCTTTGGCCTGGACGGGCGCATCGCCGGTTACCGGGGCAAGCGCCCCATCGGCCTGTACCGCTGGGACATCGAATGCCTGCAAGACGTGATCTCGCTGGCGCTAAAAGACCCTGAAGAATATCCCGATCACTCGACGCCCGGTTACATCGCGCTACGCGGCCTCTACGAGCGCGTCCGGCGGCTGTGCGCCGAGGCGTTCGACGAGCCGTACACGCCGGATGAAACCATACCCGATTGAGGAGCATAGAGTGCCTGAACACGATTGGACCGAGAAACAGGGCCAGTACCTGGCCTTCATCTACAACTACAGCGTGATCCACGGCCAGCCGCCGGCGGAGGCGGACATGCAGTCCTTCTTCCGCGTCAGCCCGCCCACCGTACACCAGATGGTGCTCAAGCTGGAGGAGAAGGGGCTCATCAGCCGGGTGCCGAGGGAAGCGCGCACCATCCAGGTGTTGGTGCCGCCCGAGGAGCTGCCGATTCTCAGGGATAGGAGACAGACGATGACCAAGAAAACAATTTCGAAAGCGCCGGTCTACCAGATCAAGGTCACGTTGGACGAAAGCAAGCCGCCCATCTGGCGGCGGTTGTTGGTGCCCGGCGACGTCACCCTGGAGAAGCTGCACTATATCATCCAGGTGGCGATGGGCTGGACCAACTCCCACCTGCACCAGTTCATCGTGGGCGAGAGCTACTTTGGCGAACCGCACCCCGATTACGATGATTACATCCAAATGAACGACGAGCGCCGCTTTCGGCTCAAGCGGATTGCGGAAAACGAAGGTTTCAAATTCTGCTACGAATACGACTTTGGCGATAGCTGGATGCACACGCTACTGGTCGAAAAGATCCTGGAGCCGGAGCCCGGACAGCAATACCCGGTGTGCGTCAAGGGCAAGCGCGCCTGCCCGCCGGAAGACGTGGGCGGCGTGTGGGGCTATGAAGAGTTCCTGGAGGCCATCGGCGACCCCGACCACCCCGAGCAAGAGGAGTACCTGGAGTGGGTCGGCGGCGAGTTCGACCCGGAGGAATTTGACCTGGAGGAGACGAACGAATTTATGCGAAAGTTGGGCTTAGTTGTTTGAGGATGCCGGCGTACGGCATAAGAGGGTCAGCAGTCGCGGAGAGGGATATAGCGTGGCAGAAAGCGCGATCTATGAGTACATCCATTGGTATGACATGTCGTGGGAGGCATAGAGAGTCTCTACAGGTGCGAAAAATCGTAACGTTATAGTCCTTATGGGGGTAAAAAACCGAAAGACCGGTAAGACTGGTAAGGGGGCGCGGAACGTGCCCCCTTACCAGTTTTGTAGGGGGAGGGGGGCTATAAGGCGAGTAAATTTTCCACACAGGCTACAGCAACCGAAGCGAACTGGCGACGCTTTCTCGCGGCGATCCTGGCTCAGGCAGCCGTCGACGCTCAATCCACCGACCCGGGCGTAGCGGCGCCGGCGCGCCGGTGGTTGGCCAGCACAGGGGCAGAAACGGTCCAATGGCTGGACATCTCGCCCAGTCGAGTAGCAGCGTGGGGGGTTGATTTACCGCCCCTACCGTGGGAGCAACTGGTGCTTCCGATGTAGTTGGATTATTGCGTATACCAACTATTCTACGCAGTGATTTAACGGTTAGGAGATAGCCACTGGCGGCTATTTCTACCTCCGGCCGGTTTGCTGGCAGCGTCGTTTTTTGGGGCCGCCCTGCCTTTAAGAGCTTTTGTCGCCGTACTTACCAGGGGCCTTTACAGCATCGTAGATAGTGCGAAATGTCTTGGTGAATCTTTGGGCTAGTTCTTCAGCAGATGGCGTACTTGTACCAGATATTGAGTGAATCGTGATGTTGAGAGCGGAGGCTATGAGTGCTATGTCAACATTTTCGGTACTGGGTATTACTTGGTCAGACATTTGTTTCACCTTTCGGTCTTTGGATGAGTGGATCTGCACATATTATACACGATCAATTCTACACAGCAATTTAGGGGAAAAATGACGATTTGAGGCCAAAATAAAGGAACAGCCCTCCTTTCGGAGGGCGTCGGGCCGGAGATACTATCGCCGGTGGAATCAAATACTGCCATCAGTTCACCGATGACCGGTTGCAGGAGATACGCGCAAGGTATAGCCCCATAACTGAAATGGAGAGTGGCAAAAGTGACTGAGGCTTACGCCTTTTTGAAGGCGTCCCAATCCAGACCCAACTGCCGGATAATATGCCGCAAGGTGCCGATCTTGATATCCTTGCTACCCCAGTCGGGCACTGGCGCGATACGATCTGTGGCTGAGTTGTACCATTTGCGGTGGGAGCCACCACTGCGTCGGGGAAGTTCTGCGCAGCCCAATGCGCGTAACTTGCGGGCAACTTGGCGGTATCTCACGCCGCGACTGCCGTCTCAACCCAGAAGGGAGTGTGCAGGTCGAGTGCTACACGCTCCA
>JAFGED010000076.1 GCA_016931785.1 Anaerolineae bacterium
CCGCCGCCACCGAAGCCACCTCGATTGTCCTGCTTTGGACGCGCCTCAGCTACCTTGAGAGCCCGACCCTCCACCTCTTTGCCGTTGAGTTGGCTGATGGCCTCTTGGGCCGCGTCGTGCTCCGCCATCTCGACGAACGCAAAACCCTTGGAACGGCCAGACATACGATCAGTGATCAGATTCACCGAAGCGACCTCTCCAAACTCTCCAAAGAGCTCAGAAAGATCGGCCTCGGTCGTCGAGTAACTCAGGTTACCGACATATAGTTTCTTTGCCATTTCTTTCTCCTTATGATGTGAAGCCCCCCGGCGCTTTACGCCGGGGCCTCCGGAAAGTCTCCCCTTCGGGAGCTTCCTAAGGGAAAAGCCCCTGTGCAAGCGAAGCTCGCTCGGGCTTCTTCCCCGTGAACGGTCGCTCGTATCAGCTAGAGAAGCGTGACACGGGCAGCCTGCAGCCCCTTGGGGCCCTGCTCGACGACGAATTCAACCTGCTGCTCTTCGCGCAACGTGCGGAAACCGTCTCCCTCGATCGCCGAATAATGGACGAACACATCCTCGCCGACCGCACGGGTGATAAACCCATATCCTTTAGCATCGTTGAACCACTTGACGGTTCCAGTTTCTTTTTCGCTCATTTTTTACTCCTTGCTATTCTTGAAATTTCGAGCGAAGTGGTGCGCATGGGTGTGACAAAAAAAGACCGCCCAGTCTCCGCAAGTCTGGGCAGTCTTTATCGTTTACAGCCAAAACCTACTTCGTTCTACAGGTGGCATTATACCACACTCGCGTAAAACAGCAAGTACAAATGGGGGCGTCTGTATTTTTGACGTTTAGCGCAACAGGCATATAATCGCGGGATGACCTACCAACCTCGACCAAAACAGGCCTGCCGAATCGTTCAATGAGCAAAAGAGCTTACGCCAGGTCAGCCAAGTGGTACGATTTGGTCATCGAGCCGCTCGTCAAAACACTCAGGACGACCGGCTTGGGCCTGTTTCCTCCTGTCGCAGGCATGTCCGTCCTCGACATCGGTTGCGGGACGGGCACGCACCTGGGCATCTACCGGCAAGCCGGGTGTAGGGTGTACGGGATCGATCTGTCGCCCGCGATGCTGAATGCCGCCCAGGTCAAGCTCGCCAGGCAGGCTGGGCTTTGCCTGGGCGATGGCGCCCGGATGCCCTGTGCCAGCGAATCGTTCGACTTGACCACGGCGATGCTCGCACTCCACGCAATGCCGCCTTCGCTTAGGCGGCAGATCATCAGCGAAGCCAAACGCGTCATGAGGAAGGACGGGCGGTTCCTCGTCATCGACTACCATCCCGGCCCACTTCGCTTCCCAGAGGGCTGGCTCTACAAGAGCGTCATCGCCAGCATCGAGTTCCTGGCAAGCGGGGAGCACTATGCCAGCTACCGGGGGTTTATGACCAATGGAGGCTTGACATCTCTGCTGGCCGGGAGTGGGCTGGTGGTTGATAGGCAAAAGGTCGTCGGTGGGGGCACTATCGGATTGTACCTGTTGCGTGCAAGCTAGAGCCCGGAAGTGTTCAAGAAATCCAAAACCAACCCTTGCCGCAAGGGTAATTGAAAGGAGTTACGCAGTTAAAAAACCATCGCGCTCGTCACCCCGATCCCTGAAAGGGCGAAGGGTCTCGTCCTCACATGCCGAGATTCTTCGCCGCGCCTTTGGCGCGCCTCAGAATGACGCGTTTGGAGGGTGCATGGGTAAAGGCTCCTTCAACTGCGCAAGTACTGTAATTGACAAATCCCTATGAAGATCGCATTCATCGGCGACAGCTTGACCAGCGGCATACCCGGCAGCTCATACTTTGCCATCCTGCGCGAAAGGCTCCCCGGTCACACGCTGGCCAACCTGGGAAGAGGAAACGACACCGTCGTCAGCCTGCATCGTCGCATCGCCCGGCAGCGGCTCGGCAACGCGCAATTCGACCTCGCTTTCCTGTGGGTGGGCGTGAACGACGCAGGTGGAGAGGGCTCGTGGCTGTTCCGCGCCGCCAACGCACTGCGCAGACAGCCCCGCGCCAAGAACCTCGACCAGTTCCGGACGTACTACCAGCGTGTGCTCGACCTTCTATGCCGCCACGCCCGGCGCGTGATCGCCGTCGCGCCGCTGCTGAAGGGAGAGGAGATCGATAACGAGTGGAACCGCCAGATCGACGTCCTCGCCAGAGTCATCAGAGACCTGGCGGCGCACTACGAGCGCGTCGGGTACCTCGACCTGCGACCGACCTTCTACCAAAAGCTGGCCGGGAAGCAAGCTTCGAGCCATCTGCTGGAAAGTCCGCTGCGCATCGGATGGGACATCCTGGTACTGCGAAACGACGCACAGGTCGACGCAAAGGCCGCCCAGCGCGGGCTACACTTGACTCTGGATGGCGTGCACCTCAACAGCGCCGGGGCGGCCCTCGTCGCAGAGGCGTTTCTGGAGGTAATCGCCCGTAAACAAAGCGGCAGGTAGTCGGCTCGCGTGACCGTCCTCAATTTCACCAAATATGAAAGGAGTATTTGCACGCATCGGCCCAACCAACAAATCGCCGCCAACCCGCCCTACATTCGCTCACTCGCCGATTCGCCTACTCGTACGCCAAAGCCTCCCGCACGCTGACCCGCGCTGCGCGGAGCGCCGGCCACAGGCTCGCCAGCGCCGAGAGCACGCTCACGATCGCCAACCAAAACACCAGACCGTTCACCGAGTACTTAAAGTCGAGCGGCATCTCTAGCAGAATCTCGCCAATCAGATCGCTGAACAGGCGCGAGCCGGGGTAGCTGAGCGGCGCGGCCAGTAGCCAACTGAGCGCCCCCACCAGCACCCCCTCCACGACGAACATGCCGACGATGGAGAGGGAGGAAGCGCCGATGGCGCGCATCACGCCGATCTCGCGCGTGCGCTCGACCACGTTCATCGACATGGTGCCCATCAACCCGATCGAGCCCACGGTCGCTGCCAGAATCACCATCACCATCAGCACGGAGGTGAGGATAGAGAACGACTCCCGGCTCTCCACCAGTTCCTCGCTGACAGACCAGGAATCGACGACCGCAATCTGATTGACCGCAAAAGCCTCCTTCAGCCCCTCGGCGATCCGGCGCTGAGACGGAATATCGTCCCCCTCCACCAGCGTTTTGACGTGCTTTCCCCGGCCATCCGTGCCGGTCTCCCGCCCCACGACGCCGAGCGGGGCAAAAAACTCGTCAGAGTTGCTGTCGATGCTCAGATACAGGCCCACGATCGTCCACTCCGATTCCTCGCCACGCGAGACATCGTCGCCCAGGCGCAGCGTGACCGTATCGCCGACCCGGAGCCCCTCTTCTTCTGCCAGCCGGAAGGCAAAGACGAGCGCGTGATCGTCGCCGGGACGCAGGCTCCGGCCGCTGACGATGTTAGGGTCGAATATCGCCGAGCCGGGCTCCAATCCCGTCAGTCCGACCCTGTGCTCGCTTCCGTCAGGCATCAGCAGCGTACCATCCTGCCTGTTCCACACCTCCGCCGCGACGACCCCCGGCACCCCCTCGGCAATCCCGATCGCGCGTGAGATGCGGCGCGGGCGCTCCAACTCGACGGCCACCTCCTCGCCCAGCGAAAAGTTCTGCAGGACGGTATTATCCAGCGACTCGGCGGTAGATTGGACGATCACAAACATCGCGCCGCTGAAAACGAGCGTCGCCAGCGTCAGCGCGACGCGCGCCTTGCGGCGGAAAGAGTTGCGCAGGCTGAGAGCCAGCGGGCGCGGCAGGCCCTGCCGTGAGCCTAGTCGAACGGCGGCCACGCGCCCGATCAACTGGTCGAGCCACCCTTGCCCAAAGTCGCTGCCGAGGCCGTGGGAGCCGATCGCCTCGCGCACGGTGATGCCCACGCCGCCGATCACGGGTATCGCCGCCGCCGCCAGGGGCACCGCCACACCCACGACGAGCTGGATGCCCACTGCCGCCGGTTGGATCCGAAACGCGCTCGAAACGACGTTGAACATCGCCAGCAGCCAGAGCGCCATCCAGTGCGCGCCGACGATGCTGAGGGGCACGGCCAGCAGCAGGGCCATCCCGCCGTACATCAGCGCCATCGCCAGGTAGACGCGCATCACCCGGCCCAGCGTCCCACCGACGGCCTTCATCACGCCGATCTGCCACACCTGCTGGACAAGGATAGCGTTCATCGTGTTGACGATGAGGAACCCGCTCAACCCCAGCGATAGCACCCCCATCACCGCCAGGACAGCCATCGCCCCGTCCACGAACCCCTGAATCCAGAACTCGTCCGGATCGTTAACCTCGTACCCCCCTACCGCGAGCCCCATGCGCTCCACGCGCTCCTCAATCCGCCCTGCCGCCTCCTCCGCGCCTTTCTCGCTGTACGCGGTCAGGATGACGTTCAACCGGTCGAAATCCCCCCTCCCGGAACCGGAGAGCCAGGCAACGGTCTCGGGCGTGGCAAAGAACGTCGCGTCGCCGCCCCAGGCAGGCGGCAGGACGACCGGCGCACACGCGATTCCCTCGATGGGCACACGCCGCTCCCGCTCCCCAAACTCGACCAGGATCGCAGATCCGACGGGCAGGTCGAAGAACTCGGACGAGAGGCACTCGACGGCCAAAGCGCGCGTGCCCGGCGCATCCGGCCAGCGGCCATCCTGCAAGCGAAGCCGGTTGATCCGCTGCGCGCCAAAGTCATCGCGGGCGGTGATATCTCCACTGCGCCACTCGTCCTCACCCGCCAGCTTCCAGCGGAAAGAGCCGCCTAACTCGCCCTCGACGGCGGCGACGTCGCGCTCGCGCCCGACCGCCTCGACCGCATCCCGATCGAACGGCCCGCCCCACAGAACGACGTGCGCCGGGATCGAGGCCTGATAAGACCCCATGATCCGCGCCCGCAGCACGCCGTAGAGGCCAAAGACCAGCCCCAGCGCAAAGACCCCCACGGCAGTGGAGAGCACCACCAGAGCAGTGCGGGCCTTGTTGCGCGTCAGATCGCGCCAGACCTTGTGCCAAACCACACCCATCCCAATACCTCCGAAGAATCGCCCCAGCATAGCGTATCACACTCCACGCTACGCTTCCTATCTACTCGCTAACGATTTGCTATCAATATAGGATGGTGCCAGTAACCGGACACCCATCCAGGTGTACCGGAAATGACATCTATCAGGATGAAACAAATGCCGCATGGCTTGTTCCTACGATTTTGGCTCATCGCCTCGTCTTGCATTCAGATGACTAAAAGTAGCATAGCACGAAAGAGAGACGACGTCATATACCCAAGGGTACATTGACAGGATGCAAAAGATGCCCAAGATGCTAATCGCCAGAAAAACGAACCTTGTCTTTGCCTTGACTCTGTTTTGGGCTTATACTTGGGGACAAGCAGTTACCGGCGGGACACTACATCGCAGTGGCGGAACAGATCGCCACAGCCAAGCCAGGAGAATTCGCATGACGGACACACTTCAAGAGATCGAAAGCCTGCTCAAACAAGGAGCAAAGGGATTGAACACGTTCTTCTACGTCGGCGTCGTGCTTGGACTGGTGATGGGGCCTCTGGTGCTGGTCGCCTCTTTCGTGCCTGCGGTACGGGACGTGATTGCCGCAGGAGAAAACGACCCGGGAATCATGAGAGCCTTTGGAGTGGGAATGACCATGTTGCTAGGCATCGCGTCGGTGGAGCAATACGTCAGGGTGCAGAAGGATAAAAAAGTCCTATCGGCATTGGCCCGCAAGCCCCAAAAGATCGTGGCGGTGCACAAGGAAACGAACAGGGCGATTGAGAGAAAAACAGAGGCTGCAATAGCGAAATTCACTCACGTGTACCTGAGCCTGGAGGACGGCACGCAGAGCAAGGTGTGGTTGCCAGACACGGATGCAAACCGCTTGATCGACTTGTTGCAGAGAGGCGCGCTGACATTCTGTCCCTACTGCGTGAGCCCGATTAAGGAAACCACCGTGATCTGCCCGCACTGCGAGGACAACGTGACGAACGACGCGCCGTTCGAGATGACGCTAGCGGAGTATGCAGACGAAGAGAGAAAAGCCTGTATCCACTGCGGCGAGGAGATGGTGCGGCTGGCCGTGCGGTGTCCCTCCTGCAAAAAGAGACAATAACCGGGGAAATAGACCACCTCCAGGGAAAGAGCACAGCGCACACGATACTCAGATAATCCCCAACCCTCTCGCTTCTGCAATCGCCTGCGTGCGGCTGTGCACGCCGAGCTTGCCATAGATGTTGTTGACGTGCCGCTTGACCGTTCCGAGGGCGACAAAGAGCCTTTCGGCAATCTCGCGGTTGGAAAGCCCGGCAGCGATCAGGCGCAGCACCTCCATCTCGCGCTCGCTCAAGGGCTCGACGAGAGGCTGAAGGGCAGCCACCTGTGCCAGGTTCACATCCCTGGCATAGTTCAGAACGTGGTCGACAAAAACCGGGGCGACGTGACGCACGTCGCGCAGCAGCGCCAGAACCTGCGCGTCCTCGTCGAGAAAGGCGCGCACATAGTCCTCGGGCGCGGCGGCCTCCACAGCCTGAGCCAGGTAACCGCGCGCCGCAGAACGGTCGCCCGACCGCTCCGCCGCCAGCGCCTGCTGGATGCGGATGGCGATCAGCCAGCGATACAGGCCGTTGTCCTCCAGGAAACGCTCCAGGCGGGCCAACCAGCGCCGCACGTCCGGCAGCCGCCCCTGAGCCAGCAGCAGGCGGCCGTAGACCAGGTACGACTCGACACCCAGCGTCTCCGGCTCGCCATCGGGAGATAGCCCCATCTCCGCTGCCCAACGCAACGCAAAGGGCAGGTCGCCCTGCCTCAGACGCATATCAGCCTCCAGTGCCAGGAACCAACCGGGCTCCGTGTACCCAATCTGAAGGGCATCCTGGTAAGCCTCCTGCAACGCCTCCAGTGCCGCATCCACCTCACCCTGGGCGTAGAAAGTCGGGGCTGCGAGCCCGCGGGAGGACGTGGGATCGTACTCAAACCCAAGCTGCTCGCCAAGCGCGATGGCCTTTTCGTGGTGATCGCGGGCCAGCGCCAGTTGATTCGCCTCGTAAGCCAGTATGCCCATCCAGGTGAAGAGATGTCCGATCAAGGGCGTCGGACGGTCGTCACCAGCGGTACGCCGGTCTATCGCTTCCTGGCAGACCGCCAGGGCCTCGCGCCGCCGGCCGTGATCGTTGAGGGCCTTGGTCAAAGCTCCCTCGATCACAACGGCAAAGATGTGCTCGCCGAACACCAGCCCGGCCTGCCGCGCCTCGCGAAGCGCGTCGATGGCCCGGACCACGTTCTGCGTCCGCTCCAACGACTCGGCCACAGCCCACAGCGCGACGAGGTGCCAGTGGGATGGGCTATCCCCCAACAATTGCAGGGCCTCGGTGGCCGCCTCTACCCCGCGCTCGTAATCCCGGTGTACCAGGACGGCGATAAAGCTACGAAACACCTGCAGCTTGCCCAAATCCTCGTCCGTTGCCTGCGCCTGGCGAAAGCGCTCCTCCGCCACCTCGATGTATTCCTCCGCTTGGGCCAGGTCTCCCGTCATCGCCAGCACCCAGCCCATGTAGAAAGCCAGGTTCCCGTTGGCCCGCACGCGCTCGTCCGGCAACGCATCCAGCCAGCGGCGCACCGTCATGATGTTGCCGCCCTGCATGATCTCTTCGGCCACCAGAAGGATCAGCCGCTCGGCATCATCTAAAGCTTGCCCTGAGCCTGCCGAAGGGTCCCCGGCGGCCAGCGCGTGCCCGATTGCCTGGCTCACGAACCCCTGCGCCTCGTACCAGCGCATCGCCCGCTGGTGAAGCACCCGCTCCTCCTGTGGCACGAGGGTCGCGCGCAGCGCCTCGGCAAATAGGCGGTGATAGCGATACCACTCTCGTCGGTTATCGAGCGGGATCAGCAGATTAGCACTCTCCAGTTGGTCGAGCATCGCCCGGGCATCCTGCCGCTCCATGACCGCATTGCACAGCGGGACGGACAGCCGGTCTAGAATGACGGTCTTGTGCAGGAAATCGCGCACCGTCTCTGGCTGCCGCTGAAGCACCTCGGCGACCAGGTAGTCGATGACGTGACGGTCGTCTCCCGTGAAAGCAGCGATGAAAGCCTCGGCGTCCTCCTGCCCATCCCGTAGAGCGAGAGCCGCCAGTTGCAGGCCAGCGATCCACCCCTCGGTGCGGGCCTCGATCGCCTTCACGGTCCTGGCAGGGAGGTTCAAGTGCATCGTCTGATTGAGAAAAGCGGCAATCTCTTCCGCCGCAAAACGCAGTTCGCGCTCCCCGACCTCGGTCACCTGGCCGCGGGCGCGCAGCCGCGGCAGAGAGAGGGCATCGGGCAAACTCTCACGCGTGCTGATGACCACGTGCACCGTCGGCGGCTGGTGCTCCAAAAGAAAGCCCACCAATTGATGCACAACCGGGGACGAGATAAAGTGATAGTCGTCCAACACGAGCGTCAGGTCTGTGGACGTGGCGGCGATGTCGTTGATCAGCGACGAAACCAGGCTCTGCAGCGGCGGCAACTGGGGAGACCGAAGAAGCTGCTGAACCGTCCGGCCGATGCCGCCATCGACCTGCTGCAACGCGGCGATGAGGTAAGTGAGGACCTGAACGGGATCGTTATCCCCCTCGTCCAACGAGATCCAGGCGACCTCTCGTGCGCCGCCGCACACCCAATCGGTGACCAGCGTCGTCTTGCCAAAGCCCGCCGGGGCGGAGACGAGCGTCAGCTTGCGCCCCTGGCGCAGCCCATCGTCCAGTCGCTCGACCAACCGCGGGCGCTCCACCAGGTTCGGGCGCGGCGAGGGAATATACAACTTGGTGGTCAGGAGAGTCGTCGCCGCCATCAGTCCGCATCTAGCGCCTGGCGAGTGGCTGCTGCCAGGGCATCCACCTCGAAGGGCTTTTGAATCGTGCCCAGGATTCCAGCCTCTTTCAACACCTGCAGATCGTCCTTCAACACATAGCCACTGATAGCCAACACCTTTACACCAGGCCTTATCTTTTTCAACTCCTGAACCAACACCTTCCCCCCCATCTCCGGCATCACGACGTCCGTGATCACGAGGTCTATCTCACGGGATCCTTCCGCACAGACAGATCTGTATACCTCCAGTGCCTCCAGCCCGTTGTCGGCTGCCAGCACATGGTAACCCAGCGACTCTAGTATCGCCCGCCCACCCTCACGCAGCCTGTCCTCGTCTTCCACGAACAGAATCGTCTCTCCTCTGCCCCTGGGAGCGACCGATATCCCGTGTGAATCCTCTCCCGTCTCTCCTCTGTCACAAGCCGGAAGGTACACCCGAAACGTCGTTCCCCGTCCGATTTCCGTCTCCACCCCAATGTGCCCATCGTGCTGCCGGACGATGCCATACACCTGGGCCAATCCCAGGCCGGTTCCTCCCTCTCCCTTGGTGGTGAAAAACGGCTCGAACAGGCGCAGCCGCACGTCCTCCGTGATGCCAGTCCCCGTGTCAGAGACGCTCAAACACACCCAGGCCCCAGCAGGCATCTCCGCCGGCTTTGTTTCCGCTAAAGAAAGCTCCACGATCGGCGGGCTAGCCCCCGGCTCCCCCTCCATCCTGGAGAGACCAACGCGCAGCTCTCCGCCCTCCGGCATAGCATCCCGCGCATTCAGCGCCAGGTTCATCAACACCTGCTCCATACGGGCCGGATCGATGCTCGCGACGAGCGCCTCGGGCGACACGTCGACTACGAGGCGGATGCTCTCCGGAAGCGTACGCCGCAGAATGGTGGCGATCTCGTCCACGAAAGAGACCATGTCGATCGGCTGAGAGCGCAGCGTCGTGTGACGGCTAAAGTCCAGGATCTGCCGCACCAGCCGCGCCGTCCGGCGCGCTCCGTCCAGGACGGTCTCAACGATCGGCACTAGCTCTGGCGACAGGCGCGGGTCATTGCGGAGCAACTCGACGTGGAAAATGTTGGTCGTCAAAAAGTTGCCAAAGTCGTGGGCGATGCCGCCGGCCAGTTGCCCAACCGCCGCCAGTCGATCCAACTGGTGAATACGCTCTTCATACTCCCCGAGCAATGCCCTCGCCTGATCGAGTTCGGCTCTCACAGCCTCCAATTCGGCGACGCGGCGGCTCGCCTCGGCAAGCTGGCGCTCCAGTTCCTCCAACACGGCCACGAGCTGCTTCTCGGCCGCCTTGGTCGATTTGGTCTTGCGCTCATCCTTCATCAGCATCTCCTTTCGAGACGCTCCCTGAGCACTGCCGCAGTGATTGTAGCATGGTGCGGCCCGCATCGCAAATCCAGAGAATCAAAAAGCCGTTCCGACCAATAAGGGTCAGAACGGCCGGGGCAGCGTCAGCCACCTCGATACTATACCACACTCCGCTCCCAAACCCGCACCAACTCACCGATGTCTGCGCACACGACGTCCGGCCTGGTCGATGCAGCCGCCACATCCGCCTCGGTGGCGATGCCCGAAAGGACAAGCACGGTAGTCAACCCCAACCGCACACCGCCGGCCAGGTCGGTGTCCAATCGGTCGCCGATCACGGCCGTGCTCTCGGGGCGGGCGCCCATCCGTCGCATCGCCTGCTCATACATCTGCGGCTCTGGCTTGCCGGTGACGACGGGGGCGACGCCAGTCGTCACCTCCAGCGCCGCCAACTGCGCGCCGTTGCCCGGCACGGGTCCGCGCTCGGTGGGATAGTTCGCGTCCGGGTTGGTGCCGATGAAGCGGGCCCCCTTGTGGATCAGGAGCGCCGCCGTCGCCAGGTCATCCCAGACCAGATCGGTGTCCCAGCCAACGACGACGACATCGGCCTCGTGCTCTGCCAGCACAAAGCCCCGCTCCTCCAGCGCGCGCCGCACCCCCTCCCTGCCGACGGCATAGACGCGCGTACCCGGGGGAGCCTGATCGGCCAAGTAGGCCGCAGCGACCTGGGCGGAGGTCAGGATGGCCCCGACCGGCACCTCGGCGCCGAAGCGGGCCAGTTTTTCCACGTACTGCTCTGGCGTCCGGCTAGAGTTGTTGGTGGCCAGGACAAAACCGACGCCGCGACGGCGCAGGAAAGCAAAAAACGCCTCCAGGTCAGGCATCGGCTGGTCACCACGCCACAGCACACCGTCCATGTCTACGATGAGATGGTGGATTCTAGATAGGATGTTTGCAGGTTCCACGTTTGAGGTTTCAGGTTTCGCATCTTGCAACCTGAAACCCGGAACCCTCTCCAGCAGCCGCTCATAGTCGGCGGGCGTGTCGATATCGGCCAACGCGTCCGGATCGGCCACCTCCACGACAGCGATGGCCTCGGGATGGCGGGCGACGACCACGCGCCCGCCCGCATCCCCGCCGACGGCGGCAAGTTCGGCGAACAGATCGCGCACGAAAAGCGTCGGCGTGCCGCGCCTGCCCGCGTGCGTGGGATGGACGATGCTCGCTCCCCCCTCCTCGAAGCGGGCCGCCAGCGCCCGCAATAGATTCGCCGTGAGCAAGGGCTGATCGCACTGTATCAGGATCACCGCGTCCGTCTCGGGTGGAAGTGCTGACAATCCGGTCTGCACCGAGGTGCCCAGCCCCTCTTTCCACCGCCAATTCATCGCCACCTGCACGGCCCGCCCGCCCAGCGCCGCGCGGACGGCCTCCGCCTCGCAGCCCAAAATCACGATCACCGGGCCGAGGCCGGCCTCAAGCGCCACGTCTGCGGCGTGAGCCACTAGCGGTACCCCGCCCCAGTCCAGCAACTGCTTGGGCTTTCCAAAACGCCTGGATGCGCCGGCAGCCAAGATGATCATTGCAACTTTTTTCAAGGCCTTGGACCTCCCATTCGTTCACGCGCAAATTCGCTCATCCGTTGACCCGCATTGTAACCCAACTCGCAGGGTTGTCCAATTTGCCACCCCCGCAGCCCTCGGCTATAATGCGCACACAGCGAAGCGCACACAGCGAAGCGCACACAGCGATGCGCACACAGCGATGCGCACATCAGCAGTGTGCAACAGCTTCACAGGAAACCGACTATGAAACTCTCCATCATCATGCCGGTCTATAACGAGATCAGCACCATCGCCGAGATATTGAGGCGCGTGCGAGTGGCGAACCTGACGGTACCGATGGGCTATGGGCCAGAGGACGGCACCGCCGTAAAATTCGAGCGCGAGGTCGTGATCGTGGACGACGGCTCATCCGACGGCACGCGGGAGTACCTGCGCACGCTGGAAGGCGGCGCAGATACGCTCGTCGTCCTCCACGAGCACAACCGGGGCAAGGGCGCGGCGGTGCGCACCGGGCTTCAGCACGCCAGCGGCGACGTGATGTTGATCCAGGACGCCGATCTGGAATACGATCCCCGTGAATACCCCTCACTCCTGCAGCCCATCGTGGAGGGGCGATCCCAGGTGGTTTACGGCTCACGCTTCCGCGGCGGGCCGACCAAGGCGATGTTCTTCTGGCACATGATCGGCAACCGCTTCGTCACCCTGGCGACCAATATCCTGTACAACACCATCCTCAGCGACATGGAGACCTGCTACAAGGTCTTTACCCGCGAGGTCGCCGACAAGATCGATCTCAAATCGCCCCGCTGGGGCTTTGACCCGGAGATCACGGCGCAGATTCTCAAGCGCGGCTATCGCATCTACGAAGTGCCCATCTCCTACACCGGGCGCGAGTTCTCGGAAGGCAAAAAACTCAACTGGCGCGATGGCTTTGTCGTGCTGTGGACGTTGATCAAGTGTCGCCTCACTCCTTAAGCACCTGCCGCGTGGGATGGGTGCGCTGGACGCTAGTGGCCCTCGCGCTGCTGGCATTGGCGCTGCGCCTGCCGCCGCTGCTTGACAACCGATTCCACCCCGACGAGGCACTCTATGGCTACTGGGGGCTCTTGATCGCACGGGGAAGGGATCCCGGGCTGGTGAATGTACCGGTCTACAAACCACCGCTGCTGCCCTACTTGATCGCAGGGACGCAGGGGCTCTTGAGCAAATCCGAGTTCGCCGTGCGCCTGCCCGGCTTGGTATCGGGCGTGCTGACCGTCCCCCTCGCCGCCGCGCTGGCCCACACCCTCTATCGCGACCATTGGACGACGGTGACCGCGGCCGCGTGCGCGGCCCTTTCACCCTTTGCCATTCTCTTCTCCGCCACCGCCTTCACCGACCCGCCGATGGTGGCGCTGGGGCTGGCGGCCTGCGTGGCAGCGGCGCGCCGCCGTCCGGGATGGGCCGGCCTGCTGGCGGGACTCTCTTTCGCGGCCAAGCAGACCGGGCTGGCCTGGCTTCCACTGGCCATCCTACTCCTGATCGCCGGCCACCAGTCTCCAATCCTTCGGCTCCGCTCAGGACAGGCCTCCAGTCTCGGCAAAAGCCTGGGCCAATTGGCGGTTGCATTTGCCACAGTGGTTGGAGCGACCTTCGTCTGGGACGGGGTGCGGGTGGCCCAAGGCGCGGAAGGGTTCTGGAGCCTGGGCGTCACCGGTTACGGCGGGCTGCGCTTCATCTGGCCGCAGGAGGTGGGAACGCGGCTGCGTGGGTGGCTCGAGCTGGGGCGCTACCTGTTCGTCTCGCCCGTCGCCAACGGCGTGCTGCTGATGGGCCTTCCCGTGCTGGTGTGGCACGCCCTCCACAACCGCACCCAGGAGGCCCTGATAGACCTGCTTTTTGTATCTTTCCTGCTCGCCTACTTTTTCCTCCACTGGCTGTGGGCCTTCCCGGTCTGGGATCGCTACTTGCTGCCCCTCGTCCCTATCCTGGCAATCCTGCTGGGGCGCATTGTCAGCCTGGTATCGCATTTCATCTGCCGTGCCACTCGCTCATTCGCTCGGTATGCCTTGTTCATTGTTCATTGTTCATTGTTCATTGCCTTGATCCTCCCCGCCTGGAACGCCGCCGCCCACAGCCACTACCCCGTCGGCGGCGACCACGGCGCTTACGACGGCATCGATCAAGTCGCCGCATTTCTGAACGGCCAACCCGAGGGCACGGTGGTCTACCAGCACTGGCTGGGTTGGGAGTATGACTATTACCTGTTCGATGGCCCCATCTCCCTGGCCTATTGGCCGACGCCGGACTGGCTGGCGCAGGACGTGATGGTCTTTGGCGCTCGCGGTCCGCGCTACATCACGTTCCCGGCGTGGGAATCGTCCGCCCGGGTGGAGCAGGCGCTGGCCGAGGTCGGCTACCGGCTGAGCCCCGTGCTGACCACTACCCGTCGCGATGGCGCGCCTACGTTCACCGTTTACCAAATCCAACCATCGTCAGACCAATGACTCAGCCTACCAATTCCCAATCCACCAATTTACCGTTTCCCGACTTCCTCCGCGACCTCTTGTCCATCGCCCTTCTCTGGACATTGGTGCTTGCTCTATACTGGCGGATCGCACTGGCGGGACGCGTGCTGGCCGGCGGCGACGTCTTTACCTACTTTTACCCCTACTGGGCCGAGGCGACGCGGGCGGCGCAGGCCGGGCGGTTGCCGCTGTGGAATCCCTACCTCTTTATGGGCGCGCCGTTTCTGGCCAACAGCCAGGTGGGCGCTTTCTACCCCCCGAACTGGCCGCTGTGGCTCCTGCTGCCAGCCCACCAATCGATCCACCTGGCCATTGTGCTGCACCTATGCCTGGCGGCATCCGGCGCGTACCTCTGGGGACGGGAATCGCTGCGCATGGGGCGGATCGGCGCGTGGGCCGTAGGGACAGCCCTCGCACTGGGGGGATACCTGGGCGCGCAAGTGGAGCACGTCAACCAGTTGCAGGGGCTGGCGTGGCTGCCGCTGATGTTGTGGCTGTGGGACAAATCGCAAATCGCAAATCGCAAACCAGCGAGCGTGTGGTTCGGCACGGCTGCCTTTTCTGGCCTCACCATCGTCATCGCCCTTGTCCTCCTCGCAGGCCACACGCAGACTGCCTTCATCTCGCTGGTCGGGCTGGCAGTCTATGGACTGGGGCCGGCCCTGTGGCGAGCGCTGCGTCGACGCCAGTGGCGGCCACTGGGGCAGCGAACAGCGCTCCTGGCGACGGCGGCGGCACTTGGCATAATGCTGGCAGCCGTGCAACTGATTCCCACCTGGGAGCTCACGCGCCTTTCCGTGCGCGCCGAGGGGCTGCCTTTCAAGGAGCGCGTCTCCTTCTCCCTCACACCTTACTACCTGACGCGGGCGCTCCTGCCCGGCTATGCCGACCCGACGCTCCCCGAACACATCGAACACGTCGCCTACGTCGGCATCGCCGGCCTGGCCCTCGCCGCCATCGCGCTTTGCAACACGCAACACGCAACACGCAACTCCCAATCTCCAATCTCCGGTCTCCAATCCCGCAAATCAGCAGTCTTATTCTTGGCGCTCCTCGGCCTCTTTCTCTCCCTCGGAGCCTACAACCCGCTGTACTGGCTCCTCGCCCGCTTCGTCCCCGGCTTTGCCCACTTTCGCGTGCCGGGCCGCTGGCTGGCGCTGTACGCACTGGGGGTGGCCGCGCTGGTGGGATGGGGCGTCGAGGCGCTCTGGCACCGCCGCGGTCACCTCACCTGGCGCGGCCTGGCAGCCCTTGCGCTCGCGCTCGCCTTGATGGCAGGCTGGGCCGTGGTGGGCGTGCGCATCGGCGAGGGAGGACAGACGGGCTGGCCGACCGTGATCGGGTGGACGGCTGGAACGATCCTGGCGCTTGGCCTGCTCGCGTCGGCCGCGCGCACGCCGCGCCTCACGGCGATGGGCCTACTGGCGCTGCTGGTCGTGGAACTCTTTGCAGCCTCCACGTCGCTGCCGCACACCCGAGCCACTGCCTACCAGGCATTAACCGGCCTCCGCCCGGCCATCGCCCACCTGCTTGCAACCCCCGGGGGGGGGCGCTTTCTCAGCATGTCCGATATCACCTTTGACCCCGGCGACCTGGGCGAGATCGAGGCCGCCTACGGGCCGCAGCTTTCCGACGACGCACTCTACGATTACGTGATCGCGGCCAAGCACAAGGAGGTGCTGAGCCCCAACCTGCCGCTGGCCTTTGGCGTCCCCGCTATCGACGGCTACGATGGCGGCGTGCTGCCGTTGGCCCGCTACGTCGAACTTCAGCGGTTGTTCCTGCCCGGGGACGCGGCCTCTATCGACGGGCGGCTGCGCGAGAATCTGACCGCCATCCCCGATGGCCGCTGGCTGAGCCTGTTCAACGTGCGGTACGTCATCACCGACAAACTCCTCGATGCCTGGCTGGACGGTGTATTCTACGACCTCCAATTCGGAGCGCAACTCTCGGCAGGAGAAGAGGCCACAGTGGCGCACGTGCCGCACTTTGAGTCGACGGCGCTGGGGATCGTCGCCGCCCTACACAGTGAGACCGCTCTGCCAGACGGCACATCCATCGGCGCAGTCGAGGTGAGTTTTGCCGACGGGGCCGCGCGCACATTCGAGCTGCACGCCGGAGAACACACCGCCGAGGGAAGCGGCCGCGCATCCCGGCTGCGGTGGGAGGAGCCTGCTGTACCGGTCGCTGTCTCTGTGCGGGCGACGCTTCCGGAGGGGGAAGTGGTGGTGCGCGGGATGAGCCTGATCGATGAGCGCACCGCAAGCTTCCAGTCGCTCGTCCTGTCCGACCGAGGGCGTTTCCGTCTAGCGCACTCTGGCGACGTCAAAATCTATGAAAACCTGGACGCGCTCCCGCGCGCGTTCCTGGTCCACCAGACCACTGTGGCCGCCGGTGGCGAGGAGGCGCTGGCGCTGATGCAAAGCGATTCCTTCGACCCGGCAGCGCAGGTCGTTTTGGAGCAATCCTCGCAGTTGTCCGGCGATGAAGCCGACCCCACGTCGTCTATCGTCCGCGTGACCCACTACGCAGCGGAGCGGGTGGAGGTTGAGGTCGAGACAGACGTCCCTGGCTATCTCGTCCTGACCGATGCCTGGTATCCCGGCTGGGAGGCATTAATCGATGACGAACCCGTGGTGATTCAGAGAGCCGATTTGCTCTTCCGCGCAGTCGCGGTGGACGCCGGCAGCCATCGGGTCGTCTTCTCGTTCCGCCCGCCGAGCCTGTGCATCGGTGCTATCATCAGCTTGGCAGGACTCGTCGGGCTGGCTGCGGTCTTGGCCATGCGCGTACCTCAGAGGCTTTCAAGCAAAGGGTGAAAAAGCCTGTGCTGACGGCAGGCAACCGCGAAGCGATTGGACGCTTTCTGCCTTTTCTTCGTAAATCTGGAAAGGGTCCGAGGGTGTGTTTGTACTTGGGCATCCAAGCTCGCTGCACAAAAACGAGATTCGCAAGCGCGCAGTTTGGGCGCAAGCCCGAACTGCGCA
>JAFGED010000077.1 GCA_016931785.1 Anaerolineae bacterium
GTGTTGGGGGTCAGGATCAGCGTGTTGCACTGCATCTCCTCCATCACCGCCATGCCGACCATCGTCTTGCCCGCGCCGCAGGGGAGCACGACCACGCCCGACCCGCCGTGGGCGGCGCCCCCGGCGTAGAACAGGTCGGCGGCCTCCCGCTGGTAGTCGCGCAGGGTGAAGGGCTGGTCCTGGCTGGTGATCTGCCGCAGGTGTATCTCCAGCGCCTCGCCCTTGACGTATCCGATCAGGTCCTCGGCGGGGTAGCCGATGTTGACCAGCGCCTGCTTGCTGTGCCCGCGCCGGGCCGGGTCCACCTGCAGGGTGAGCGCGTCGACGCGGGCCAGGATGTATGGCGTGAGCTGCTTGTGGCGCGCGATCTCGGCGACCAGGGCGGCGTCCTCGGACGAGAGCACGACGTCGCCGTTGCGGCGGACCAGCTTCACCCGGCCGTAGCGGGAGACGTAATCCTCGATGTCGACGCGCACGTTGCTGGGGAGCGGGTACTTGCTAAAGCGCTCCAGCCTTTCCAGGATCGCGTCGGCCGTCTGCCCGGTCGAAGCGGCGTTCCACAGCGATAGGGGCGTGATGCGGTAGGTGTGGATGTACTCCGGGCTCTTTTCCAGTTCGGCAAAGCGCGCCAGCACGTCCCGCGCTTCCTGGTAGAGCGGGTTATCGACCTCCAGGAGGACGCTCTTGTCGCCCTGGACGATGATCGGGTTGTGGGGATTGTAGCTCATAGCGTACCGGGCATCCGAGTTTTCCGCGCTATCATAGCGCAAAATCGGTTTGGTGGCAAGTTGGTAGAGGCCGGGGTATCCCGAGTTGCCTGGACGTGATGAGATTTCGGTGGGCGCTCAGGTGTGAGAGCAGGCCTTTCTAGCCCCGATCCGCTGTTTGACTGGGCGGTTGTAGGCGGTCGAGCAACTGGTCGGAGAGGGCGGTAATAAAAGCCTGTAGTTCAGGGAGCGTCAGGGGTGGCGTGGTGGTGGGCAGGTGCTGGAAGTGGAGCACCTGCTTATGTGTGCTCTTAGCTGTTTTTGTCTGCTCGTCCATCTTTTGCCGTCATCTTACTACGGGGAGTTGAACTCGGCAAGCGAAAGCCCGGCGAGAGAATACTCGAGATTCGCCGGACGGTTGAGGCGGGTATTCCACTTTTTTCCTGCTTTCCCCCGCTTGCTCTGGCAGGAGAAATGTGCTAGGATAGGATTTGTCAAAGGTATCTACTCAGGCTGTTCGCCCTCGAACCCCCCACCTTCATCCTCTTTTTGTCGCGAAAGGCAACTGCGAAGCAGGGCTGAGTAGTTACTACGGGCCCATAGTCTGGCTTGAGGCCAGGGCGAAAGGGTATGGGTGAGATGTGGTCAGCAGCGGGATCGACAGCGGGTTTAGTGATTGCAGGCGGTGTGCTTCGTCTTTGTGACGATGGCGCCGTCTTATTTTTGTCATAGGAGGGATGAATCATGAGGTTGAAATCGTTGCTACGACTCGAAACTTTGAAGCGCACGTGGTTTTTGGTGATTCTGTCGATAGGCGTGATCAATCTATCCTGCGTCTGCGGGCAGCTGGGATCTCCCGTCTACGAAGCGATAGCAGTGGGCGAGACCAATGATCTCGTCGTCGATCCGGCGGGCACAGTCCACGTCCTGTACTCGTTCTATGCGCTGGCCAGGAGGGCGGATAGCGTGTACGGCGTCTATTATGCCCATCGATCTGGAGACGGCGATTGGCAGACGGAGGCCCTGGAGACCCGGCGAGGTCACAATCAAGTCCACGCCTTCGGGATGGGGTCGGACGGCGCTCTGCGCGCCTTCTATGGCACGACCAGACACACGGAGTATGCCTGGAAGGAGACGGGCGGGGCGTGGGAAAAGGAGACGTTCCTTACCAACGGCTTCGTGGGCGACGTGGCCTTTGATGCTGATGGCGCGATGCACCTGGCCTACGTGCATTGGCTCACCGACACCTTTTTGTTCGACAACGTGCGTCCGCTCTATGCCTACAAGCCGGCGGACGGCGGCTTTCACTCCCGCGAGATCGAGATAGAGGGGCTCCGGGACGTGAACTATGGGCAGGTTTCGGACATTGCCGTCGATTCTAGCGGCAGGGCGCACATGGTCTTTGACGTGCGCGCATTGGTGGTGCGCGAAATCGACTATTTACAGATAGCGGCAGATGATGGTGACATCACGCCCCGAGAGACGATAGCATCAGGCTGGTCCACAAACTGGCATCCCAGCCTTGCCATCGACGGTGACGATGGTCTGCACATGGCCTTCACAGGCTATTACACTACAGAGCCAGGGGAGGAATACAAACCCAAGCTAAAGTACACGGTCTCTTACGACGGCGGCGCGACGTGGGCGGAGGAGATGCTGGTGGATGCGGAGGACGAGACCGGGCAGTCGCCCGAGCTCGCTATCGATGATGCAGGTGGACTGCACATCGCTTACCTGTCTCCAGAATCCTACGAGGTGAGGTACGCGTACAAAGCGCCGGGGGCCGAGAGCTGGTCTGTAGAGACGGTCGATTCCGACGTCCCGACGGATGTGGATGTCTCACTGGCCCTCGACGGGGAGGGCAATCCTTTCATCCTCTATTCCAAGGTCTCGCCCGACACCCCTGAGACACCCAAGGTGACCGACACGCCTTGGGCGCCCGATATGACCGACACACCCTGGACACCCGACTGGGCCGATTTTCTCGATTTGAAGCTGGCGCACCGCACCGGGGATGGGCGCTGGGTCGCAGAGACGATCCCCTCGCCGTTGCAATAGAAAGGATCGGCACATGGATAAACGCTGATCCGCTAGGCGATTGAGTCGGGCATTCTAACATAGGGTGCCCGCTTTTCTTGTGTGGCAAGGTGAGGAGATTGCCTGTTTTGCTTTACCCGGTTGCTTGCTCGGGTGGTTGCAGGCGGTCGAGCAACTGGTTGGAGAGGGCGGTGATAAAAGCTTGCAGTTCAGGGAGCGCCAGGGGGGGCGTGGTGGTGGGCAGGTGCTGGAAGTGGAGCACCTGTCGCAGAGCGCCGGCAAGGAAAAACGGCTGGAGTCCGAGGTCCTTTCCCTGGGCTTTTTCCAGCAGATCATCAAAGTTGTGGCCGGAATGTAGAATGAAGTACAGGTCCACGAAATCCTTGGGTTCGGTACGGCCGAGGATGGCCGTCAGTTTGTTAGCCCCGATGTTCTCTATGCTGTCCACGATGACCTCGCCGTATCTTTTGTGTTGGCCGTACTGCGGGCCAAAGTCGCGCACCAGGTCTATTTGCAGCGGTCGTGTGCCTTCGGGCTCAAGAAGGAATTGCCGGAAATGCTCGGTCTCCCGCGCGCGACCAATACGGCACCCTAGATCGGAGGCCAATTGGGGGACCAGGACGGCGGCTTCGCGAAGGGCCAAGTCTCCCAGGGTGAATAGGTCCAGATCTATGCTCAGGCGATGGTGCAGGTAGTAGGCGGCCAAGGCGGTACCGCCGGTTAGGAAGAACATTTGCCCCGCATCAGTGGCGAAGAAGCTTGCAAGAAAGGATGCCTGCAATGGTGTGAGTGATGATTCAGGGGATTCCGGATGTCGTTCGTTAGCCGTCACTGGTCCACCTTTCGAGGGCATAGGCCCAAAGCTCCCGGTCCTGGGGCCGGCGAAACTGCAGGTGTTCTAGGTTCTCGCGGATGTCGGACAGCGTCAAATAACGCCAGATGTCGTCCCATTTGGCATATTCCAAAATGCGCGTGATCACCCATGCCTTCTCCGTCGGGGTGCCTTGGCGCAAAATGCGGAGCACCTCTTCTTCGTCGATATCGTAATCCCAGAAGAAGTATGGGGGATTGCCTCTGGCGTTGTGTGTGTTCGTAGCTGTTCTTGCCTGCTTGTTCATCTTTTGCCGTCATTGTACTACGGGGAATTGAACTCGGCAAGCGGAGGCTTGGACAAAAGCAGGCCAGGCCCGGCAGTGTTGTCGGGTATTTCATAGGAAGCTCCCTGGCGCAAGGCCGGGGAGCTTCACGTCCTTGTCTCCTCCTTGATCGCATTCAGAATCACCGGCTTGTCCTCCAGGCCGTATGGCTTCTGGTCCCCCGCCGCCTCAAAGCGGTAGAATATCACGCCGGCCACCGGCCGCTCGTAGCGAAAGTAGTCGAGCGCCTCGCGCACCCACTCGGCGCTGTCCGGCGCCCAGCCGTGCGCGCCTTCGATCTGCCGCAGGTATTGCGGGTTCAGCTCTGTGACGTAAACCGGCAGCGCGTGGAACCGGCTCGGTACGACGGCCAGGCTCGTCTCCACCGTCCGCAGGTGCAGGTACTGCCACTTCAACGGATCGTCCGAGAACCGCACCCTGGAGCATACCTCGCCGGGGTCGTTGGTCTGCGTCTTGGCGTGCAGGAACAGCGCGTCGGCCCCGGCGATGTGGTTCAGGATGTAGAGCCACCAGTCGCGGTTGTTCGAGCCGGGGCCAAAGTACGGGTCCAGCGGCGGCGGGCCGAGTTTAGCGCGACCATCCACCCGCTGCCAGATCTCGTTGTAGATCTCGGTGACGTATCCCGGCGACAGCGCGAACTCGCCGTTGCCTCCGAACCCGGGCCACTCGCTGCGGTTGTTCGGCTCGTTGCCGACGTGGAAATACGCCACGCCCCTGGCCGCCAGGATCGTCTCCACGGCGGCATCGACGAACGCATCCCTATCCCGCGGCCGCGGCAGCGTCCCCGTGCCGCCGGCGTAGCCCCAGTTGAGGCGGGCGATGACGGTGATACCTGCATCCTGGAGGTGCGTGCAGTCGATGGGCGCCGGCTGGCGCTGCACCACGTGATGCACCAGGCAGCAGCCCGCCACACCCTGGCTGGCCATCCACTCGCCGCCTCTTTCGTCGTGCAGGCCGATGGAGACCGCGTGGGGTAGGGGGGTGGCCCCGTTGAGCTCGACGTGAGCCGCCCTGATCCCGGCGTAGTCGGTGGCGGCCCTTTCTCTGCGCACGCCGTCCCACGTGTCGATGATGCGCAGGATGTCGCCCTCGACGTCCTCCAGGTAGACGAAATGGCCGCCGTCCGCCTGCCGGAGGATGATCTCCCACCCGGCGCGCAGCAGCCGCCTCAGCTCCCGCGCGGATCGCGGGGTGTTGTCCTTGACCTGGTCGTCAAAGATCGGGAACAGGGGGACGGCGCTCTCCCAGGCCAGCAGGTTGTCCTCAAAGTAGCCGGCGCGGGCGGCAGCCAGCAGCTTGTCGAGCGTCGGCGGCGTGACGTCGCGCTGGTAGACCCTGCGCAGGATCGTGGCCAGCCCGGTCAGAAAGCACCCGTAGCCGCCGATGGTCTCCCCGTCCTCGGGGTCGTCGGGCTGCTCGCCAAAGTCATAGTGCGCCCAGCGGGGGTCGCTCTGGCCCAGGGCGATGTCCGCATCCAGCACGGGCAGGAGCTTGAGCGCCATCTCCCACGGGCTCTGCGTCTCGAGCGCCGCATAATTGGCGTAGGGGTAGTGTGCGTCGTACCACGCTTTCAGCTCCCCGTTCCATTCTCCGGGGTTGACCGCGACGATCTCCCGGTCCAGCGGGCCGACGCCGGCGTCGTCGGCCGAGTGCCCGATCGTCCACAACCGGTCGGAGGAGCCGATGGCGGCGGCCACGCGCCACTCGATCCGCTCGACGGCGTCCTCGATCTGCGGCAGGAGCACGTAGGTGCGTTTGTAGATCGCCTGCGGCCCAACGCCGATGGGCTTTTCAATCCTGGGCTTTTCAATCCTGTTGCGCGCCCAATGGGCATAGGATGAAGCGCTTGCAGGCGGCTGCTTTCTGACGCGCGCTGCCCGGATTCCGGCGTAATCAGCGGCATCCTTTTCCTTTCGCTCGCCATCCCATGCATCGATGACGTGCAGGGTGCTTCCTTTGACGCTTTCCAGGTAGGCGAAATGGCCGTTGCCCGCCTGCCCGAGGACGACCTCCCAGCCATCTCTGAGCAGTTGTTTCAGCTCCTGCGCGGAGCGCGGCTGCTCGTCTTGCGCGCTCTGCTCAAAGATGGGGAACTGGGAGATGGCGCTTTCCCACGCCAGGACGTCCCCCTCGCCGTAGGCGGCGCGGGCGGCCACCAGCAGTTTGTCGAGCGTCGGGGGCGTGACGTCGCGCCCGTAGGCCTTGCGCAGGACGATGGCCAGGTTCGTCAGCAGGCCCCCATAGTTGCCGATGGTCTCCTGCCCGGCGGGGTCGTCGGGCTCCTCGCCAAAGTCACAGTCGGCCCAGCGGGGATCGGTCTGCGCCAGGGCGATATCCCCCTCCAGTGCGGGCAGCAGCTTGACCGCCATCTCCCACGGGCTCTGCGTCTCGAGCGCCGCATAATCGGCGCCCGGATAGTGTGCGTCGTACCACGCCTTGAGGTCGCGGTTCCACACTTCGGGGTTGACCGCGACGATCTCGCGCTCCTCCGGGCCCACGCCGGCGTCGTCGACCGAGTGGCCCACCGTCCGCAACTGGCCGGAGGAGCCGATGGCGGCGGCTACGCGCCATTCGATCCGCTCGACGGCGTCCTCGATCTGCGGCAGGAGCACGTAGGTGCGCGTGTACGCCTCCCTCGGCGGCATATAGCCCGAAGACCATTGTGCGCTGTAGCTCAATTCGAGCGGTCTTTTGGCGTCCGCCTTGATCTGTCCTGCCAGTTTCACGCCCAACTCGGCAGGCGTCGCGGCTACGATGGGCGCGTACTCGAGGCCTGGGTAGTTGGTTTCGAAAAAGCTCCGCAGGTCGCCGGGCCAGCGCTCGGGGTTGACCGCGATCACGCGCCGCACGTCCAGGTTGCCGATCCCGGCGTCGTCGGCGCTGCTGCCGACGGTGTAGCGCTTCTTGTCCCACGTGGCCTGGATCACCGCCCGCGTCCAGGCGGCGTCGGCGTCGGGGGGCAGCAGGACGTAGGTGCGCGCGTATTGGACGCGCGGCTCGCCCCTCGGGCCGGGCGGTTCGGGTGATGGTGGCTCGGGAGGAACTGCCGCGAGGGCCGCCTCGACCACCGGCACCTGGGCGTATACGTTGTAGATGTGCGCGCCTCGCCCCCACACGACGGTGTCGGCCAGCGGATTCGTGCCGCCGGTCGGGTCCAGGCCTGCGTAGAAGGTAAAGTTGCCGATGGCGTCGTTCAGCGGGTCGCCGTTCAGCGGCGGCGCGTTGCCCTCCAGGATGACCTGGGCGCCGCACCCCACGCCGACGGAGCAGCGGGCATCCCCGTAATGCGCGTACCCTTCGAAGTCTTGATTGCTCCAGGCGTGCGCCCAGGCGGTCAGGCGCAGCTTGCCCTCCGGTGTGAGGGTCAGCTCTACGTCGTCCCAGTGCGCGTCCGAGTTCCTGAACGCCCACAGGGTCCTGCTGCGCAAAAAGACGGTCACGATCTGCCCTTGTACCTCTACCTGCTGCAGGAAGCCTGCGTCGTGGCGGCGGCAGAAGGTGAACAGGCGCACCCCTTTCTCGCCGCTGTGGACGCGGCGGTCGCTCTTGACCTCGGTCACCTCCGGCTGGCTCCAATCCCCCGGCTCGTGCCGGAACCACGTCAGCCAGTGGGGCGGCGTAAAGATGTTCTCCACGTTCTTCTCGTACGGCTTCCCGCCGGCGGGAAAGACCAGGCAGCGGTGGCTTTTAAGCTCGCCCCAGTCGGCCTCGAATCCGCCGTTCTTGACCAGTTTCTGTGGCATGGTTAACTCCTGAATTGGATAGGACGCAGATTTTCGCAGGTTACGCGCGCAGATGACAAGATTTTTCCGTCTGATCTGTGAATGCTCGTGTCGTCATTACGCAGAGCCTCACAGAGGCACGCAGAGTTTTTTAGTTTATTCTCTGCGAAGCTCTGCCTGCCCTCTGCGTTTCTCTGTGTCTGAATTAGAAACGTCACTGGGTGTGTTTGTTCTCTGGAGCTAAGCAAGCGTTCAAAAACAACTTGGGTGTTCTCTTCCGTTGTCCAGGGTGATTTCGCCCAAAAAGTGCGAACTTGTTTTTGAACGCGGCCTAAGCTTGTGCTTCGCGTCCTTTCCAATTGGATCTCTCCCCCCCCAAAATCCCCCCCCACTGGGGGGGGGAGCCGAACCCCTCCCCCCAGCGGGGGGAGTTGGAGGGGGGAGAAGACGTCTGTCCGGAGCTATTTCCCAATATGGTGTTGCCTCCAACTACAAACACACCCTTGTCACTTGGACGCAGAGAGCTTGACGACCTCTCCCGCCTTGTCCATCGTGACGCGCACCACGCGGCTCAACTGCCCGCCATCTGGCAGCGGGACGCTCTTCTTGAAGGACAGGACGAAGATGGACCTGGCTGTCCCGTCTTTGCCCTGCGCCTTGTTTTGTGAGATGGAGGGCTCGGCGCCCGCCATCTCGGGGAACTCGGCGCGCACGATTAATTTCGCCTTGGCAACGTGCTTGGGGTCCAGCTCAGACAATGCCCACACCCTCCACCCTGACCCGCCTGCGGGACCGCATAAAGGCGGGCACCGCCAGGTCATCCCCCAGTATCTCTGCCAGGGCGAGGCGCTCCTTCTGTGATTTGGAAGGCTGCTCCGCCTGCGTTACGGCCACCTGCTCCTCCTGGTGCTGGAGCTGTTCGGCAGGGACGGCGGCCGGCTTGCGCTTGCCCCCTGTCCCCGTGGCTATCAGCGTGATCTCGACCCGGCCGTCCATCCTGGGGTCGATGACGGTGCCGAACAGGACCTCGGCCTGCGGCCTGGCCGACCGGGAGATGGTCTCCATGGCCTGGTTGACCTCGGCCAGCGTGAGATCCTCACCGCCGGTGATGTTGACCAGCAGGCCTTCCGTGTTGCCGATCGCGTCTGTATCGAGGAGCGGGTTCCTGAGGGCCGATCTCACCGCTTCGGCGGCCTTGTTGTCCCCTTCGCCGTGCCCGATGGATATCAGGGCCCCGCCTGACTTGCTCAGGATGACCTTGACGTCCGCAAAGTCGAGGTTGATCAGGCCGGGCTTGGTGACCAGTTCGGAGATGCCCTGGATGACCTGGCGCAGCACCTCGTCGGCGATGCGGAAGGCGACGTCGAGCGAGATCCACTTGTTGACGATCTCGATCAGGCGGTCGTTGGGCACCACGATCAGCGTGCCCACGTATTCCCGCAGGCACTCGATGCCATCTCCGGCGACGGTCGACCGGCGGGTGCCCTCGAAGGCGAAGGGCTTGGTGACCACGGCGACGGTCAGCGCGCCCTCCTCGCGGGCGACCTGGGCGACGATGGGCGCAGCGCCCGTGCCCGTGCCCCCGCCCATCCCCGCCGCGATGAAGGCCATGTCGGCCCCGCGCAGGGCCGCCTTGATCTGCTCGCGGCTCTCGCGGGCAGCCTCGGCTCCGACGGCGGGATCTCCTCCTGTGCCCAGGGAGCGGGTGAGCTTGGCGCCCAGGTGGATCTTGCTGGGCGCTTCGGAGCGGGCGAGCGCCTGGGCGTCGCTGTTGACGGCGATAAAGTCGACGCCCGATATGCCGATCTGCATCATCCGGTCCACGGCGTTGCAGCCTGCGCCGCCGATGCCGACGACCTTGATCACGGGTCCTTTCCAATATCCCATGTCCATTTAGAACCTCCTATGAAAACTGTGGTGCTGCGTCCGAACCACTCAAATCTCCAGATGGGCCAGCCTTTCCGCCACGGCCGCGCCCTCTTTGGCCGTTTGATCGTTGACCTCCTGCCAGCGCTGCGGGTTCCACACCTCCAGGTGGGTGCACAGCCCGACCACGATGGCCTCGTCCTCGATGCCCGCGTACTGCCGCAGGTCGCTCGGCAGGGGGATCTGGCCCTCTTGGTTGGGCGTGCAGGTCAGCGCTCCCGAGAACATCAGGCGCGCAAACGCCCGCGCGTCCCGGTTGGTGAGCGAGAGCTGGCGCTGCATCTTTTCCACCAGCCTGAGCCACTCCCCGGCCGGGTAGATGAACAGGCACCGGTCTATGCCGCGCGTGATGGTCACTCCCTCGCCGAGCGCCGACGCAAGCTCGGCCGGGATCGCCAACCTTTTATCTGCAGCACACTGAAACTCGCCTAGTAACATCTGATTTCCTACTTTGACATCGCCATCTTCAAGATGTGGCCGCCCTCGTCGACGGTCACCTTGATGATCTGATGGTGCGCGCCGTTGTTCCCGCTGGGGATGTCCTTCTCCAGGATGAGGGCCCATTTTCCCGCGTGCTTCGCGCCCGCCTTGGTGGTCTTGGCGGATAGCGCGCAGCGGTGGTCGCAGTTGCCGTTGCACTGCGTCAGCCGGGCCGCGCGCACTTCTGCCTGGGCCATGTACGGCAGGTCCGCCTCGACGCGCTTTTTCACCGCAGCGACCAGCTCTTCAGAGGCCAGCGCCTTTTGGAATTTGCCCTTTTTCTGGCAGATCAGGGGCGGGCAGATGGCCCGGTCCGGAATTCCCTTGGCTGCCTCGGTCTGGAGCGCCGTGACGCGCAGGGATGGGTCTCCGTACAGCACAAAGCTGACGAGCGTCTTTTGATCATCGCCGTCCAGGTAGCCCTGGCGTTCCTGCATCTCCTGGGCCAGGTTGACCTTGGCGACTTTGAGCGCCTCTCCCACGCTGAGCCCGGCCTGCAACCCTTCCCAAAAGTGCTTGCTGATCAGGTCGGCGCCCACCAGCGGGGGGGCAAGCGACCCGTAAGATATCTTGGTCGAGCCGATCAGCGCCAGCGCTTTGGATGCCAGGAACCGCAGGGCGATCGAGTTCTCCGCGTTTTTCCCCAGGATGTTGGCTCCGTAGCACGCCTCGGTAAAGACGACCGAGTCGGCGTGCTCGTCTGCGCTCAGGTCTTTGGGGCGCAGGGCCACGGGGAAGAGGGGGTAGTCGGCAGGGAACAGGGCGTCCGGCTGGCCGTACCAGTTGGCGCCATCCTCGACGCCGTGGAGGTTAAAGTAGCTGAAGCGCAGCCGCTCCGTGATGCCAAACTCGTCGTAGGCGAAAGGGGGCGACGTCCTCAGGCGGCGGTTGTCGCCGATCACCTGGAACACGGCCCGCGAGGCCCGTCTCCAGATGCTGGCCGAGTATCCCAGGCCGTTCCCGTTTCGTTGCGAGCGCTCCGCAGGCCGAAGCATGCCGACGAGGTCGCTCAACAGCCCCTTGGGAGCGATGGGCTTTTGGTGCCCTGCGATGGTCGTCTGCAGGAGGGCGTGCAGGAATGCGACGTCACTTCCCTCCCCATCGGGCAGCCGGCCCAGGGCCCGTTCCGGGATGAGATAGTTGGCGTCGCGCGATGCGTACGGGTTATCCGAGGGGACGTCGCTGTCTTGATCGTCGATCGGGTTGGGCAGGCGGTGGAAGGGGATGATGTCGTTCCCGCCGACGATCAGGACGTACCGGATTGCCCGTCCCCGGCCGCCCAGGTGCGTGTCGAGATTATCGACCAGCATCTTGACCTGCCAGGGGTTTTTCGGGTCGACGGGCTTGAGCTGGAAGGGGGCCAGGCAGGCGCCGTCGTCCACGTAGACGACGATTGCCTGCAGGGCGGCGTGTGCCTCGATTGCCTGCTTGAGCTGGCGCAGGTCCTGGTCCAGTTGCTCGAATCCGGGCTGCCCGTACTTGTCCGTCAGGTTATCCTTGCTGGAGATGATGACGTGCGTGGGCGTGGCCTCCGGCCCACCGACCGGCCGCGGGCCGCCCTTGGCAAGCGACTCGATCAGGCGATCCAGCTCGGACTGGACGTCCTCGACTGCCGCCTGTGCCGCCAGGCGGGCGGCATCCGCCGGGTCTCTGAGCGAGGTGGGGTAGAGCAGTGTGGATTCGTTGAGCACTGTCATGTGTTCGCCGTACCTCCTCCTAGGGTTTGTTGAGAAATAACTTTCTGTGTCTTGATACAGATTGCGTAACGATTGCCGACTCTTGTCATTTCAGGCCTGTAAAAGTTTGTCCTGATAGCCGCCTAGAGGGTTCAAGGGCGCTTTTCGTTACTTTTGCTGCAGGAAGGTATTCTTTTACAGGCCCCTAGTTACCCACGCGCTGGTGCTGGATAAAGGACACCGCGCTCACCGCCGCCCACTGCTTGTAGGCGTTGGCGTCGCCGGGGCGCAGCTCGATGGCCTTGCGGAACATCGCCGCGCCCTCTGGATACTGCTTCAACTGCTTGTAGATCACGCCGGCGTTATAGTAATAGTCCGCCTTGTCCGGATCGCGCTTGGTGGCTTCGAGGTAGGCCTCCAGGGCGGCGTTGAACTGGTCGCGCAGCTCGTAGGTCTTGCCCAGCTCGTAGTAGGCCAGCGCGTTCTCGGGCTGGAGCTTGATCATCTGGCTAAAGTGCGCGATGGCCTTATCCAGGTGCCCGAGGTCCCGGCACAGCCTGCCCACCTGGCTGTGATGGGTCGCCTCGTGGGGGGCGACCGCGATGGCTTGTTCGTACGCCTGCAGGGCCTCGTCGTACCGCTCCTGGGCCTCGTAAACGCGTCCGAGTTGGATGTAGGATTCCGTCATCTGCGGATCTAGCTCGATGGCCTTTTCCAGATACGCGATGGCCTCCTCGTGCTGGACCATTCTCTCGTGGATGACGCCGGCCCGGTAGTGATAGACGGCGTTGCCCGGATCGAGGCTCAGGGCTTTTTGGTAGGCCTCCAGGGCGTTGGACCACTGCTTTCCCTTGGCGTAGAGATTGCCCAGGTATTCGTAGGTCGGCGGGTAGTCGCTCTGCAGGGCGACGGCTTCCTTGAACTTGATCAGGGCTTGATCGATGTCATCCGCCTCGGCGGCCGCGATGCCCAGGTTGAGCAGATAGGCGGGTTCCTGGGGATCGAGTTCGATGGCTCGCTTGTAGGCTTTTTGTGCCTTTTGGTATTCCCCTGCTCTTCGGTAGGCGTTGCCCAGGTCCGAGTACCATTTTGGAATTTCCGGCCGCAGCCGTATGGACTTTTCCAGGAGGCCGGCGGCCTGTTTGTTGTTTCCCAGTTGACCGTAGGCCAGGGCCGCGTTGTGCAGGTATTCGGGTTCCTCCGGCGCCAGCTCGGCAGCGCGCAGGTACTGTTCCAGGGCCAGGTGGCTTTGGTCTTTTCTTGTGTAGATGCGGCCCAGGGCGTCGTGCCACGCGGCGACGCCCGGCTGCAGCTCTATCGCCTTTGCCAGGGCGATGCCAGCCTCGTGGCTCATCCCTGCCTCGTGCAGCACCGATCCAAGTTGGTGCTGGTACAGGGCCTCGGTGGGGGCGAGCTGCACGGCTTTCTTGAGCGCGTCCACTGCTTGCTTGACCTGCCCCGCCTGTATGTGGCTGAGGCTCATCTCGTACTGCGTCTCGGCGCAATCGGGCTCCAGGCTCTCTGCCACGCGCAGCTCCCGGATGCTATCCTGGGGCTGCTGCATCAGGCGATAGGCCGTCCCCAGGGCGCGGTGGTGAGAGGCGGTGCGCGGGGAGGCCTCTATGGCGCGCTTTAGTTGGTCGACGGCTTCTTCGTGCTGGCCGTTCAGCGCGAAGAGGATCCCCAACTCTGCATGGGCCTCGGGTGAGTCCTCGCCCACCAGGAGCGCGCTTTGCAGGGCGTCGATGGCCTCCCTGTAGTCATCTGCGGTGGGGATCTGCGCGGGGACGCCGGCCTGTACGAGCGTCCAGGCCCGCTGCGCGATCTTGCGCCAGATCGCGCCAAGCCACAGCAAGTAGCGAGGCGTATCCGGCTTTGCCTTGGCGGCCTTTGCATACTCGGAACAGGCCTTGGCATAGTCGCCCAGGGCCTCGAACGAGTTCCCCAGTTGCCAGTGCGCTTCGGCGTCCGATGGATCTATGGCCAGTGCCGCGGCCAGGGCCTCCGCTGCCTCGTCGTGCCGGCCCATCTCGCGCAGGACCGCCCCCTGGGCGTGCCGGTAGGCCGGATCCTCCGGCTTTAGCTCGGCCGCCTGTCGATACTCGGCCAGGGCCTTTTCACAGCGCCCCTGGCTTTTGTAGATATCGCCCAGCACGTGGTGGGCCTTCACGTCGGCCCAGTTCAGGCAGATGGCCTTGCGCAGCGACTTGATCGCCTCGTCTTTCTCGCCCAGCACTTGGAACGCCAGGCCCGCGTCGCGGTGATAGGCAGCCTCCCCCGGCTGCAGGCGCGTCGCCTTTTCGTAGGCGGTCAGCGCTTTGGCGTGGAGCTCCTGTCGCTCGCAGGTCCTGGCCAGGAGGTGCCAGGCTTCCGCGTCGCCCGGATCGAGGATTGTCGCCTCTTGCAGCGCCGCGGCGGCCGATTCGTACCGACCTAACTTGTAATGCATCAGGCCGATCTGCCGATGGTGGGCCGCCTGCTTGGGGTCCAAGGACACCGCCTTTTGATACTCGGTGAGGGCCTCCTGGTAGTGTTCCTGCTCCTGGTAGATGTCGCCCAGTTGGTGATAGGCGCGGGGCTCGTTGGGATTCAGGGTGATGGCCTTGGCCAATGCGCGGACGGCCTGCTCCGCCTGTCCCAATTCGCGCAGCGCTTTGGCGAGGTACAGGTGATAGAGCGGCTGGTCGGGGGCCAGGCAGACGGCCTGCTCGTACTCCTGCGCGGCTTGCAGTTGCTGGTTCGTTTCGTGATAGGCCCGGCCCAGCTCGTAGTGTGCTTGGGCGTCCTCGGTCTCGAGGGCGACGGCCTTTTTGAGGAGGTCCACGGCTCTCTCGTGCTCGCCCATCTGGCGCAGCATCGCGCCCGCTCGGCGGTGGTAGATGGCCTCGCCGGGCGCCAGATCGACCGCGCGCTGGTACGCCTCGCAGGCTTCTTTCAGCCGGCCTTTGGCCAGGAACGTCTCGGCCAGCTCCCCGTGCGTGATCGGGTCGCCGGGATCGAGGTGTGCTGCTTTCTCCAGGGCGGCGAGGGCGTCATCCGTTTTTCCCATCTGCCTGAGTGCGACGCCGGCGGCGCGCACGTACTCGGCCCTCTCCGGCCCTATCCGGGCGGCTTCCCGGTAGTGCTGAAAGGCCTCGGCCGGGTCGCCCAGCTTCTGGTATGATTGCCCGAGGCAGTAGTGGGCCTCGGACCAGTCCGGCTGCAGCGCCAGCGCGCACTGCAGGCTGACGATTGCCTCTTTTTGGTCGCCCAGGCGCTGGCAAACCTTCGCATAGTCACTAAATGGGGCGGGGTCCCTGGGCGCGAATTTCATCGCCTTGCGGAAAGCGGACGCCGCTTCTTGATCCCGGCCCTGCGCTTCGAGCGTCAATCCCAACTGGCGATAGATTGCGGCGCACTCCTGGTCCAGTTGCAAAGCGGTTTCGAGTTCGTCCAGGGCCTCGTCGTGCCGTCCCAACTGGCGGAGCAGGGCCCCTTTGCTCAGGTGATAGGCGGGCTCCCTTGCAGTGTCCAGCGCGACCGCTTGATCGTACTGCTGCAGGGCCTTCTCATAGTCATTGATGGCCTCGTAAACCTTGCCCAGGCTGTCGTGCAAACCGGCGTCGTAGGGCGCTATTTCCAGTCCGGCCCTTAGCTCGTCCATGGCCTCGCCATACAGCCCCATCTTGCGATAGATCGAAGCGGCCTGCTGCCTGTGCGCCGCCTCCTGCGGGTCCAGTTTCGTGGCCTGGCGATATTGTGCGAGGGCTTTTTCGTGCTCCCCCAGCGCCTCGGCAATCTTGCCCAACTGGGCGTGGGCATCGGGATCGGCGGGGTCCAGCTCCAGGGCGCGCATGGTTTCGGCCTTGGCCTCGCTCAGCTGTCCCAGGTGGTAGGCAGCCAGGCCGACTTTGGCGTGATAGGCCGGCTGCCGCGGGTCGAGGGCCACCGTTCGACGGTAGGCATCCAGTGCTTTTTCATGCTCGCCGAGCTGGGTGTACGTGTGTCCCAGGTGATAGTGCACCTCCGGGGCGTCGGGCAAACTTTTGCGCGCCGCTTCCAGCAGCGCCAGCGCCTCCTCGGGGCGGCCCAGTTTCTGGCAGATGGCGCCTGCCCGCAGACTGTGCTCCGCCATCTCCGGCTCCAACTCGACGGCCTTTTCGTAGGCGCCCAGGGCCTCCTCGTAAGACCCCAGCTTTTCGTGAATCCTGCCCTGCTGGGCGTAGGCATCCCCGTAATCGGGCCTCAGTTGGACCGCGTGCTGCAGCGCTTCCATGGCCTCTTTGTGCTCGTCGGTCTGGCCGTACGCCACGCCCAGATCGCGGTAGTAGAGCGCTTGCCTGGGTTGCAGGGCGCAGGCCAGGAGATGGGCGTCGAGCGCCTTCTCCGGCCGGCCCTGGGCCCTGTAGACCAGGCCCATCTGGTGGTGGGCCGCGGCGTGGCTGGGGGCCAGGGCGACGGCCTGCCTGAGCGCGGCCAGTGCGTCGTCGTATTCGCCGAGGTGATAGAGCTCGCAGCCGATGCCGTGGTGATAATAGCCGGCCCGGCCTGGATCGAGGGTCAGCGCCTGGCGGTATTCATCCAGCGCCTCGGCGTGCTCTCGCTGTGCGCTCAGCGCCTCGGCCAGGTCGCCGCGCCATCCGGCTTTCTCGGGTGCAAGCTCGACCGCGCGGCGCAGGTAGCGCAGGGCTTCCTCCCCGTGGCCGGCCTGCCGATGCGCTGAGCCGAGGTGGTGGTTATAGGCCGCGTCCCCCGGCTCGAGCGCCACGGCCTGCTCGTAGCCATGGCAGGCCTCTTCCCACCGCCCCGCGGTTGCTTGGAGCGTCCCCAACTCGTCGTGCCACGCGGCTTGATCGGGCTGCAATGCCAGGGCTTTGCTCAGGTTGGCGGCGGCTTGTTCGTATTGCCCCTGCTTTGTCAAAACGGCGCTGGCGTCTCGATACAGGGAGCCATCGCCCGGCGCCAGTTCGATGGCCCGTTCGAAGGCGGCCAGGGCCTCGCCGTACCGCCGCTGCTGTTGGTAGGCATAGCCGATCTCCCGATAGATGTCCACCCGGTCGGGGCTCTGCTCCTGTGCTTGCTCCAGTTTCTTCAGCGCCTCGTTGTGGCGTCCCAGCCGGTTGAGGGTGGCTCCGGATTGGTAGAGGTACGCCGCTGTCTTGGGCTCCCGCCCCAGGGCTTGTTCGAACGCCTCCAGGGCCTCCTGGTAATTGCCCTGGCGCTGCAGGGTCAGGCCGAGCTCGCAGTATATCTCGGCGTAGAGACGGTCGGCCTCTTGCAGGGCGCTCTGCAGCTCGGCGACAGCCTCGCCATCGCGCTCCATCTCGCGGTGGATGACGCCCAGGTTGTGATGGTGGATGACCTTGTCGGGCTGCCAGCCCGCTGAGGAGAGCGCGGCGCCCGGCGCGAGGTGGCGGTAGATGGGCGGCAGCAGGCAGGCGGAGTATTCGACGGCCTGGGCCTCCTTCAGGACGATCACGGCGGCTTCTGCGGCCCCCAATTCCTTCAGCGCGATGCCCAGTTGGTAGATGGTGGTCTTGGGGAGGTGCAGCGCCATCAGCCGCTTGACCTGTTCGTGCAGCGCTGCTTGGGTCTCGTTGCCGACCAGGCAGCGCGCGGCCAGGCGGATCGTTTCGTACCCGTCCTGGATGGCCAGCAGCTCCTGGATCAGCCCCAGGCGGTCGGCCGTCAGGCTGTAGAGCTGCAGAAGCGGGGCCCGCCACGTCTCCTGCGCCTGTTGATCCTGGACGAGCTGGTTCAGGCTCAGATCGCCTTTCAGCCGTCCTTCGATGGCCTTGGCGGCAAAGAGCTCTTGCACCAGGGGATGGACGAAGTGCGTTTGCTCGCCGTCTTCCGTCGCGGTGAGCAGCCCGCTGTCGAGGGCGTCGTCGATCCGCCCGCCGGCCTCGGCGATGATCTTGGCGCAGTTCAGCCGGTCCATCGTGTGGGTCTGCGCTTGCTGGAGGGCAAAGGCCAGGTCGGCCAGCCCTTGTCCCTTGGACTCGAGCCACTGATCGACCCGGCTCGCGGCCGATAGGTCCAGGGCGATCCGTAGACCTTCCTTGACGGCGCGGCAACGGCTCCACCAGGGCGCTTTTTCATCGCAGGTCTCGGCCAGATTGAGGATCGCCTTGAGAAAAAGCGGGATGCGCGCGATGTCCCACAGTTGGCTGTCTTTTCTCAGGTCGAGGTTCAGTTCTGCCGCGCGTTCTTCGGACGTATGGCGGCGTAGAAATTGCCCAACCGCTCCGTCGTCCAGTGGAAGGAGGGCCAAACCGGGGATGTGCCCCATCCAGGAGTGGTGCATGGGCAGGCTCTGGGTGCGGCAGGCGACGACGATCTTGGTCGCGGGGTGCTCTTGCACGCGAGATGCCAGCCAGGCCTTGAGCCCTTCCAGTTGGTGGATATCGGAGACGCCCTCCAGGTTATCCAGCAGCAAGAGGGACTTTTGCTGTTCCAGTACCGCTTGCAGGGTCGTGTTGCTGGCGGCGGGCTGGTAGCACCCAAAGGCCTCCAGCAGCAACTCCTCCATCCCCTTGCCGCCTTGCAGCAGCGATAGGTCGAGGAGGAATGGGGTGACGGCCTCACCGTCTGCGGAGAGGGCATTTTCAGCGCATTGGTGGGCCAGGCGCTTGAGCAGGGTGGTCTTGCCCGCTCCCAAATTCCCGTGTATTACCGACTGGTCGAGCTCGCTCAGGGCCTCCAGGGCGTCTTTTTGGCCTTTGTGTGCCTCCGATGCCACCTTGCGGGCGACGTAGTGCTCGCTGTTCGCGACCAGGTCGCGGTCGTCCCGTATGCCCCGCAGGTATTGCAGCAGGAGCGGCTGGTCGATGGAGCGGGAAGCGTGCGCTGGGCTTTTTTTGTGTGCTTGCACCTGGTGACTGGTCATCATCCCTTCTCCTTACACCGCGGAAAGCATCCAGAATGCCGCCAGGCAGAGCGTCACACCGGCCAGGCAGAGAAATACGCCGACGCCGACGGAGGTGCGGACGAGTTGGTTGATGGCGGTGACCAGTTCGGACATCGATCCCACGAGGGGGGCCAGGCCCACGTCGGCGATGGCCTTGCCGCTGATCTTGGCCGACTGTGCCGAGAGGTTCTTGAGCACCTGCTGGTACCGGCGGGCCAGGATCGTCCACAGTCCCGCCATGCACGAGCATATGCCGAGCAAGAACAGGCACCCAGCCATCGCGATCTTGAGGTTTATGATCAGATCCATGGTCTCCGTCCTTTCCTGATGGTTTGAGAGGAGTGGCTACCTTGCGAGTTCCTGTCTGGGCTCTACGACGCCGTTGAGGGGCAGGCTGATGTAGAACGTGCTTCCCTCGTGCGGTGCGCTGTCGACCCACACCTTGCCCTCGTGCCGTTCGACGATCGACTTGACGATGGCCAGCCCCAACCCGGTCCCCGAAACCTCTGGCGCGTCGCGCCGCTTGACGCGGTGGAATTTTTCGAACAGCCGCACCTGGTCTTTGGGGGCGATGCCGATGCCCGTGTCGGCGACGCGGATGACCGCCCGGGTGCCGGCGCCGTCCTCGCGCAGCGATAGCCCCACCGTCACGACGCCGCCTCCGGGGGTGTACTTGATCGCGTTATCGACCAGGTTGGCGATCGCCTGGCGCAGCAGCGCGGCATCGCCGGCGACGATGGGGGGATTCTCGATGGGTTCCATCTGCAGGGTGATCTCTTTGTGCACCGCCTGGGCGCGCATGCTGTCCACCGCCTCAGTCAGGATCACGCCCAGGTGGCAGGGCTTGTGCTCCAATCTCACGCCGGTTTCGATGCGCCCCAGGTCGAGCAGGTCGCTGACCAGCTCGTTGATTTGGACGACGCCGTACAGGATTTTCTTGACGTATTCCCGCTGCTTGTCGTCGAGCTCACTCATTGTCAGAAGCATGTTCGCGTAACCGCGCATGAACATCAGCGGCGAGCGCAGGTCGTGTGAGACGGTTGCCAGGAATTCGGACTTCATCTCGTCCAGCTCTTTGAGGCGGGTGATGTCGTGCATCACGGCCACGCGCCCGACCTGTTCGCCGTCTGTTCCCGAGATTGTCGAGACGCTGGCGTACAGTGTGCGTCCATCGGGTAGGGAGACCTCCTCGGTCTGTGCTTGACCCGGTGGCGGGAGCTCCCTGAATGTTTTGGCCAACGCAGGCGCCAGCCCGACTTTTTCTACCTCTCGCCCGATGACGGACTCGGCTGTGATTTCAAAGGCGTGTTCGGCGGCCGGATTGACCAGCAGAACACGATTCTCCCGGTCGGTAACGATGACGGCGTCGATTGTGCTGTGGAGGATCGCCGCCAGCCGCCGCCGCCCGCTCTCGGCAGCCTGGAACAGATTGGCGTTCTCCACCAGTATGGCTGCCTGGCCGCTCAGCATGGCCAGGACATCGCTCTCCAGGTCGCCGCGGTTTTGGATCTGGTCATATCCCACCCATATCGCGGCGGTCAATTGGTCTTTGGTGCGCATGGGCAGCGCGACGACGGCCTTGATCGGCCCGTTGATGGTCTCTGGATCGGCCAGGTTCCTGGCGCGGCTCAGGTTTTCTATGATCAGGGGATGCGTGCTGCTCTTGATCGCGGCGGCCAGCGCGCGATCCAAAGTTTCCACCCCCTCCAGCGGCTCGCCCCGCGATATCACCGTCTGCGGCTCGCCGTTGTTTGGGAGGAGGACGACGCGCGCGACCTGGGCGCCGGTTGCCCTCAGCGCGCCTTCGAGGATGTACGGCATTCCCGTGGATAGGTCCAGCGTCGCCGAGACCGCGCGGCTGACCGCGAGGAGCAGCGACAGGTCCTCGATGCGCCCTTTGAGCCGCACACGCATGCCTTCGAAGGCTGTGCCTACACGCCCTACCTCGTCCTCGCTCTTCACCCGCACCGGCCGTGCGAGGTCTCCCTCGGCGATGCGGTCGGCCGCGTCGGCCAACTGCTTGAGGGGGCGCGTCACCTGCCTGGTGATCAATGTGATGGCGCCCACCACGATGCACCCAAAAACGATCTGGAGTTGGAGCAAGGGGTAGGCGGTTTGCCAGGCCTGCTCCATCACGACTTTGTAGGGGAGGCGAATGACGACCGCCCAGTCGTGTCCCTCCGCTTGCAGGTAATAGACCAGGAGACGCTCATTGGTCTTTGGGGTGTAGCTCTCATAGACCGTGCCGCGTGGCAGCGCGTCGACGACGGCGCTATTCTCGTCCAAACGCCATTTGGTCAGCACCAGGTCGGAATTCGAGTGGGCGACGATGAGTCCGTCTCCATCGATCAGGAACCCTTCGCCCTGGCCGCTGGCCCACTGCATGCTGCTCAGGATGCGCCTGATGATGGGGTTGTTGTCGAGGTGGGTGCGCCCGATCAACGCGCCAAAGCGCGGGCTGTCAACCTCATCCTCACTTGCCACCGCGTCTACCGGCGCTAAAAACGACATGATGGCTTCGTCCTGGTTCGAGAGGTGCGCGGAGCTGTGCAAGGGCGACCCGTTCTCGATCAGGCGCTGCAGGAGTCCCTTTTCCTCGGACGTCAGTTCTAGGCTCCCGGTCGGCGGTGGGGGATATACGGCTATGAGATAACCGCTGGGATCAAACAGCAGCAATTGATCGAAGAAAGCGCCGGCGCGCAGCTTGTTGCCTAGGATCGTCTCCAGGGTAGTGGGGTCGCTGTACCAGAACCGTTCGTCGCTGGCGAACTCGTCCAGCAGGCCGTGGCCGGTCTGGATAAAGTAGGGAACCCACTCGACCGCGCCGTAGCCGTCGCGCGAGACCTCGCTCACCGCCTGCGCCCGGGCTATCTTGAGGGTCGTCGTCGTAACGGCATAGACCAACACGAAAGTCATGACCACCATCAGCAGCGCGAGCAGGTAAGACAGCCTGCGCCTCAGGCTTTGGCTGTAGGGAGGATGGCGGCGCGTGGCTTGGACGGGCCGGGCGTGCGGCAGGATGAGGTAGACCGCCTGGGTGATGGCCGCCGCTACAAGGCTCTCCAGCAGCGTGGGGCCGATGTAGGCTGTTGCAAGCGTCAGTGCGTATGCAAATCCCGCCAGGCCTGAACGGACTACGTGGCCGAAAGACGAGAGGTATAGCAGCGTCGAGAGCGAGCCTGCCACCAGGGCTGCCGCGAGAGGCTGTCGCCCGATGCGCGACAATGTGCCCCGGTAGTCTTGGTGCAGCAGAGATCCGACCAGGAAGCCAAGGGCCGCGAGGCGGAATGGCTCGGTGACGCCGCTAATCGTCGTATCGAGACGCAGGACGCCGCCGACTAAACCCACCAACGTCGCCGGCCCAGCGCCCAGCCAGGCGCCGGCGGCAAAGATTGGCAGGGCGCCCAGCAGTGGCGCGAACGGGTCAATCGGCTTGATGGGGGCCTCGATCGGGGGCAGCAGGTCGGTCCTGGGAAAGCTCAGCACCAGAAAGTGGTTGGCGGGCAGCGACGCTACCACGAGACCGATGAATAGGATGAGCTGCCGCCTGCTGAGCTTGAAATCCTGGCGAGAACGGATGAGCGCCAGGGCAGTTAGTGATGTATGAATTGCCAGAAGCACGTAATCCCAGGTTGTCAGATCGAGAAAAACTGTCTGGAACCAGGGCCTCCAAGTTTCAAAATCCATGCCAGTTCCCCTTTCATGGATGTGATTGCGGGTTCACTGTTTGTTGGAGCAAGAGTTGTGCCAAGATGTCATTGTGCGTCGGTCGCGTTCGATGGAAGATGTTCCCATATAGCTCTTGTAGCAAGAAACGTGCCAAATGTGCTGTTTGCTGGAGCGAATATGGGGGAGATTCCAGCATGTACGCGGGTATGGATGTCCCCGGTATGCGATCTCCCAAACTGGGGGGAATTCCGTTGCGCTCCTATATGTGGGGGTTGTATGTTCTTATGACGCAATATGTGGGGGATTTTTGGCTGCCGGCATCGCGGCTCGCGGTGGGGCGCTTCCCGCGTCCGGCCTTCGAGCCGCCGCCCGCCGCTTTTTGGTGCGCGCCTGCAACGTTGGGCACGACCCGCCGCGACGAGCCACGGCCGGGTCGGACGCGAGGTGGGGAATTTTCCACACCGTGAGGGAATTTGCACAGCTTGTGCTTTAGGATAGGCCGTATTTCTCCATGCGATAGCGCAGTTGATCCCGCGAAATGGCGAGCAGCTCTGCGGCCTCTGTCTGGTTGCCCTGTGTCTTGGAGAGAGCCTCTTCGATCAATCGCCGTTCGAGCCGGGATACCATGTCCTCGAGGCTCACGCCTTCTGAAAGATCGGCGTATGGCGCCCTCAAGCCGCCGGGAGTGATAGCCCCGTCGCAGAGTTCGGCGGGGAGATAGCCCAGCTGGATCTCGCGCCCATCGCAGAGCACCAGGCCGCGCTCGATCACGTTTCGCAGCTCGCGGATGTTGCCGGGCCAGTGGTAGCGCTTCATCTGCGCCAACGCCTCCCGGGATACGCCGGTGACGTTCTTGCCCATCGCCTGGTTGAACTCGTCGATGAAGGTGGAGACGAAAAGCTCCAGGTCCTCCATGCGCTCGCGCAAGGGGGGCAGGTCGATCACCATCACCTGCAGGCGGTAGTACAGGTCCTCGCGGAACGCGCCCTCCCGGACGGCGGTGCGCAGGTCGCGGTTGGTGGCGGCGATGAAGCGGACGTCGACCTTGATGTCGCTCGTCCCGCCGACGCGGCGCAGGGTCCGCGTCTCCAGGACGCGCAGTATCTTGGCCTGCGTCTCGGGCTTCATCTCGCCGATCTCGTCGAGGAACAGCGTGCCCCTGTCGGCCACTTCCAAGAGCCCCTTCTTCCGGCGCTGGGCGCCGGTGAAGGCGCCCGCCTCGAAGCCGAACAGCTCGCTTTCCAGCAGGTCGGCCGGGATGGCGGCGCAGTTGATCACCGTGAAGGGTTTATCCGCTCGCTGGCTCTGGTGGTGGATCGCGCGGGCTATGATCTCTTTGCCGGTGCCGCTTTCGCCCTGGATGAGGACGGTGGCATTCCCCTGCGCCACCTTGGCGACCAACTGGGCGATGCGGCGCATCTCTTTGCTCTCGCCCACGATCCACCCGTGACCGTACGCCCCGGACTGCTGGCGCAGGCGCTCGATCTCGCGTCGCATGGTCAGTTCGTCCAGGGCCCGCTTGATGACCAGCTTGAGTTTCGATACGTCCGACGGCTTGTCGATATAGTCGTACGCGCCCAGCCGCATGGCCTCCACCGCGCTCTCCACCGCGCCAAATGCGGTCAGGACGATGACCTGTACGTTGGGTTCTTCCTGCTTGATCTTTCGCAGGACAGAGATGCCGTCCTCGTCCGGCAGCATGAGGTCGAGGAGCACGATGTCCACGGGCTTTGCCCGCAGCGTGGCCTCTCCCTCGGCCCCTGTGGCGGCCAACAGCACCTCGTAGCCATCCTCGCCGAGGAGGGTCTCTAGGAAAGAGCGTATCATCTTGTCGTCGTCGATGACGAGAACGGTAGCGGCCATGGGTATCTCCTATGTGTCCGTAGACTGCGTGTCCGTAGACTGCGTGTCCGTAGACTGCGTGTCCGTAGACTGCGTGTTCGTGGACTGGGTTTGCGTATCCGATTGTTCGCGCGCCAACTGCCTGTTGCGCCGCCGCGCAGAGGAGGGCGGGATGTGTAGGGCCTCGCGGTACTTGGCCACCGTCCGCCGGGCGACGTGGTGCCCCTGCCGTGCCAGCAATTCGACCAGCTCCCGGTCGCTCAGCGGTTGGCTCTCATGGGCGATCAGTTCCCTGAGCGCCTCCTTTGCCGGGGCGGCGCTATCGAAAAACCGGGCCAGGGGGATGATTCTTCCCGAGGGCAGCTGCACGTATTTGCCGGCCACTGCCCGGCTGACGGTCGACTCGTGCACAGCCAGCATATCGGCTAGCTGCGCGCGGGTGAGTGGTTTCAGGTGCTTGGGGCCGCGAGCCAAAAAGTCGCGCTGCTGGTCGACGAGGCGGCGCGCGACTCGCTCAAGCGTCTGCCAGCGCCGCTCGACGCCCTTGATGAACAACTGCGCCCGGGCGTAGAAGGCTTTCCACTCTTCTACATCCTTTTCAGTGAACGCGATCTTGCCCGCCTTGCCCGTCTCCATAACCTCGCGAAATGAGGGGCTGACTTGTAGCCTGTACGACCGCGCGCCCGGCAGCTCGATCTCGTATTTTTCACGGTTTCGATCAGGGGAATCTGCGCCGCCCCTGATGATGACGTCCGCCTGGGGGTAGACGGCCTCCTTCTGCGGGGGCGATTCGTGGTGGGCCGCCCAGTTGGCGTGGGCCGGGAACGGGTTGAGGTTGTCTCTGATGAATTCCAGGGCTGCCCGAATCTGCTCGGCGCTTGCCCCGGCGGCGTGGGCCACCTTGGCGAGCGGTTGCCCGCTCAGCGCTTCCCAGTGATCGTCGATGAGCGCGCGGGCCAGCGGGTGTTCGATGCCCTGGCTGCGCAGGTGCTCGAGCTGGATCAGCAGGCACTCGCGCGCGTCCCTGGCCGCGATGCCTGCGGGCCCGGATTCCTGTATGGCAGAGATGACGTTTTCGACGTGGGCGCGGTCCGTGCCGAATTGAGAGGCCACCGCATCGACGTCGCAGCGCAGGAAACCGTGATCGTCCAGGCTCTCGACCAGGTGGGCGGCGATCGGCGCATCTTGGGAAGGCAAGCTCAGCCGTGCCTGGCGCAGCAGGTGTTCGGCCAGCGTCGTGTGCGAGGATAGTTGGGACGTGCCGTCGTCGTCCCGAGCGTCGGCGCCACCGTATTCGAGTGTGTCGTATTCCCGGGAGCTGCTTCTTCCGCAGACGGGGCAGGCGGCGTTGCGCAGGGGCCTGCCACATTTGGGGCAGCAGGGTGCTTCGCCCCCAGGGGTCTCGACCAACTCCAACGCGGGGTTTTCGGCCAGCTCATGGGCAATAGCCTGCTCCAGCTCCGTGGAGGAGAGCTGCAGGAGTGTCCTGGCCATGACAAGTTGAGGTGTCACCGTCGGTCGCTGCGCGATGACCTGGTGTAATTTCATCCTTACCCCGCCCGATTGCGCCTTGCACGCGAAAGCCGCGAGGCTTTCGTGGTCAAAGTATAGCACGAGCCACGCGGCTTGCAAAACTCGGACCGGCGGGTTTTCGATATCTCGTCGGCCTAGAGAGGGCGAGACCTGGCTACGTTGCAGCCTGCCGAAAATGATGTACCATGCCGTCGAACTGTGTGTGAATGGTCAAGATAGGCATGGCAGAAGAAACCAAAACGCGAACATCGACCGGATCTGCAGGCACCCCTGGCTGGGTGAGGACGAACCGTGGCAGGCTGCGTTCCAAGATTATTGCCTGGTTTCTCATTCCGGCGGCGGTTATTTCAATCGGCGTGGCGCTGCTCACCTTCTATGCCTACCAGCGCGTCACCGAAGACCTCGTGCTGGCGCGCAACCGGGATCACTCGCTACTCCTGGCCAATCAACTGGGCACCCAGCTTGCCGGGTACGTACAGCCTTTGGCAGTCCTTGCCAGCACTGAGAGGATCGACTCGGCGGTTTTGGAGGGGAGCTGGTATGCCGATGCCCGGCCTTTCGATGGCGGGCTGCTGCTGCTGGACCCGGCTGGACAGATCGTGGCTGGAGTGCCTTCTCACCCCGAGGTCGTAGGTCAGCGCGTGCCGGCCATGGTTTACGAGGATGGCGAGGCCCACTACTCGAACATCATCGGCGGCTTGATTCCGGGGATGGACGTGATCGCCATCTCCTGGCCTCTCTCAGGCTTGGAAAACCAGGATCAAGGCGTCCTGGTCGGCCTGTTCCGCGCCGAGCGCGGCGCGACCCGAACCAGCACGTTTTACCAGGACATCTGGGGCCTGTACATCGGCCGGCGTGAGGTGGCCTACGTCGTCGACGGCAACGGGCGGGTCGTGTTTCATCCCGATACGTTCCTCATCGGCGACGATTTCTCCGGCCAGGAGCCGGTCCAACGCGCGCTGCGGGGGGAAACGGGCGCCATCCGTACCCTCGACCGCGAGGGCAAGAAAGTGGTGGCCGGGTTTGCGCCAGTGCCGGGCACGTCCTGGGGACTGGTCACCGAGGAGAGCTGGGCCGACCTGATCGAAGCCAGCCAACCCTACACTCGATTCTTACTGGTGCTGCTGGCGTTGGGGGTGCTCATCCCGGTGGTCGTCGCCGCTCTGGGGGCGCGACGGATCACCGAGCCGCTCACGCGTTTGACCGAGGCGGCCAGGCGCATCGCAGGGGGCAGCTTCGACCAGTCCATCGACGTTCGCACTGGCGACGAGCTTGAGGTGCTGGCCGACCAGTTCAACGCCATGGCTGCCGATCTGCAGACATCCTACGCCACCCTGGAGCAGCGGGTGGCCGACCGCACCAGGGAGCTGGCGACGCTGAACGAGATATCGGCGGTGGTCAGCCGCTCGCTGGAGCTGAATCAGGTGCTGGAAGCTGCATTGACGGAAACGCTGGGCGCGCTGGACATGGAGGCCGGGGCGGCGTTTCGCTTGGAAGAGGGTGACACGTTGGTCATGATGGCCAGCAGGGGCCTATCGGCCCCCTTCGCCCGGCGGGTGGAGCGGCTGCCTTTGTCCGAAAGCCTGGCCGCGCAGGCCGTCGGCGAAAGAGTTCCCAGCGCCCGCTCTGTAGATGCATATCCCGGGGGAGCGCTCAAGGCCCTGCTGCAAGAGGAGGGGCTGCGGATGGTAGTCAGCGTGCCCCTCATCGCCAAGGACGCCGTTCTGGGCGTGTTGAACCTGGCGACCCGCACGCCGCGTGCCATCACGCGCGAGGAGCGGGCGCTGCTGGCCGCCATCGGCCAACAGGCCGGCGTGGCCGTGGAGAACGCACGCCTGTACGAGCAGGCCGAGGCCACCGCGGCCGAGGCGGAGCGCATCCGCCTGGCGCGGGAGCTGCACGACGCGGTGAGCCAGACGCTCTTTTCGGCCAGCTTGATCGCCGACGTGCTTCCCCGGCTGTGGGCGCGTGACCCGGAGGAGGGGCAGCGGCGGCTGGAGATCCTGCGCAAGCTGGCGCGGGGCGCCATGGCCGAGATGCGCGCGCTGCTCGTGGAGCTGCGGCCGGCGACGTTGGTCAAGGCCGACATGGCCGAGCTGCTGCGCCAGTTGGCCGAGGCTGTGATCGGCAGGTCCCAAACAGACGTCGTGGTAGACATCGAGCCAACGCCATCGCTGCCGGCGGAGGTCAAGGTGGCGTTCTATCGCATCGCCCAGGAGGCGCTCAACAACGTCATCAAACACGCGCGCGCGCGTCACGTCGAGGTGAGGTTCGGTGCAAGGAACGGGGTGATCGCTCTCCACGTCCGCGACGATGGGTGCGGCTTCGACCCATCCGATGTCCCCTCTGGTCACTTTGGCTTGGGTAACATTTACGAGCGCGCCGAGGCGATCGGCGCGGGGGTTAGTGTAGATAGCGCGCTTGGTTGCGGCACGCAGATTACGGTCACATGGAGGCAAGATGGAGAATAGAGATATCATACGCGTGATGCTGGTGGACGATCACCAGATGGTGCGCAACGGGCTGGCCACATTCCTGCTTGTTCACGACGATTTGGAGTTGGTTGGGGAAGCTGGCGATGGCGAGGAAGCACTGCGCGTCTTTGAGGAGACCCGGCCCGACGTCGTGCTGATGGACCTCAAGATGCCGCGCATGAACGGGGTGGAAGCCACGCGCGCGCTCGTCGCGCGTGCACCTCAGGTGTGCATCATCGCCCTGACCAGTTTTGAAGATGGCGACTTGGTGCAAAAAGTGCTGGAGGCAGGCGCCAGCGGCTACCTGCTTAAGGATATCGGCACCGATGATCTGGCCGATGCCATCCGCAAGGCCCACGCCGGCAAGCCTGCTCTGGCAGCCGAGGCAACCGAGGCTCTGTTCAGGGCTGCCCGTCGCGGGCATCGGCCGGGCGACGACCTGACCGAACGCGAACGGGAGGTGCTGGCGCTGATGGTCGACGGGCTGACCAATCCCGAGATCGCTGAGAAGCTGGTCGTCAGCGCCACGACGGTCAAGACCCACGTCAGCAATATCCTCTCCAAGTTGGACGTCTCCACCCGCACGGAGGCGGTGTCGTTCGCCCTGCAGCATGGGCTGTTGAAAGGAGATGCATGAGAACCAGATATAACCTGCCCGTTCTGATCGCCATCGCGCTAAGCCTGTTCCTGAGTGGGTGTGTCTTGCCGACCAGGGAACCTTCCCTCAGCCCGCAGGAAGTGGTGACCAAATTCTACCGCTGGTACATCGGCTACCCAGGGAACCCGCTGGTGGACAAGGAGTATCGCGCCAGTCCTTATCTGGCCGAATCGTTCGTCCAGGAGGTGGACGGGACCTTGGCTTCCTTCGACCGGGGCGGCGGTGATCCCTTCCTGCTGGCCCAGGACATCCCGGAGCAGTTCACCGTGGACGAGGTCACCGTCTCGGGAGAGCGTGCCGGTGTGACCATCAACCTCTACTGGGGCGGGAATCCGACGCCCAGCCCGCGCCGGGTCGATCTTGAGCTGATCGACGGTGAATGGAAGATCACGCGCGTCTCGCTCCCGGAGCAGTAAAAACTAGGCCCGAAAGGTCTCGCAGACCTTTCGGGCCTATCCTATCCGTCTGACCCGGCCCTAGCCGAATGGCTAGGTTTGGAGTCCATCCGTCGGGCGAGCGGGATTTCACCCGCCTGCCCGATGTGGCCGGACTTTTTCTGTCGTATACTTTGGGCAAGGTTGGAAACAAAATCTAGAAAAAGGAGACAGAAAAATGAAAGGCAAATGGGTTCTCGGTATAGGGTTGGCAATCGTGGTGGCGGCGGCCGGGCTGGCATACGCCGGAGCCGCGGCGGCACCGGGGCGTGACGAGCCCGCGCCCGCCCAGGTGGTGACGGATTTCTACAACTGGTATCTAGGCTACATCCGAGGTGCGGAGGAGATGCGCAACCCGCTGGCGGACGGGGCCTACCGGTCTAGCGAGTGCCTGGCCGATAGCTTCATCGACGAGGTCGACGAGACGGTGGCCTCCTTCGGCAAGGGCGGGTACGATCCCTTCTTGATGGCGCAGGACATTCCCCAAAGCGTCACCGTGGGCGAGGCGAGCATCGACGGCGACGAGGCTCAAGTGCGGGTCGAGACCAGCTTCGAGGGGCACGCCCTGATGGTCACGCTGCAGCGCCTGGACGGCAAGTGGCAGATCACGTCCATCACTCTCGCGCCGGAGATGGTGGTCAGCAGCTTCTATGACTGGTACCTGTGGTATGCCCGCGGCAGTGGCGAGATGCGCAACCCGCTGGTGGATGGCGCCTACCGCGACTGCGGCGCTCTGACCGACCGCTTCGCAGACGAGATTGAGCGGACGCTGGCATCCTTCGATAAAGGCGGCTGTGATCCCATCCTGCTGGCCCAGGATGTTCCCGAGCGGGTCGAGGTAGTCGAGGCAGCGATCACGGGAGATGGGGCCAGCGTCAGGGCCCACATGTTCTGGGCCAACAACCCCACTCCCGGCGAACGCATCGTGACCCTGGTGCTGGTAGACGGCAACTGGAAAATCGACGCCATTGCTCTCTAGTTCGCACCACCCAACTAAAAGCCCTGCCGGTAGCTGGTGGGGCTTTTAGTTGTGCAATCTTCTCATTTCGTGTTGGTGCTTTTTCCCACCGCAGAGCCCGCCGAGGGCGCAGAGATTTTTTGAATTCTCTGGGCGTTTGGGCAGTCTTTGCCTGCCTCGGCGTTCTCGGTAGGCGCACTTTCCAAACTGCGCCTTGGTCAGGCCCTGGCCATGCGGCCAGGTTGGAAATCCCTCCGGTGGCTGATGCAGGCAGCGGGCGGTTGTCTTATAATAAGGGCGTATCAAATACATGAAAAAGGAGAAAAAACTGATGAAAAAGACCTTGCTTTACACGATTTTAGGTATTGTTGTGTTGATACTGGCAAGCTGCAAACTGGCGGCGGAACAGGCGCCCGTTTCACAGTTGATGTTCGAGGCGCCCTACGCCATCGGCGCCGACCAGGAGTTGCACGTCAGCCTGGGCGTTTACAACGCCGGAACACAGGAATTTGCCGGGGACGATCGCTTCGAGGGGCAGATGGAGATCCGCGACGCGTCGGGGGAGCTGCGGGCCAGCGCCGAGGTGCTGGAGCTTCCGGCGATCCCAGTCGGTGACACAGCCTGGCCGCTGGCTTGGCACGGCGAGCTTTCGCCGGGCGCCTATTGCTTGACCTGGGGCTCTGACAAGTACGGCTTTATCAACGCCGAGTTCTCCATCGTTGAGCGGAACGGCCGCCTGTACCTGGCGGAAGACGCGCCGGTGGAGGAATCGACCGAAGCGGAACGCCTCACCGAGCGGGCCATTGCCGACCTGGCGGATCGCTTGGGCATCGACGCCGGTCAGATCGTCGTCGAAAGCGTCACGCCGACCGAGTTCCCTGACGCCAGTTTGGGCGTGCCCGAACCGGGGATGAGCTACGCCCAGGTCGTCACGCCGGGGTACGTCATCCGGCTAAAGGTCGGTGAACAGGCATACGAGTACCACGCCGCGGGCGAGCGGGTCGTGTTGGCCACCGATGGAGCGGCCTCGTCCGAGTACCGGCTGGTGGAAATCACTGAAGCGGGATTGCGTTTCGAGGTGCCAGCCAACTGGCAGCAACTCGCGCCGGAGATGCTCTGGATGCCTGAAGGGGATGGGGGGCTGCGCCTGGGCTTTACCTGGATGGATCTCGAACCGCCGATGGAGCCGGAGGCTGCGATGCTGCCCGCTCACGCCCAGATCGTGGCATCCGAGCCGATTATATTGGGCTGGGGTGACGGCCGGAGTTTTACACTCGAGGTATACGGGCCGGCGGTCGAGGGGGGCGATAAGGCTCCGATCAAGTCAGTCGAGACTCACGTGATCGTGGTAATCATCAGTTCAGATGACGTTCGACGCGGCTTTGACTTTTACACCAGCGCTCCCACGGTTGAGCACCTGGCAGAACTCGAGCCGGCTCTGCGGCACGCACTCGAAACGGCGGCGCTCTGCAGCCCTGGCGCAGCAAGTGAGAGCCGCACTACCGGCTGGCCGGTCTTGCGCGATGAAACCTACGGCTTCCAACTGGCGTACCCGGGGGGCTGGACCTACAAAGACCTGGACGTCCAGGGGGCCGGGATGCCAGATGACTGGCCCGTCGAGCGCACGGTGATCTTTTACCCAGAGGCTTGGGCCGACCGGTTCGATCTCGGCGGGCCGCCCGATCCGGATGCGCCGCCCGCCATCCCGGCCCTCAGTCTGGAGGTGTGCGTGGGGCCGGAGGCGCAGTTCCGCCGGGCATACGTCGAGCCTGTACGCAGCGAGATGCTGACGATCAACGGCGTCGAGGTCGTGCGCGAAGAAAGCGGCAGCGGCGAGTACGTCACGGTGATGTACGTTTTCCAGGATCCGGCCAACCCGGACGTGCGCGTCGTGCTTGTGGACAACTTGAGCAAGTTCGCCGATAGGGCCGCGGAATACCCGGACATCGTCGAGCTGATTCCCACTGTCGTCTCGACGTTCGAACTCGCACGGTAAGTACCGCGCTGGATAAAGCAACGCGGCGCACTCCCTTGAGCGCGCCGCGTTCGTTTACTTTGGCTACATGTTGTTCTTGGGCCGTTACCCTTCTTCGGTTTCATCTTCCTCTTCGCCTCTCACCCAGGCGAACTTGCGCCGCAGGGCCTTGGGGTAGTAGCGTTCCAGGACATCGTAGTCGACCTTTTGCCCCCACTCGTAAACGACCCGCGGGTCGATGTAGGACTTTAAGCTGGTGCCCAGGTTCCAGGTGCGCTTCTTGACAGCGACGGAATCCTGGGTCTGAGCCTTGTCCAAGGCGACCTTTGCCCGCTGCAATTTGCCCTCGGCGGCCTCGACTTTTTTCTTGGCCCGCTCGATCCTTTTGGCGTAGCGGGCTTTTACCCGTCGGCGCTGCTTGTCCGTCTTGGCCTCATCTTGCCTTTCTTGCACTTCTTGCCGCAGGGTTCCCAGGGCTTCCCTGGCCTCGCGCGCCTCGGCGCGGCGGAGATCGGCCTTTTCCTTCAGCGCTTGCAGGCGCTCCCTGGCGCGCTGGCGGCGTTCCTGCCAGTTTGCCGGCGCCGTCTTGTAATGATTGCACAGCACCGCGGCATCCATGTTGGCCATGGAGATGGCGCCCCACTTTTTATATTCCGGGTCGCTGGCCTCGACCTCCGAGGCGATCAGGCTTTCGCGGACGGCCTGGGTGGCGTGGTGGGTGCGAAAGACCTTGGCCGTCAGGCCGTCGAGGATCCCGGAGAGGTAGGCGTTGACGTCGCTGCTGCCGATTCCCGGAAAGAGCTGCGGCCTATCGCGCGTGGGGTGGCTCCTGCCGTCGCCGGCCGAGCCAGGCGGGCGGGCCGCTTCGAGAAGCTTCTCCAGGTTCTGCCGCACTACAGGCGGAAGCGGGATGTGCTTGTGCCACAGCACCGAGTCCTTGCCCAGGAACCTGAACTCGGCCGTGCCGTCCACGTGCAGCGTGACGTGTTCGGGGCGCAGCGTGGTCGCGCCCACGGTATCGGCCTCGTCGGGGTCCTTTTCGTCGCCCACGCGCAGGCACAGCGCGTCGATGAGGTAACTTGCCGTGGCCACCTCGCGCCGCCTGGGATCGGGGTCCGCCAGGTCGCGTTCGATCTGCGCCCGCACCTGGGCCAGGTTCTCTTCCAGCATCGTCGCCTGATCGAACTTGGCGGCCTCCCGTTCTTGTTTGATGGGGGCGCTATCGCTTAGCCAGACGTACTTGAGCTTGTCGGAGAGCTTGTCGCGCCAGCGGGCTACCCACAGCGATTCCGGCTGCCACACGATCTCCTCCCATTCGCCGGGCGGGCGGGGGGCGTCGGGGCTCAGGTTCAGGGTGATCTCGCTTTGCTGCGGCCCCTCCTTCCACTTGCCGCGCAGGGGATGCTTGCCGCGCCCCATAAAGATACAGCTTGGCTCGGCGATATAGTTGGCGAGCTCGACGCGCTCGCCGTCGACGATGGCGTGGCCGTACTGCTCCTTGAGCTCCTCGCGCTTGGCCTTGCGCTCCGCAGCCAGCGCCTTGCGCTCCTCGTGCGTCAACTGCTCCCTGGCGGCCCGCTCGGCCAGCACGATCGCCGCCGCCGGGCCAAAGTCCACTTCCTCGACGCTCAATGGCGGGTCGATGGACAGCGCGGCGCTGAAATCCTGCATAAAGTTGCGCGCGAACACCGCGTCCTCGACGTAGGGCGTGCCCTGTTTCTTGGCCCACGCCATCGCCATCTCGATCTGCCTCGGCGATAGCTCCCGGCGCTGGCCCCGAATCGTGAGTTCGAGGTGTGAGGGCAGTGGAACCTCGGTTATCAGAATGCCGTTGTGAACAAGCTGTGTGAGCATAATTCTTTCTACGTTCGTCTGAAATTTCCTGTAAGGGTCTGTTGGCGGAGGATACCGCAAATGTGCCGGGTTGTCAACTGCGCGAAAGGCGCAAAAAGGCAAGCACACGGGCCGCATGCAAATCGCCCCGGAGTACATCTCCGGGGCGATTTTAGCCGTTATTGCTCGTTAGCCCTTGAGTCCGGTGGTGCTGATGCCTTGAACCAGGTAGCGTTGGAAGGCGATAAAGATAACGAACACGGGCAGCAGCGACAGGCTCGACATGGCAAAGACCGAGCCCCAGTCGGTGCCGACGTTGGGATCGGAGTACGCCCGGATGGCCAGTGAAACGGTGTAGAGAAGGGGGTCACTCAAATAGATCAAGGGCCCCATAAAATCCTCCCACGTCCAGTAGAAGGAAAAGATGGCCGCCGTGATCAACGCAGGTTGGA
>JAFGED010000412.1 GCA_016931785.1 Anaerolineae bacterium
ATAGCGCGGCCTCCTGCCGCAACCGAATCTCTTTGGACACGGATGAACACGGATTTTCACGGATTGAAAAAAATCCCCATCCGTGTTCATCCGTGAAATCCGTGTCCCAAAAATCTTCGCGGTTGTGATAGTTTTTCGAGGGCAATACTATAAAGTCTGCGGCCTGACGTGCATGATCAACGGTCTGGAGGACCTGTACGAGCAGGAAACGGGCGTCCGCCTGCCCGATTGGCTGCTCCTCCACCTGAGCGACCTGCTGGGGTTCGTCTACGTCAAGAACAAGAACGCTCCCACGCCGCGCATGGTCTTTTGGGGCAAGCAAGTGGCCAAGTGCCAGTACGAAGCCCTGGCGGACGTCGTCGGGTTCACCTGGCAGATGGTGGAGAACCGCAGCTTTGCCTACACCCTCAAGCAGGCCAAAAAGTCCATCGACCGGGGCGCGCCCGCCCTCCTGGGCGCCCTCGATATGTACCACCTGCCCTACTATGAAAAGTTCTACCGCGCCTTCCACGTGCCCATCCACCACGTGCTGATGGTGGGCTACGACGACACACGTGAAGTGGCGCTGGTGCTCGATTGCGACCGGCCCGACGTGCAGGCCATCCCCTACGCCGACCTGGAACCGGCATGGGATGTGACCATCCCCGGCATGGGCAAGCGGAACACGTTCTACACCTTCGCGTTCAACGGGCAAGTGGCCGACGTGGAAAGCATCGCCCGCAAGGGACTGCTCAAGCGAGCCAGCGAGATACTCGAACCGCCAGCCAGTCTGTTCGGCATCAAGGGGATGCGCAAGCTGGCCCGCGAGCTGCCGCGCTGGGCACAGGAACTCGACGCGAGGCAACTCGATATCTCCCTGCGCCACCTGGCCGAGTTCACCGGCGTTCCGCCAATCCCGCCCAACCGCCTCACCGGCTACGGCGCGCCGGACGATCACACCGCCGGACGCATCATCTTTGCCGGAATGCTGCGCCAATTGGCGGCGGACTATGCAATGCCCGCCTGGGCAGAGGCGGCTGACATATTCGAGCAGTCAGGGCAAGCTCTGGCAGAGATGACGGACGCGGTCGTGGACTATATCTTGGGCAAAAGCGGCACACTTGAACCTGCATCCGGGTTGATCGCCAAGATCGCAGGCCTAGAGGAACAGGCCTTTCGCGTGATACGTGATGCGTGACCTCACTGGACAGGGCCGCGAAACCTGGTAACATAGCGGTGTGAAACCTAAACCGCTCCAGATCGGCGATCTGATAATCGACCCGCCTACCCTGCTGGCCCCGATGTCGGGCTATACCAAAGCGCCGTTCCGCGCCATCTGCCGGCGGCACCACTGCGGCCTGGCCTTTACCGAGGTCACCTCGGCCAAGGGCATCGCCCGCCGCTCGCACCGCAGTCTGCGCTTCCTGGAGACGTTTCCCGGAGAGTATCCCATCGGCGCGCACATCTACGGCGCCGACGCCGAAACCTTGGTTCGCGCCGCGCGCGTGATCGAATCCCTGGGCCGCTTTGCGCTTGTAGACATCAACTGCGGCTGTCCCGTCCCCAAGGTGGCGAGCCGCGGCGGCGGCGCGGCCCTGATGCGCGATCCACAAAAAGTCCACGACATCGTGCAAGCCGTCTCTCAGGCCGTGTCGCTGCCGGTGACGGTCAAGACCCGCCTCGGCCTCTCCCCAGAATTGGCCAACGTCTCGGAGGTGGCCCACGCCGCCGAGGAAGGCGGCGCCAAGGCCATCACCATCCACGCCAGGTTCGCCAGCGACAAGCACCGCGGCCCCGCCGATTGGCAGGCGCTGAAGCGCATCAAGGCCGAGCGCGGCATCCCCGTCATCGGCAACGGCGGTATCCGCGAGGCGCGTCACGCGCTAGAGATGGTGGCACAGACAGGCGTCGACGGGGTAATGATCGCTCGGGCCGCCATCGGCAACCCGTGGATATTCGACGAGATCCACCACCTGTGGGCCGGCCAGCCCTACACCCCGCCCTCGGTCGAAGAACGCCGCGCCGTCATCGCCGAACACCTGCGCGGCCTGAGCCACTTGATCGAGATGGAGAATCGAGGCCGCAAAACGCCGATCCCCAACGAGCAGATCGCCTGCCGCAGGTTTCGCGGCCACCTGACGAGATATTTGGCCGGCAGGCCCGGACTAGGGGACTTGAGGCGGAGTCTAGGAGAACTAGAGTCGGTCGAAGCGGTTATGGCGGCAGTGGACCGGATTTTGAATTGACAAACATTCCCCTCCGGCTATAATCCTCCGTGGGGGGAAAACCTGGATGAGAAAACGAAAAGCACTGCCCTGGGTCCTGTTCGGCATCACGGCCATCATTGCCCTGGCCCTCCCCACTTTCCTGACCGCGGCATACGCCTCGAAATACGGCTTCCTCTCCGTGCCCATCGCCTCGTGGCTCGTCCTCGCCCTCACAGGATTCACCCTCGTCGCCAGCGGGCTCGCCTGCTGCTGCTTCTGGCGATACTACCGCCGGGCGGAGCGCGAGCTGGCCGACCTGCAGGGACACCCCCTCGACGACGATATCCCTGCCATCCACGGACACAAACAGCTAGATAGAGCCGAATTCCTGCCCCTGATCCAGATCCTTTTCAGGCGCCCCACAGACATCAAGCACGTGCACGTCAAACCCTTGTCCGGCGGGCACGGGGGCGACACAACCGTATTGGTCAGACGCCAACGCCAGGGAGAGGAAAGCATCCCCCTCAAATCCTACGTGGTCAAGCTAGGCGACAAGCGCGAGATGGCCGACGAACACGAAAAGTTCGTCCGATACGTCCAGGACTACCTGCCCAGCGCGGCCCGCTTCTTTCGATACGCCGAGTGGGATTCTTTTGCCGGGATCGCCTACGAGTTCGTCGGGCTGGAGCCGAGGCACGACATACAGAGCTTTTACCAGTTCTACAACGGACGCGCCCCCATCGAGATATCCGAACTGATCGAAGAGGTCTACACCCATCTGAAACAGGCCTGGTATCAAAACGGCCATCAGGAAAAAACCAATCTTTATGACGAGTACCACCTGCTACACAAGAAACGGGAGACGATCATCGGCCACGTGGGGAAACTGGTGGCCGACGACGACCCCTATCGCGCCAACTTTACCGCGATCGAGGAACGGCTGCAACCCAACCTCAAGCCCGACTTCGCTCCCCCAGCCAACATCCCCTGGCACGATCCCGTGGCGTTCCTGCGCACCTGGCCCAGGCACACCCTCAACCTGCCCATCCGCCGCTCCATCGTCCACGGCGACCTGCACGCACAGAACGTGCTGATCGAGATCGGCAGACACGACCACCGGCGTCCCTGGTTCATCGACTTTTCCCACAGCGGCAACGGGCTGTCGGCGGCGCGCGTCCGCGAGGCGGTCCGCGAGGGCGTGCCCATCGACCCCGATCGCGGGCACACGCTGCGGGACTTTGCCCGGTTGGAGGCGGATGTCAAGTGCATCTTGACCGTGCTGGAGAACGCGGACGATCTACAGCGGGCCGTAGACTTTGAGCGGGCGCTGCTGAGCGGCGGGATGTCGTTGCACGAGCTGCCGACGGAATCGCCTGCAAGCGAGATTCTGCTCGAGGAGCGCTTTCAGAAAGCGTGGCTGGCCATCCGGGAGATTCGTCGCCAAGCCGTTCCCCAACTGGTCAACCCAGACGACGTTCGTCCCTATCACCTTAGCCTCTTGAGCGCAACGCTGCCTATTGTGACCTACCGCCCGGACCAGTTCGGGAACGAGGTCTGCGAACGACAGCAGAAAAGGTACGCTTTACTTTCGGCCGGCATGCTGTGCAGCCAGCTCTAGAACCACACTCAACCGTTCAGCTTGTAGCCAACGTCGCGAACCGTCTCCACGCAGGTGTACGCTTGGTCTTTTATCAGCCGGCGCACGTATGGATCGACCGCGGCCCGCAGCCGCTTGACGAGTTGAGAGAGCGCCGCGTTGGTGACCCCCAACGCCTCATCGCCATAGACACAGCGGATGAGATCATCGGTAGTCAAAACGTCTCCTCGTGTCTCGGAAAGGGCCGCAAGCAGAGCAAACAGCTTGGGCGAGAGATCTACCGCCGCCTCGCCCGCCGGGGTTTCGATGCGCGCCTGGTTGGGAAACACAGGCGCGACACAAATCTCGCAAGGGGTTGACGCCCCAATCCCGCAAACAAATGTCTCAAACAACGGGCAAAAGACCCTTGTTCTGCCCCCCTCTCTGACCAACACCCCACTCCGCTCCAGGTACGTCACGCAACCCCCATCCGCATTCTCAGGCAAAGACGATCCACGAACCACCTTGAGGAGCACGGATTGCTCTGCCGGCGTCAGATCGTCCCACAGCTCCCGGCACAGGTTCCTGACCTTGCCTGAATCGAGCAACTGCCGAACGAACGCCTCATCCGGCAGGCCTGCATCCAAGCGCCCGCTCCCCAACAACTCGCAGGCGTTCTTCAAAAATCCCGGGTGCCCGCCGGTGCAGACGATCAATTTGTCCCGCTGCGCCGCGTCAAACGTGCAGCCCAGTCTGGCTTCGTCGCGCCGTATGGAAACGAGGGCGTCCTCGCGACCAAGAGGTGTGATGGCGCATTCGTCGTCCAGCAACTCCTGCAACTCGTAAAGTGACCCTAGCGGGCGGCGCGTGACGAAAACGTACGACAGGTTGCCCTTGGAACGGGCATTCCGCAGATGAAAAAGGCGATTGAAAAACGACCTATCCAAAACCGTGACGGCTTCGTCGAAATAATCCAATACAATCACCAGGTTCAGATCGGGATTCAGATCGAGAACCCTTTCCTTGAGGATGCGCCAGACATCCCGGGCGTCGCGGGGTAAGTCAGCAACCCTGTCACCGGGTAACTGCACAGCGATCTCACCCAGAATCTCGGCCTCGGCGACTACGACCAGCCCGGCGCAATCCACATGCAAGAAGGCATAGTCATCCGCCCGCTCCTGCAGATAGCGCGAGCGGACATCGGGATGGGAGACGATAAAGCGCACGACGTTCGATTTGCCCATCCCGGCCAATCCGGTGACGGCGATGCTGCGCTGGCGGTAAAGGGCGGACATGATCTGTCCAACCTCAGCCGCACGGTAATCGACCGGGAAGCTCGACTCTTTGTAGCGCGACGCTGTAGCCATTCCTCTCCTCGAAAACTGCCCCATTATAGCACAATTTCCGGGTATCTTCTCAATAAGTAGGGGAAGACGGGGGGTGTGAGGGCGGCTGCGCCGCCCTCACACCCCCCGTCTTATTGAGATGATACATTTCTGGTATCTTCTCAGGCTGTTCGCCCGAGCCGTCTCCATCGCTCGAAAAAGAGGGGGGAGGTTCGAGGGCGTTTTTCAACAGCCCTGTACCAAGGCTGTTGACACACTGACCAAGGCGCGTCAAGCAAGCCGTTCAAGCACATGCTATAATGTAGGCAATTAGCTTTAGGAGGTGTACCATGCAGCGTTCAATCACACGCACAACCCTTCTCTTTGCAGCAATCTTCACCCTGACAATCCTTTCGCTTGCCTGCAACGTGTGCGGCTTGACGAACCTGACAGAGATCGACTCGGCGCCAGCTCGACCTTCGGATCCGACAGACACGCCGACTCCACAGCCACAGCTTGAGCTCAAAACCTCTGCAGGCACCCTGATAATTGCAAAGGTCGAGCTGGCGGATAGCTTTCCCCCAGGGTGCTCCTCCGGCCCAACGTGCAGTCACGCGAAAGAAGGCTATCAGGTCCTCATCTTGTGGCTAGAAAGGCCGGACGGAGGAGACATACGCGAAATCAGCGACGAGTTATTCGGCGAAACACTGCCATACCTGACGAGCGATTCAGGGGCATACGTGACTGCCAGTGACGGCTCCAAAGGCAGGCTAGGCATCACTCACATCGACGACGATAACAACCGGTTTGCCCTGGTCTTTGGCGCGACGGACTCTGGACGCGACTTTACACTCACGTGGCCGGGTAATCCCCCAATCGACCTGGGGAAGTAATAGAGCAGGAATACGAACGGTGGCAAAGTGGAGCTTTTGAAAACCACGACACATAAGGAGGATCCCATGACTACCAAAAAACGAATCAAGACTCTGACACCCGCTCTCGTTCTGCTGCTCGCCTCAGTGGCGTGCGTGTGCGTCCCATTACCGGGCATCGAGTTGCCGGACCTCGGGCAGGATGATCAGCAGTTCACGCTGAGTGACAATCCGCAGGCGGAGCTGGTCTACACTGCTTCGGATTACGTCTGGAGGCTGTCAAGTGATCGTGACGGCAACCTTTACGTCCTGACAGACGGCGGTGACCTGCTCCGAATCGATGCAGAGGGCGGCTCTGAGAAAGTGTATTCTGATCTGGCGCTGTGTAGCTTCAGCCGCCGGTCGATGGCCGTTCTTCCCAGCGGGGATCTCGTCGTCAACGACTGCGCCGACAAGACAGACAGGCTCCTGCAAATCGATCAAGATGGCAATGCCACCACCTTACTGGAGTTGCAAGACAACGTTCTCTCCCTGTCGTCAGATCTCGACGGAAACGTGTACGTAGGAACCTGGGCGAGTGAAGGCAATCTCAACCTGAACCTCCAACCCTTCACTTATCTTGGCGGAGCTGACAATATCACAGGACAGATCTCCAGGCTGTCACCAGACAATACACTGACCACCATCTATGAAGGTGGAATCCCCGTAGCGCTTGCCACGGGCGATGATGGGGACCTCGTTGCCGCGATCTGGGGTGAGAGCGGCCCTTTCAGGCCGGAAAGGAAGGAGTACAGCGCTTGCTCCTATCTGGGGATGTTCTGGATTGGCATGTCTGAACAGGTAAAAGTTGTGCGCATAGCCGGCGACGATGAGGTACAGATCGTCACAGAGGCCATGAATTCGGTGTCTGCCGTCACCCTGAGAAACGTGGATCGCGTCGTCGTCGTGGGGATGCACGATCCAGACCCGTGCGGCATATACCTTGTCGAAACGGGACAGGAGCCTCTGCGGTTAGCGTTCTCAGACGACGAGGTAGACGACGACATCATGGGCTTGACCATAGCCGGCGAGTATCTGTACTTTGCAGACGTAGACGGCAACGTCTACCGCGCGCAGTGATGGACTGAGA
>JAFGED010000078.1 GCA_016931785.1 Anaerolineae bacterium
AAAGCCAACGGCGACTCATCTAGCCACCCCTTTCGCCTCGCCGACCCCATCGGCAACATATCCGCCAGCTACACCAATGCCTTCGCCCACGCCGAGGCTCGTCACCTCGCCGGTGATCAGCCTGACGGCCCCGCTGGTCATCGACAGCGAATCCAGGCGCTTGTACATGACGGGTGTCCTAGACGGCGTTGAGCAGATCGTGGCCTTGTCAGCGACGGATGGGCAGCTACTGGCAGCCTATGGCATCACCGGCACGTTCGACGTCGACCCCATTCACGGTTGGCTGTACGTTGATCAGGCCGAGGTCGGGTTGGTTGTGCTGAATATCCAAACAGGTGACTTGCACACCACCATTCCCCTGCCAGCCGATAAAGATAGATGGCGGCGAGGCGAATGGGCGCCACAGGCCGACCCAATCACCGGCCAAGCACTGGCTTTCCGCGAGAACGTCGTCTATATCATCGACCCAACCCACGGCAAGATTGTTGATACAGTCGTCTTTGACATTCCTGCCAGGTTTAGTGGCCAAGAGTCAGGTCAGGGGCTCCTCCAATGGACTGAGTATGACAGCAATCGTCGCCTTCTTTACCTCGACTTTAAAACGGATTTAAATCCTTCGTTCATGGTACCCGACAATGAAACCATCATCTCCTACGATCTGGATAACAACATTGAGGTCGCCCGAATCGTCGTTGGCACAGCCATCAGAGCCACAGCCTTCGATGGCCGCTTGTACGGAGCGGACTGGTACAACATTTGGTCTCACTGGATCTGGCAAGATGGGAAACCCCACCAAGAATCCAGCAACTGGTGGCACCGAGGAGATTGGGAAGATCAAACTGGGTTTTACGTTGACCCAATGCGCGAACGACTGTACGAATCCAGTGGCGGCTTTAGAGTTTTTGATGCCAACACGCTAACTTTGGTGATGAGCCTGCCCAATCCAGTCGATGGACGACTAGCCGGTTATGATCCCAAGACCGATCAACTCTACTTTCTCGCTAAGGGGCAGCTGTACATTTGGCCAACCGAAGCTATTCGACCACCTTCATTCGAACCGCTAAAGGCCTCTCATCCGCCCACCATGTCGGTACAGCACCTATTTGTGTCGCCTGCCTGGTCCTACGATAGGAGTCTATTTGGCCTGTGGGGTTATGATATTTCAGATTGCGACTATGCCGGTTCGGGCAGTCTGTTACTCGTCAGCAAAAATGGCGGCGACACTTGGGGGCAGCCCAGAGGTGGTTTGCGAGGCACTTGTGAGCGTATCTCGGCATTGGCCATCTCGCCAAACTATGCTAGAGATCAGACAGTCTTTGTAGGGATCGTTGGCATGGGCATCTTCAAGTCAACCGACGGTGGTAAGTTGTGGCAGCCCTCAAACACAGGGCTCTCAAACATGAATATCCACAAGATTTTCCTCTCACCAGGCTATGAGCACGATCAAACAGTCTTTGCCGATGCCTGGGGCTCAGGCGGAATTTTCCGTTCCGTAGATAGCGGAATTACTTGGCAACCGCTGGACATTGAACTGAACCAGATCGTCATGTCACCTGAATTCGATCGAGACAAAACATTGATAGGCAGTATAGGGGGAAAAATACTCGTCTCGCGAGACGGCGGCATCACCTGGAAATACACGGGGGACATACTACCGGGCAAAGCCCAGTCTGGAGTGCTCAGCATAGCTCCCATGTTCAGCAATCATCAGATCATATTTGCCCATAGCCAGAACGCTCTGTATCGCTCCGTTGACGGAGGGCACAGTTGGGAAACCGTGCTCAGTTTGAATAACCTCTACCAACAGCAGCAACTCATCTATGGCCCCCAAACGGAAAAAGGGGGAACAATCTTTCTGCTACTGACAGACCTGCACTGGGAAGACGGCGCAGTATTTAGGACAAGCACCTTTTACCACTCGGAAGACGGCGTGAACTGGCAAGAAGTCGAACTACCGCCCGATATCGTACCCACAGCCATCGCCATCTCCCCCGCCTACGCCGAAGACGGATTGTTATTTTTAGGCACAGAGGACGGGCGCGTGGTTGCCCTGGACGCAGCAGCACTAGTTGCAGGGGAGCAAGGACGCAGTGAGCCGCTCTCTACTGCACAAACACCACGTAATTCAACTCGGCGTACGCCACCGCTGGCTCGGCCAGCAGTTGAGCCAATATGGCCCGCTCTTGGCCCACCGGCACGCGCAGCCGCCACACATCGAGGCGCGGCAAATACTCGGCGCCGATTCCGAGCCGCAGGGCGGCCCGCACCACCGGGTCGCTCGTGCCGGGCCGGAAGGCGACGATGACCTCACCGGGAACGAAGGGCGCATCGGATACAGCAACCCCTGCATCCCCGGTACCCTCGTCCCACTGTCCGATCGCGCCCTGCAGGCAGACGGGGAACACACTACTGTGCGCGCCCACGGAGAGCGTCCGCGCCGCATCGATGCGCCCGCAGCCGTAGTAGGGGTCCCAGCCCGCCACGCCCAGATCGACGGCGTTATCCAGGATGGCCGAGACGACCTCGACCGAGGTGTAATCGGGATACCGCGCGCGGACCAGGGCCGCCAGTCCGGCCACGTAGGGCGTGGCCATCGACGTGCCGTTCCTGGTCTCGTACCCCCCGCCCAGCGCAGTGCTAAAGATGTTGCTCCCCGGCGCGGCGACGGTGACGTGCGTGCCATAGTTGGAAAAGCCGGCGCGGGCGTCATCGGGACCGGTGGCCGACACTCCCAGGACGTAGTAGCAGTTTGCGGGAAAGCTCTGCGCGTTTGTCCCATCGTTGCCGGCCGCCGCGACCAGCACCACGCCGCGTGAGTGGGCGTAATTCACCGTGTCCTGGACGACCTGCGGGCAGATCGTCTGCGACCCCAGGCTCAGGTTGATCACGTCCGCCCCGTGGTCGACGGTATACGAGATCGCCCGGGCCAGGGCCAGGGAATCAGCCCCGCCGGGGCCCACGACGCGCACCGGCAGGATCGTCGCCTCCCACCCCATGCCGGCCACACCCAGGCCGTTGTCCGTCGCCGCCGCCACGATGCCGGCGACGTGCGTGCCGTGGCCGTGCGCGTCCTCGGCGACGCCGTCCCCGTCCACGAAATCCCAATCGATATCGTCGCGCACCTTGCTGGCCAGATCGGGATGATCCAGGTCCACGCCGGTATCCAGCACGGCGACGAGGACGCCCCGCCCCCGCGATTGCGCCCAGGCCTGCGAAGCGCCCACCTTCCCAAACGCCCACTGGCTTCCGTAGTAGGGATCGTTGGGGAGCGGGGGAAAGCTGCTCGCCAGCATCGGAAGGTAGACGAGGGAAAAAGAATCGTCCACCACCTGCAGGCTCAGGTCTATCCGATGGGGGGAACCGGCGGTGCCGGCTGGAGTCGTCACCGTCACCGTGACCGCGCCGGTGTAGGCCGCCAGCGTGCCCGTGCTAAAGGCCGTGGGCGTGATCCAGAATGAGGCGTAGGTAGCGCCACCGAGGGGCGCTGCCGCGAGCCAGGCGCCTTCCGTGGCGACCGTCCAGGTGAGCGGGTGGCTGCTGCCCACGTTCAGCGGCGTCAGCTCGTAGGCGGCGGGGAACAGCCGCTGATCGGGGATGCTGTACGTGAACCGGAGATCATCGGGCAGGTTACCCAGGATAGGCTCGGCCGCGCCAGCCGGGGCCGCCATATCCCCAGCGTGCACGCCCAGGATCGGGATCAGGGCGAGGAGCAGTAAAGCCGCTATCAGATCGCGCGATGACAAACCCATCATCTCCATTATAGCGGGGCTGAACTCTCCCGGCAATGAGCAGATGGTACTAAAAGGTCTCGGCCACGATTTTAGCCGTGGCCGAGGGACAGAACAAGAACGCCCCTAGATTGATGCTGAATTGGCGCTCGCGCCCTCAGTCTTCCACTAAGGCGCTGGGATGCACAACACGTCGCCGATCCGGATATAGTTCAGGTTGTAGATGGCGTTGCACTCGGCGATGCGCCACATACTCACACCGTAATGCAGAGAGATGCGGTACAGGTTATCGCCTGTGACGATGGTATGATAGCTGGAGCAGGTGCAAGCAGGGGGCGTCGGCGCCGGGCACTGAGCCACACAGGTTGGCCCGGCGGGCAGCGCCTGGTACACGTCGGGGATTGCCAGCACCTGGCCGGGGTGAATCAGGCTGGGATTCACCAGGCCGTTCTGCGAAGCAATCGCCCAAGGGCTCACGCCGTAGGCCCGGGCGATGCAGTAGATCGTCTCCCCCGGCTGGACGACGTGGCTGCAGATGATGGCCTCACTCGAACTTGCATAGGCAGCAGGCGCAGTGAACAAAAGCGCGACCAACAGGGATGCGAGAACGGGAAATACTTTGCGCATAGTACACCTCCTTCGAACGATCAAAACCACTATCCACCAACTATTATACAGGATAGCACGGTCAAACACAATATCAGGAGGATAACAAATGCGTTTCAGACCCAAAGCGAGGTGCCGGCCGTCCGCTGGTTTTCGGATAGAGGCCCGATCAGGACAACGGCAAGGGCAAAAAGGTGCCGGTGAGCGCGTAACGCATCGAGCTAATCGCGATGACCTGAATGATGCTTACCGCAAAACCGGCCAGCACCGGAATAAACGCTTCGTGCCATTTGTCTGCCGCATTCTCCCGCTGCACGGCGATCAACACCAGGATGGTGTTGACGCTGGTAAGCAGAGAAAGCACACCCAGAGCGCCTAGCAAGGCCAGCGGATAGATCGCCCACGGCCACTGGACGAACACCAGGGCAAGCACCAGACCAACCATGCTCATCTCGAGCAGGACGAGCACGCCCAAATCGCGCAGGTCGCGTATGGCACGCTCAGGCAGAGGGTTCCGCCAAATCGTGACGTTAAGGGCCGGATAGACCAGCACGCTCATGGCCAGGCCGTTGAGCGCGCCGGTGGCCAACCTCAACCAGTGCTGCGGCTCGTACAAGTTTCGCACGTTAAAGAGGGCGACGATTGCAACGCTCAGTCTCTCAGTCGCCAGGAGGGAATTCAGGCCATCCGCCGCCCACAACACCATGAAAAATACGAGGATCGCGATGACGAGCGGAGAGGGAAAATGAACGGCGCGGCCGCGGCGCAGCACCACGGCCTGGCCAAAGAACCCGACCAGCGCGCCGATGAACGTGCCCGTGCAGCGCGCGCACAGTGGCAACGCGCGCCCACCGATGATGAAAGAGTGATCCTCGATTTGATGGCACACGGCATAGCCGACCATGTTCGTCTTGGCCAGAAACCAATCCCGAGTATAGGCCAGCAGATCTTCCGGCGTGATCAGAAGGAACGCCGCAAAAATCGGAATGGCAATCGCAATAACGAGCAGCGAAAAAACTCGCTTGCGAGGTTTTTTAGGGGGTAACGCGGGCTGCGTCGTCGTCATTTTCGGCCAACTCCTGGTTTTACGTCGATGATCGCTGTGTCTGTACGGCAAAAGCCTGCAACGCATCCGGGTTGATAAAAGGCGTAGCGCCACGCTGCGTGGCAACGTAGGCCCCCACCAGATTGGCAAAGTCGGCCACCTCGGTCAACGGACACCCCTCTCGGTATTTCACGACCAAGGCCGCCGCAAAGGCATCCCCCGAACCGATCGTATCTACGACCTCGCAGGCGTAGCCGGGCGATACGACCCGCTCCCGGCGCGTGCGCAAGATGCAGCCTTGCGCGCCCAGTGTCACGCAGGCCAGTTCGAGATCGCAAGCTTGCAGCAGGTGAAGCAAAAACGCATCCTCGTCAAGTTCCTCGCATTCCAGCATCGCCTGCACCACGCGCACCTCGGCTTCGTTCAATTTCAACAGGCAGCACCGCGAGAGCGCGTCGCGCACGACCTCCGGTGTATAGTGCGGCGGGCGCAGGTTGAGGTCGCAGACGAGGAGCGCCCGTTGGGCAGCATCCAGCAACTCGGCGATGGACTGCCGCGCCGATGGGTGCCGCTGCGCCAGCGTGCCAAAGCAGACCACGTCGGCTTTCGCGACGCGCGCCACAGCTTCCGGGGTCGCAGCCAGGTAATCGTAGGCCACCTCCGTGCAGATGTCAAACGCGGGCTGTCCCTCGGCATCGAACGTCACGCGCACCCGGCCGGTGGGATGTTCCGCGTCGCACTGAATCAGGCTGGCGTCCACACCCAGCTCCCCCGCCCGCGCCAGCACCCGGTCGCCCAATTCGTCCCGCCCCACGCGGCTGACGATGGCGCTGCGCGCACCCAACTGGCAGCAGTGGGCGGCAAAGTTGAAAGGGGCGCCGCCCAAATGCGCCTCCGCGCCGATGATGTCCCACAACACCTCGCCGACCGCCACGACGTCGAGCACCTGCACTCACTCCCCCATCACCTGCACCACCAGCTCGCGCGCTCGGGGCCGGGTGTCAAAATCCAGGAACACGATCTGCTGCCACGTGCCCAGCGTGAGGCTGCCGTCGACGAAGGGCACCGTCAGCGAGGGGCCGACGAGGGCGGCGCGGACGTGGGCGCTGCCGTTGTCGTCTCCCCAGCGCCGGTGATGCTGGTAATTTCGGTCGGGAGGCACGACCTCGTCGAGCACCTGCCGCAGGTCATCCATCACGCCGCTTTCGTACTCGATGGTGGTCAGGCCGCCGGTCGAACCGGGACAAAAGACGGTAACGGTGCCCGTCCTCAGCCCTGACTCCTTGACGATGGCGGCGACCTGAGACGTGATGTCCTGAATGTCAGTCCGTCCCTGCGTGTGCAGGCTCAAACTCTGGGTGACGACCATCCACCTGCCTCCTTCGATACAGCCTCGCTCACGCCGGCGAGGCAACAGTCCGTATCATAGCACAGTTCTCTCAAATACCAAAGCGCACGCCCGCGCCGATGGGCGCGCGCTCGGGTGTGTATCTTTGAATCAGGAAATGCCCCCTCCCCTAACCCCTCCCCCAGGGGAGGGGAAAATAAGTGGGGGGTGGGGCGGCGCTCCGCGCCCGCCCCAACCCCCTTCTTTAAGATCTCCTGCACCGAAGAACACTTTGAATTTCCTGAGGGGAGGATACACCATCGCGCACTCGCGCCGCTGGCGCGGGGAGGCCGTCTGTGTTACAATGCCACAGATATGCATGCTCTCCTTGAAGGACTCAACCCCCAGCAACAAAAAGCCATCGCCGTCTCCGATGGTCCCGTCCTGGTGCTGGCCGGACCGGGCAGCGGCAAGACGCGCGTGCTCACCCACCGCGTCGCCTGGCTGGTGCTGGAGCGCGACGCCCCCCCCTGGTCGATCATGGCGGTCACCTTCACAAACAAGGCCGCCCGCGAGATGCGCGAACGCCTGGAAAAGCTGCTCGGCGAATCCCGCGCCCACAAGCTCACGCTGGGCACCTTCCACGCCACCTGCGCCCGCATCCTGCGCCGCGAGGCCGAGGCCGCCGGAATCTCGCGCGACTATGCCATCTTTGACTCCGAAGACCAGCTCCGCCTGGTCAAACAGGTGATCAAGGACCTGGGATTGGACGACAAGCGCTATCGCCCTCAGGCGGTGCACGGCACCATCTCCCGCGCCAAGAACGAGCTGGTCCCGCCAGAGGATTACGACACCGGCACGTACTATGGCGAGGTCGTCAAGCGCATCTACGAGCGCTACCAGGCGCTGCTGGAGGCCAACGGCGGGCTCGATTTTGACGACCTGCTGATGAAGACGGTGCAACTGTTCGCCCAGAACCCGAGCGTGCTGGCCAAGTACCAGGAGCGCTACGCCCACATCCTGGTAGATGAATTCCAGGATACCAACCAGGCGCAGTACGCGCTGCTGCGCCAGCTTTCGGGGATGCACTACAACCTGTTTTGCGTGGCTGACGAAGATCAGTCGATCTACGCGTGGCGAGGTGCAGACTACCGCAACATCCGTCGCCTGCGAGATGACCACCCCGACCTGCTGACGATCCTGCTGGAGGAGAACTACCGCTCCACCCAGACCATCCTGGATGCCGCGCAGGCCGTCATCCGCCACAACCCCGACCGCACGGAAAAGGCCCTCTTCACGCGGCGGGGCCGCGGGCCGGAGCTCGTCCTCCACGAGGCCTACGACCAGGAAGAGGAAGCGCGCTACGTGGTCGATACGATCTGCAGCCTGGGACGGGAGGGCGTGCGCTTTGGCGACTGCGCCGTGATGTACCGCACCAACGCGCAATCGCGCGCCCTGGAAGACGAGTTCGTCCGCGCGGGGATGCCCTACCGGTTGGTGGGCGCCACCCGCTTCTACGCCCGCCGCGAGATCAAGGACGTCGTCGCCTTCCTGCGGCTGATCCACAACCCCGCCGACGGCGTGAGCATGGCGCGCGTGATCAACGTCCCTCCGCGCGGCATCGGCCAAAAGACCATATCGGCGCTTGAGGACGCAGCCCAGGAGCGCGACGCCTCAGTCTACCAGGCCATGCAAGAGATTCCAAAAAGCCTGGGGGCGCGAGCCGAGCGCACGCTGATGGCGTTCGTGGACATGCTGGACGGCTGGATCGCGGCGCGGGAGCACATGACGGTGGCCCAGTTGATCGACCGCGTGCTGGAGGACACGCGCTACGCCGACTATTTGCGCGACGGCACCGACGAGGGCGAGGACCGCTGGGCCAACGTGCTGGAGCTGCGCAACGTGGCCGCCGACTACGAGGAGACGACGCTGACCGAGTTCCTGGCCGATGTGGCACTCGTCTCCGACGTGGACAACTTGAGCGAGGACGTGGATGCCCCGACGCTGCTGACGCTGCACAGCGCCAAGGGACTAGAGTTCCCCGTCGTCTTTATCACCGGGTTGGAGGAGGGAATGCTGCCCCACAGCCGCTCCTTCGACGATCCCGACCAGATGGCCGAGGAGCGGCGGCTGATGTACGTCGGCCTGACGCGGGCGAAGGACCGGCTGTACCTGACCCGCGCCTTTCGCCGCACGCGCTACGGCGATAGCGAGCCCTCGGCGCCCAGCCGCTTCCTGGACGATATCCCTGCAGAGCTGACGGGCGAAGCGCAGCACAAGGCGGCCTCCGGCGCGACGACCTGGGCGCCTTCGCCGCAGCCCGCCCGCCCCGTCAAGTCCAAGTTCCGCGCGGGGCAGCGCGTGCAGCACGCGGCCTTTGGCGAAGGGCTGGTGATCCAAAGCCGCGTGGACGGTGAGGACGAGATCGTCACCGTCCACTTTGAGAGCGTGGGCCTGAAGCGGCTGATGGCAAACATGGCCAACCTGGAACGGCTAGAAGAGTAAGCGCACGGCAAGGTGCAAACCATCCAGCCAAACCCTCACAGCCGCTCGTCGAAAAAGTCCTCCTCAGAATTGTCGTGGCAGTCATTGTCGACCAACTCGGGATTTGCAGTGCCCGCGACGTAGATACCCACATTGTTTGTCAAACACTCATTCCCACGAGCGACACCGGAGGCTTTCTCCACGTAAGCAATGCCCGCTTCACCGTTACCCGCGCAAACATTCCCTTCCAGCAACGGCTGAGCCTGACCAGCGATGCGGATTCCATCCGCCTCGTTTTCCAAGCACTCATTTTGCCGGGCCGCACCGACAGCCAGGTCGTAGTAAAATATCCCGTAACCCCCGTTGTTCGCACAGATGTTGTCTTTCAAATTGGGACGGGCTTCCTCTCCGATCGTGATGCCGCTCTTTCCGTTCCAAGAGCAGTCATTCCCACTGGTCACACCTCCAGCCATCCCACCGAACGCAATGCCGACGTCCCCGTTGCCCTTGCAAGCGTTCTCCTGCAATATCGGCCGGGCATGTTCGGAAACAAAGATGCCAATGTACCCATTCTCAGAACACTCGTTATGCCGCGCGGTGCCGCTACTTTCCCAGAAATAGGCAAGCCCCGCATACGTGTTATGCGTGCAGACGTTCTCCTCCAGCGCCGGCTGCGCCCAGTCTACAATCCCAATACCGACACCATTACTCGAGCACTCGTTCCCGCGGGCTTTTCCCCGTGCATAGTCCCGATACAGGATGCCATAGATCGCGTTGTCTACACAAACGTTCCACTCCAGAATGGGACTGGCATAATGCGCCACCAGAATGCCCACCGCATTTTGCATCAATTCGCAGTTTCGTGCAGACGCGGCCCCAGGCGCCAAAAACTGCAAGCCAGCGCCCCACGATTCCTCACCTTCCACATAGGACCCTCCGGCGAAGCGACAACGCGTGAAGGAAATCTCGCTCCTCGCCAGTACCACATCCGCCGCCCGCTCGCCCGTGTGACGGAAAGTGATGTCCTCTACAACAGACGGACCGTCACCGCCAAACTCGATGACGTAATCCCCAGCCGCGGAGACGATCTCCGTCTCGTCCATTCCCGCGCCCAGCAACGTGACCGGCCTGCTGATTACCAACGTTTCCTGCAGCCGGAAGGTCCCCGCACCCAAGGCGATGGGTATCCCTTCCGGCGCGTCCGCCAGCGCCTCCTCCAGCGTGGCGTAATCCCCGCTGCCATCGACCTCCACGCGGATAATCGATGGCAGTGGCGTAGGCGTCGGCGTGGGCGTGTTCGTCGGCGTCGGCGTCGGCGTGGGCGTGTTCGTGGGCGTGGGCGTGTTCGTCGGCGTCGGCGTAAGCGTCGGCGTCGGCGTCGGGAGACATGCCAACGCCGACAGAGTCACCAGCAGACATACGAGCAGT